>NZ_CP053439.1:1281818-1602272 GCF_000769405.2 Rhizobium brockwellii
GGCCGCCGCCAAGGCCATGGATTATCCGGCTGAGAAGTTGCATGTCTGGCTGCTCGACGACGGCGGCACCCTGCAAAAGCGCAATTCCGGCAAGCTGCTCGAAGCCCAGGCCGCCGCCGCCCGCCATATCGAGCTGAAGCAGCTCTGCGAGGATCTCGACGTCAGCTACCTCACGCGCGACCGCAACGAGCACGCCAAAGCCGGCAATCTCAACAACGGCATGAAACATTCGACCGGCGAACTCATCGCCGTCTTCGATGCGGACCACGCGCCGGCCCGCGATTTCCTGCTGGAGACCGTCGGTTACTTCGAAGACGATCCGAAGCTCTTCCTCGTCCAGACTCCGCACTTCTTCATCAATCCCGATCCGCTGGAGCGCAACCTGCGCACCTTCGACAAGATGCCGAGCGAGAACGAGATGTTCTACGGCATCATCCAGCGCGGCCTCGATAAATGGAACGCCGCGTTCTTCTGCGGCTCGGCCGCGGTTCTGAGCCGCAGGGCGCTCGAATCCCAGAACGGCTTTTCCGGCATCAGCATCACCGAGGATTGCGAGACGGCGCTGGCGCTGCATGGCAGCGGCTGGAACAGCATCTATGTCGACAAGCCGCTGATCGCCGGCCTGCAGCCAGCCACCTTCGCAAGCTTCATCGGTCAGCGCAGCCGCTGGGCCCAGGGCATGATGCAGATCCTGCGCTTTCGCTTTCCGCTTCTGAAGCGCGGCCTGACGATCCCGCAGCGCTTCTGCTACATGTCCTCCACGCTTTTCTGGCTTTTCCCATTCCCGCGCACGATCTTCCTGTTTGCGCCGCTCTTCTACCTGTTCTTCGATCTGGAAATCTTCACCGCTTCGGGCGGCGAGTTCCTTGCCTATACGCTGGCCTATATGCTGGTGAATCTGATGATGCAGAACTACCTCTACGGGTCGTTCCGCTGGCCCTGGATTTCCGAGCTCTACGAATATGTCCAGACTGTGCATCTGCTGCCGGCCGTCGTCTCCGTCATGCTCAATCCGAGGAAGCCGACCTTCAAGGTCACTGCCAAGGACGAATCGATCGCCGTCAGCCGTCTGTCGGAAATCAGCCGTCCGTTCTTCGTCATCTTTGCGGTGCAGATCGTCGCGCTCGTCATCACCATCTACAAGATCTATGCAGAGCCCTATAAGGCCGACGTCACGCTCGTCGTCGGCGGTTGGAATGTCATCAACCTGATCATGGCCGGCTGCGCGCTTGGCGTCGTGTCGGAGCGCGGCGAGCGAGCCTCGTCCCGTCGCGTCCGGGTCAACCGGCGCTGCGAATTCGGCGCCAACGGCAAGTGGTACACGGCTTCGATCGAGGACGTCTCCGTCCACGGCGCAAGGCTTCACATCTTCAACAAGCAGCTCGACGAGATGCTGGTCGGCGCCGTCGGCGAAATCCGCTTCCGGCCATATAGCGGCGCGGATCTGGAAACCCTGCCGCTCATCGTCCGCAATATCGAGCCGTCGGGCGACATCAGCAATGTCGGCTGTCAGTACGCGCCGAAAAGCGCGCTTGACCATCGCCTGATCGCAGACCTGATGTTTGCGAATTCCGACCAGTGGACCCAGTTTCAGGCCTCGCGCCGCCGCAATCCGGGCCTGATCCGCGGCACCATCTGGTTTCTCGGCATGTCGTTCTACCAGACGAGCCGCGGCCTCGTTTACTTCTTCCGCAGCATGCGGCCGGAGCGGGAGGCCCAGCAGCAGGCGGCAAAGGTCAACGCCGGATGAAAAGGATCGTCGCCGCCTCGCTTCTCCTGCTGAATGCCTCCGCCTTCGCCCAGGCGCAGACGGCCCCCTTCGACATGTCCGGCGAGCGGCCGCCCGGTGCGTCCGTTACCCCGAGATTGACGTCGCCCACGCCACCCGCAGCAGCCACTGCGCCGGTTCCCGTCACGCCTCCGGTTTCCGTCATACCCGCACCTGCAAGCCCGGCTGCTCCTGCACCTGCTCCCGTTCCTCCGCCGATCGCCGCCCAGCCACCGCAGTCGCCGCCGCCCGCGCCCCAGCCTGCCGCCACGGCAAATAGCGTTGCGCCGCTGCGTGCCGGCGACGTCCGTCGCTTCGTCGTGCCCTTTTCGAAACTCGGCCTCGGCGGTGAATACGACCGTCGGTCATGGTCGGTCTATCTGACGCCGGAGCAGGCGGCGGCCAAGGCAAGCTTCACCTTCGCCTACCAGAATTCGATCGTCGTCGCGCCCGAGGCCTCCGCGCTGACCGTCTATCTCAACAACCGCCCGATCGGTCAGCAGCGCGTCGGCTCGCCGGATGGCTCTTCGGCCGTCACCTTCGAGGTTCCGCCCGGTCTGCTGCAGCCGGGCGCCAACCTCGTCACCTTCGAAGCCAATCAGCGCCACCGCACCGATTGCAGCATCCAGTCCACTTATGAACTCTGGTCGAACATCGATCCGGCCGGAACCTATCTGAGCTTTGCCGGCAGGGATGCCGCCCAGCTACCGAGCGCCGATGCGATCCGCGCCATCGGCGTCGACGGCGCCGGCAAGACGGAGTTCGACATCGTCGTCCCGGCGCTGGAGCAGCCGGGAACCACCAAGCCGCTGCTGCGGCTGGCGCAGGGCCTGTCGGTGCTGAGCAGCATGCCGAACCAGATCTTTGCCTTCAACACCGCTTCGCTTCCGGTCGGCGGGCCTGGCAAGCTCAGCGTGCTCGTCGGCACCGCGGCGGAGCTGCGGCCGCTCTTTCCCGACCTGCCGCCTGGCGCCGAAAGTGCAGCACTCGCCGCTTTTGTCACCGATCCGCGCAGCGGCTCGCCGGTGCTTCTGATCAGCGGCCCCTCCTGGCAGGCGGTCTCGTCGGCGATCGATACCATCGTCTCGCCGACAGACAGGTCCTCGGAGGTTCGTCGCGACGTGCTGACCACTGAGCGCTGGAGCGCGCCGAACGCGCCGCTGGTGTTTTCCGACACGAATATCGCCCTGTCTCAGCTCGGTGTGAAGACCACCGAATTCTCCGGCCGGCGGTTGCGGACCAGCTTCAATATCGCCGTGCCGGCCGATTTTTATGCCAATGCCTATGGCGAGGCGAAGGTGCTGCTCGACGCCGCCTATACCGATAACGTGATGCCCGGCAGCCACATCGATATCTACGTCAACGACAACATCGCCTCCACCGTGCCGATCACCACGACATCAGGCGGCATTCTCCGTCATCTGCCGATCCGCGTGACGATGCGGCACTTCAAGCCAGGTCTCAATTCGGTGGCGATCGAGGCGATCCTGATGACCAAGGACGATGCGGCTTGCGCGCCGGGCTCGACCGCCGGCGCCACCCCGCGCTTTGCCCTGTTCGATACCTCCGAGCTGCAGATTCCGGATTTCGCCCGCGTCGGTCAGCGTCCGAATCTGGCCGCAATGGCTGGCACCGCCTATCCCTATGGCCGGGCCACGGAGCCGACGCCGCTCTTCATCGATCGCATCGATGCCGATACGCTTTCGGCCGCCGCCACGCTGCTTGGCCAGATGGCGATCACCGCCGGCCATCCGATCGCCGTCGAAACCGTCGCCTCGCCGAATACGATCGGCGATCGTGACGCAATCTTCATCGGCTCCATCTCGCAGATGCCGGCAACCGCGCTGACGCAGACCAATATCTCTGCGGCGAGCCAGGCCTCATGGCGTCCCGTGCCGGATACGCAGGCGGGTGTCGTCGATACCGGTACGGCTTTCGAGGAGTGGAATTCCAAGGTCAGCGGCGGTGTCTTGCGCAGCCGGATCACTGCCTTCCGTGAGTGGCTTTCGCGCAATTTCGATATCTCCCGCAGCTCGCTGCAATTCATCCCCGGCGCCGAGCAGATTTTCACGCCGGCCAACGCCGACACGCTCCTGGTCGCCCAAGGCTCCAGCCCCGCGGGAGCCGGCGCCTGGACCGTGGTGGCGGCGCCATCGGCAAAGGACCTGCGCGAAGGGCTCGAGGTTCTGACCGCGCAACTGAACTGGCCGCAGATATCGGGCCACATCACCACCTATTCGAGCAAGACAGGCAAGATCGAAACCGTGCCCGTCACCCGTTTCGATTTCGTGCCGTCCACCCCCTGGTCGATCGCCAATTACCGGCTGATCGCCGCCAACTGGCTGTCGACCAATATCCTCTCCTATGCCTTCCTGCTGGTCGTCTTCGTGCTGCTGATCGGGATCACCACCTCGAGCATGCTCAAAAAGCTGGGCCGGTCGAAATGAGGCGGTGGCGCGCAATCCTGCTTGCGGCAACGGTCGCGCTCGCCGCGGCGAGCCCGCCCGCCGTCGCCCAGCAGGCGATGATCAATGCCGGTGCATGGTCGGCCTACAAGGCGAAGTTTCTCGATGCGACCGGCCGCATCATCGATAACGGCAACGGCAATATCAGCCACAGCGAAGGGCAGGGTTATGGCATGCTGCTCGCCTATCTCGCAGCCAGCCCTGCGGATTTCGAACAGATCTGGTATTTTACCCGCACCGAGCTGCTGCTGCGCGACGATGGCCTTGCCGTCTGGAAATGGGATCCGAGCGTCAAGCCGCACGTCACCGACACCAACAACGCCTCGGATGGCGACATGCTGATCGCCTATGCGCTGGCGCTAGCCGGCACGGCGTGGAAACGTAACGACTATATCTTCGCCGCCTCCCGCATGGCGCAGGCGCTGCTTGCCGAAACCGTCGTGCACGCGTCCGGGCACACACTCCTGTTGCCAGGGAGTGAGGGTTTTGCCGCCACCGACCGCGAGGACGGTCCCGTCGTCAACCCGTCCTACTGGATTTACGAGGCGATCCCGGTGATGGCGGCGCTCGCGCCGTCGGATGCCTGGCAAAAACTGTCGGACGATGGCCTAACGCTGTTGAAGACGATGCAGTTCGGCCCGCGCAAGCTTCCCGCCGAATGGGTGAGTCTCAGCGGCCAGCCGCAGCCGGCGCAGGGTTTCGACGCCGAGTTTGCCTATAACGCCATCCGCATCCCGCTCTATCTCGCTCGTGGCGGCGTGACCGACAAGGCGCTGCTGACCCGCTTGCAACAAGGGATGTTGCAAGACGGCGTTCCCGCTACCATCGATCTGACCACCGGCCGACCGAAGGCTGTGTTGTCGGATCCCGGTTATCGAATTGTTAACGATGTTGTGGCCTGTGTAGTCGATGGGACCAAGTTGCCGGTCTCGGCCCTGCAATTCGCGCCCGCACTCTATTATCCGTCCACGCTTCAGCTGTTGGGGCTGGCCTATATTGGGGAGAAGCATCCGGAGTGTCTGTGAAGTCTTCTCTCGTGGCGGTTTCAGCGGCAGTCGTGGTGGCAACCCTCGTCACCGGGCTGAAAGATCGTGCCGCTCTGCAGGAAAAGTTCGGCCTCGGCTCTGCCGGCAAGCCGGCACCGGAGCTGATGATGATGGGCCGCATCAAGCCGGAGGTTCCTGCCGGCAATTCCGAATTCAATGTGCAGCTTGTCGCCGACAAGATCGAGGCGATTACTTCCCCGTCGCCGTCAGCCCCGGACACGTCGGATCCGGATGCCGTTGCACCGCAGCCGGCAGCATCGCAGCCTGCGGCACCTCAGACGGCTGCTCCGCCGGCTCAGACGGTCGCCCAGCCGGCACCAGTGACACCCCCAATCGTTTCCGCGCCGCCGGCTCCGCAACAGGCGGCCGCGCCGCCGCCGCCTGCCGTCGATGAAAGTGCGCTTCGTTATTTCGCCAGCCGCGGCGACAAGGTGCGTCTGCAGGCCGAGATCTCCCGCCTTCAGGCGCTCTACCCGAACTGGGTTCCTCCGGCCGATCCTCTCGCCGTGCCGCAGAATGGCGACAAGCAGCTCGAGGCCATGTGGCAGCTCTATTCCGATGGGCGCTATGCGGAGTTGCGCAAGGCCGTCGCCGACCGCCAGGCAGCCGATGCCGGATGGCAGCCGCCGGCCGATCTGCTCGACCGGCTTGATGTCGCCGAGGGCCGTGCCCGCCTCGTCAATGCGTCGGACCTCAAGCAATATGCGACTGTGGTCGATATCGCTGCTGCAACACCGAGCCTGCTCACCTGCAGCGAGGTCGATGTCCTCTGGCGCCTCGCCGAAGCCTTCATCCAGACGGAGAGGGCGCAGCGCGGCCAGGACGCCTACGCTTATATCCTGAAGAACTGCACCAATCCGGCCGAGCGTCAGGCGACGGTCGAGAAGGCCTCGACGCTGCTTGCCTACCAGCCGATGCAGGCGCTGCTCGCGCTGGAGAGGCCTGCTGCCGACGGGAGCAAGGAATTCGACGCGATCCGCGACAACCTCGCCCGACGCTTCATGGCCGAGGGCGATGACGATCCAAATCTCGCCATCGCGCCCGATTATATCGCCCGCCTCGAAAAGCTCGCCGAGACGGAGGGGCTTGCCTCAGATGCGCTGCTGCTCGGCTGGTACCAGCTTCGCCGCAACAATGATGCGGATGCCGAGAAATGGTTCCGTGCCGCTCGAGCCGAGCAAGATTCGCCGGCCGCTTCGCAGGGGCTGGCGCTGGCGCTGATCGCCCGCAAGGCGCCTGAGGAAGCCGAGGACGTGATGTTCCGCTGGCGCGCCGATTCCGATGATGCGACCGCTACCTATCTCGCCGCCACCGCCAACCTGATGGCGTTGCAGCCGCCGGCCGATCTGGCCGAAGATGTGCTGCACCGCATCGCTGCCGAGGTCATCGCCCGGAAATATGTGCCGACGGCGCAGCAGTTCGGCTGGTATGCCCGCTCCCTAAATCAGTTCCAGACCGCCACGCGCTGGTTCGAGACGGCGCTTGCCTGGAAACCCGATGACGAACCGTCCGCCTATGGCCTTGTCATCACTCGCGAGCAACTGAGCGACCGCAAGGGCGTGCTCGACCTCCAGCGCGCCTGGGCCGGCCGGTCGAGCCGGATCACCAATCTCGAAGACACGTCCTCCCTGACGCCGAACGCCGTCACGCCGCCGCCGGCCAAGGGCGCGCTTGCCGCACAGCAACCGGCTCAACCGACGCAGCGTCCCCAGACCGAGCCGCTTCCGGCCGAGCGCCGCGTCATCCTGCAGCCGGGGTCGGAAGTGGTCGTTCGCGCGGCGAGGCCGGCGATGGAGACGGCGCCCGTCCCGCGCGGCCCGCGCCAGACGCGCGGCTGCTCGACGACAATCGATGCCGGGCAGCTTAAGCCGGCCGACGCGCTGTCGCGCGGCTGGTGCCTGATGGATGTCAACCGGCCGATGGAGGCGATCTCGGCCTTCGAGGCGGCATTGCAGAGCCCGGCCCGCAAGGTCCGTGAAGATGCAGCCTATGGCCAGAGCCTTGCTTATCTCCGCGCCGGCCTTTCCGGCAATGCGGCTGTCGCGGCCACCAAGGCGCCGCAGAACCGCCAGCGCGCCGCCGAGCTTCAGGTGGCGATCCTCGCCGACCGTGCGCTTGCAGCCTTCGACGCCGGGCGTTACCGCGAAACCCTCATCTATCTCGATCAGCGTGCCCAGCTGCAGCAAGAACGCATCGACCTGATGGTTCTGCGCGGCTACTGCTACCTCAATCTCAAAATGTACGGCGATGCGACCCGTATCTTCGAAGCCGCTGCCGCGACCGGCAGCCGCGACGCCGCCCGCGGTCTGGCCGACGTCCGTAACGTCACCCACCCAGACACCAACAACTGACGTTGACGCCGTTTCCGCTCTCCGCTAGTCGCTTGCGTAGCTTCTAAATACCACAGCGTCCCTGTGCGCGTCTTTAAACACGCGCGGCGCTGTGACACGCAAGGAAACGCCCCGTGCCCGCTCTCCATGACCTCCTCGACAGATCCTATGACGCCTTCCTTTTCGACATGGACGGAACGCTGCTGAATTCCATTGCGGTCGTCGAACGCGTCTGGAGTGAATGGGCAAGACGCCACGGCTTCGAGCCGGAGGTCTTCTTGAAGACGATCCACGGCATCCGCGCCTCCGATGTGATCCGCGGGCTCGGCCTGCCCGGCGTCGATCCTGCCCATGAGGCGGATCTGCTGCTCGCCGAGGAAATGGAGGATGTCTCCGGCATCGTTGAGATCCCCGGCGCCGTCCGCTTCCTCTCCGCCATCGCTGAGGGCCGATGGGCAATCGTCACTTCGGCGCCGATCGAGCTCGCAAGGCGCCGCATGGAAGCCGCCGGCATCCCGATGCCGAAGGTCATCGTCAGCGGTCAGGAGGTCAAATCCGGCAAGCCCAGCCCCGAAGGTTATCTGCTCGGCGCAAGCCGCCTCGGCGTCGAGCCGAAAAAATGCCTGGTCTTCGAAGATGCCGTCGCCGGCATTCTCGCCGGCGAAGCCGCCGGCGCCGACGTTACCGTCATCACCGAAACCCACGCCACACCCTTCGAAACACCGCATTTTTCGATCGCCAACTACCTGACATGGCAGCCCCGCCAGACCGCCGAAGGCCGGCTGAAGCTCGCGGCGATCTGACCATTCGCGCAAACCGCTCCCTTTTTGTTGGAGGCAAGGTTTTTCCGCTTGCATTGCACGCGCTGAAAAACTAAACGAAGCAAGCCGTTTCGGCAGGTCGGGGCGTAGCGCAGCCCGGTAGCGCACTTGACTGGGGGTCAAGGGGTCGCTGGTTCGAGTCCAGTCGCCCCGACCATTTATCCCCTTGAAATCTCAGTCAGCATGTCACCTTCTTCGTCCCGTTGGCGGCGGAAAACGGAACGACGCATCGGTGGCAATGCTGAAACGGCAGCCGAACGTCCCGAAAGAAAATGTCATTGGTAGGCCTTCGACCGCCTTCAGTGCGGTTTCTGAGCGATCGCGATCATCGATTTCGCCAGGAGCGGAATCCTCCCGACATATTCGAAGTCGACATCTTCGAAGCCTGTTTCGACGAGCAGCGTGCTGAGCGTTTCGGGAGACCAGAATTTGATATGACCATGGTCCTTCAGAGGCATAAAATGGTCGTCCATCTTTCCGCTCACGGCTAGGGCCAGATTTTTCCAGTAGCCGTGGAAGGGCGTCGATACGACCGCAATGCCACCAGGCTTCACCAGGTCGTAAATGGTCGTTGAGAAGGCCTTGGGATCATAGACATGTTCCACCACTTCAAGACTTATCACCGCATCGAAGGTCCCATACCGGCTGGAAAGATCCTCGTAACCGGAGCCGATTTCCAGCGGAAGATCGGGGTGGGCCGTTCTCGCTTTCGCGATGCCGTCCTTCGAGGGATCGACACCGACAACGTCATAGCCTTTTTCCGCAAGCACGGCTGCAGCACCGCCGGTGCCGCAACCGAGGTCGAAGACTGCCGTTTCGTTTGCCTCCTGGAAACTGTTCTTGAGAACATCGACAACGGCCGGCAAAATATAGGAATGGGCGGTCGCCGGCTTGGCGTGTACATAGGTAGTCGCGTCCAGTTCGATAGACATTTTACCTCCTGAAAATCTGAAGATGTGAGCCGCCACTGCAATGGTAGGGCGGACTTTGACGGGAGTGTGGTGTCGCTGTGGTATTAAGGTGATTAACGCCGAAGGCGTTTGCGGCCGCTAAGGTTTTAACGGCGGCTAAGGGAGCGCCCGCCGTTTGGCTGTACCGACTGCGCGCGACATCCTCCAGCCCGCCCGACGCTCGCCCCATTGCAGATCCCGAAGTTGATTGACAGGGTGCCCTGAAGATGTTGAAAACGGGCCGCGTTCAGGTTTGCCGCATTCTCGTGGTTCAAAGGGCCGCTGCATCGGCTCCAGCCGTTTCGACCATTTAAACTAAATAACGCGATGAAATACCCTTTGAAGGTGTATCGCAAATAAATCTTTTAGTTCTTTTTGGTACTCCCTCAGTTGGGAGAGGTGGTATTTGTTGCATTTTGTTAAGGTTATACCCAGTTTGGAAGTTAACAACCCAATTTTGAATTGAAAAAAACCTGAAGCCTCTTCGCATTCTCGCGAATATGTGTAGATTAACACTGTCCCTGTCACAGATAGCCTAGTCGAGCGCATGACGGATATGAAGCACAATCTAACTTGCAGGCAGAGCCTCGCCAGCGCGTTCCAGTCTCTGTCGGACGAGGCCGTCAAAGCCGGCTGGTCGGAAGGCGATGTCGCCCTTGCGCTTGCTGAACTTGCCGAGGAGCGGGTAATCGAAATTACCGCCAGGGTGATCATGGAGGGCTCCATCCATCCCCAGTTGGTCGCCGCCGGCGGCCGTAGCGGCTAGCGGTCTTACACCAGCAATCCTGCCGTTTTCAATGCCGTGATGAAGGAAGCCTGTGCTGCGCGTGGGCTGCGCAGTCCGTCGAGCGCATCCAGGCAGTGCTGGCGCGCAACGCGATAATCGCGCCCACGCTTGCTCGGCCACCGCTTCAGATATTCGACGGCCTCCCAGACGGTGGAAACGATCAGGCTGCTGTTTGGAGAAACGACTCGGACGGGGGAGGGAAAGCGTTTTTCGCTCACGTCTGCACTCACTGATTCCTGCTACCAAACGCGGCCAAAACGCGGGGGATAAAATTTTGTTCCACAAGAATTTGCGCAGTTGCTAAAGTTCAGGCCCTCGCGCATAATGACTTTATGACGGTTGCGGAGGGCGGCCGGCGATGCAAGCGTGGATGCGTTTGCCCTCGGAGGATTGCGGCATGATGTTACGGTCATCAATTCATCCGCATGATTTGCCGTTATTCTCGGAAGATCTCGATCTGCTTTCGCAAGTGCTCGGCAAGGTCTGCGACGAACGCGGCCTCGTCAAAACGACGCCGGAGGCCGAGCGGATCGGTGCGGTCATCATCCAGCTCTACAGGCAGGGCGTGAAGGACGGCGGCAAACTCGCCGATCTTGCAAAAACCTATCTCTGAAGATCAGTTCTGCTCGATCGAGACGCCGTTCTTGCCGATGCTCATCTCGATGCCTTGCGGCTTGTTTTCCTCGTGGACGATGTAGGCGCCGAGGCCGATAACGGCGACGACAAGAACACCGATGATGACGTAGAGACCATTGCTGCGGTTCAAAAGACTTGCCCCCGATATGTTATGGGACAGCGAAACGCCCGGGCGACCGATTGGTTCCGTCAGTCGTCGTTGGCGGCGTTGAGGTTTTCCGGCCGGATGCCGTCATCGCTGGAGGTGCGTGCCCGCAACCGGATGCCGGGGCCGCCTTCATCCTGATTGCCGCTCGACAGGAAGATAATGCCGTTCGCCTCGAGCGTGCTGCGCACATCGAACAGGGCGTGCGGCTCACCCGCGAATTCACCGTTTTCCAGCGCCGTCACGGTCTCGACCGGCAGGCCGCTGGCGGCGGCGAGCTCTTCGATGCTCATTCCGATCATGGCGCGGGCGCCGCGTATCTGCGTTGCTGTTATCATGGTGGAAAACCTAGCGCATTTCCAGCGCTTCTCAAGTGGCGGCGTTACACGTCGGGCGGTTTCGCTCCCTAAGGCACGCGCTCTTCAAACTTCCCTCAATTTTACACCAAATAGATCGTCATACATGCGCTCGACCGCGATCCCCATTCCTCCCATCAGGGCGGCCCGGTTCCCAAAGCGACTGATCTCGATGCGCGGCGGATAAGGCGTACAACGCGGCAAGAAACCGCGGATGGCGTTTACGAGTTCCGGTCTCGCGCCGATGCTGCCGCCGGTGATCACCAGTTCAGGATCGAGAGCCGCTCCGATTGCAGCAATAGCGACTGCGACGAGCCTTGCCGTCTCTTCGATAGCAGCCGCGGCGCTTGTTTCTCCTGCATTAAATGCGGCGAAGAGATCGGCCACGGTGGAGGCGTTGCGCCCGCCGAAACCGACGTAGCGGCGCAACATCGCGACGCTGCCGACCGCACTCTCAAAGGTTCCAAGCGTAAATCCGCCAGGATCAAAAGCGTCTCCGCCGATCGGAAGATAGGCGATTTCGCCGGCCGCCCCACGCGCACCGCGCAACAGCGTTCCGTTGGCGATGATGCCCATGCCGACGCCGGTTCCGAGAGCAACGAAAGCAAAATTGCTGGTTTCGATACCGTGTCCCCGCCATCTCTCCCCTTGCGCGGCTAGGTTGACGTCATTTTCAACGATCACCGGTATCCCCATTCTGTCGCTGAAGACTTGCCGCAGATTTATGGCATCGATGCCGGGGATGCTTGGCGCTACGTTGATATGTCCAGTGGCCGGATCGAGCACACCGGGACTGCCCAGAACGACGAGGCGGAGTTTGTCGGCAGTCGTCCCCGCCGCAAACGCGAGTTCTACGATAAGATCGCTGAACTGATTGACGAGATGCATTCCGCCGCGCGGGTCGGTGGGTATTTTGGTTTCAGCAACCACGTTCCCTAACAGATCGCAAATAGCCGCAGCAATCTTGGTGCTCCCTAGATCGATAGAGACCGCCAGTCCTGCCCTGGCATTGATTTCATAGGTGATCGCATTCCGGCCCGGGCGACCATCAGTCTGCCCGACTGGTTTCAGCCATCCGTCATCCTCAAGGTCGCGCACGACATCGGAAATCGTCTGCTTCGACAAGCCGGTCAGCTTGGCAATATCGGCGCGAGAGATCGACCCGTTCGCGAACACGGTTCGGATGACGGCATTGGTTGAAATTTTTCGTGCGATCGGAGTCTGTGCGACAGAAGATGTCATTGCCATCCGGCTAGCTCAATTAGTTCGGAGCGCATACTTAATGGGGCGATTTTGAGTTCACAACTACCGCGACTAACTGGAATTCAATACATCGAAGACGGCAGTTTGTCTATGTCCTTGACAAATAGGAGGCCAGCTGTAGGCTTGGGATCAACGTGCGTTAAAAATGCGCGATGAAATAAAGAGGGTCGAGTAGAAGTATGCGCCATACGTATCGTCTGGTTAGCCGTGCGCCCGTCAAGATCGCTCGAAGAAGAATGAGGCTGGGCTTATCTGGCTATTTCCTTTTTCGCGTGCCGCCGACTTCGTAAACCCGGCTTCCGAGGATTTTCTCATGATGAAGCCCTCGACTGATGGACAGCTTTTCGCAGAGCAGCCTGTTTTACCGCCGATAGTATCACGCCTTCAGGCGGACGTTTATCCAGAGGGATACGCTGATCTCGCCAGGTGGGGAGCGGGTAGCTTCGGGCGTGTGAGATTTTCTCCAATCAAGGGTGCTTACACCCATGAGACAGGGCCTTTCCATGGCTCGGAGAAGCCAGGAAATGCTTCAACCCAATCCCTCATCGATCCGCATTGCGAATGCGACGGAGCCATCCTGCTCGAATTCGGAAAAGCCGAGGTGGCGGTAGAAACCCCTGGCGCGTTCGTTGTTTGGGTCGACACCGAGATGCACGGCTCCGACCCCGTGATGTCGAAGCGCCTGAAGCTCCGTGCCGATCATCCTGCGCCCCCAACCGCTGGCCTGGCGTCCGGGAAGGATGTTGATGTGAAGATGCGCCGGGTACTGGTCTTGAAGCCACGCGGTTCCGCTGCGCGGATTTTGAATTCGTTCCATCACGTCGGCGTCGCGCGGATGGGTGGGTGCCCGTCCCGCAATCTGCTGGCGGACGAACGGCCACCAGTTCGCCTGCAAGTCTCTGTCGAACCTGCGGGTGTCCGGTACCCCTACGACATAGCCGACCGGCCGACTGTCCTGAACGAGAACAAAGGCAAAGTCCGTGGCGAATTTGAGGTAGGGTACCGACCAGATGTAGCCGGGCAGATGCGGGTCGCTATAAAGCGCGCTGGCATCCTCACCGCCGTTCGCGGTTTTCAGGCAGATGTCGAAAAAGGCATCGATATCCGCTTCAATCGCGGGGCGGATGAAGCAGCTGGTGTCCATCACTTTGCCACCTCCTGCGTGGCGCTTTGTCATTTTGGGTCGCGAGAGGAGCGGATGCATTGACGATTACCTCAGATTCGCCAGCCAGGCAAAGCTCTGGGGGAAGAAAACGTTCGGCCGCTGCTTGGCGCAAGGCCTGAACGGGGAGTGGAAAATAAACCAGATGAGGTGGAGCAGATGAAAAGAACCGTGAAATCGATCAGCATACTGCCAGCATACGGATTGAGAGCAGCTGTCGCGCTTGCTGGCGCGGCGCTTTTGAGTTTTGGCCTTTCGACAGCCGCGCGCGCTGACGAGCTGGCTGTGTGGGATGACCAAACCTATGAAGGCCAGAGTGCTGTTATAGAGCAGCTCAACAAGGAGTTCGAAGCTGCCCATCCCGGCGTTACGATCAAACGCACCGCCCGCACCTTTGATGACATGAAGTTGACGCTGAAGCTTGCGGTTTCGGCAGGTGATGGCCCTGTCATCACGAAGGTCAACCAAGGTGCCGGTGACATGGGGGCGATGGTCAAGGAAGGATTGCTCCTGCCGGTCGACGACTACATCAAACAATATGGTTGGGATAAGCTCCAGTCGGATTCCGTGCTCGCTCGAGACCGCTGGGAGGATGGAAAATTTGGGGTCGGTAAGACCTACGGCATATCCGGCCTCGGCGAGATCGTTGGCCTATTCTACAATAAAAAGATCCTCGCCGATGCAGGAGTAGCGCTGCCGCAAACCTTCGAGGAGCTTCTCGCCGATCTCGACAAGCTGAAGGAAAAGGGCGTCCCGCCCTTCATGATGGGCTCGGCAAAACAGCATCTGGCCCTGCACATGATCGGCGCCATCGATCAAGCGCATATCGACGCCAG
Source organism: Rhizobium brockwellii (assembly GCF_000769405.2). Taxonomy (NCBI): domain Bacteria; kingdom Pseudomonadati; phylum Pseudomonadota; class Alphaproteobacteria; order Hyphomicrobiales; family Rhizobiaceae; genus Rhizobium; species Rhizobium brockwellii. The sequence continues at coordinate 1,296,384 of NZ_CP053439.1, forward strand.
CAATCGTGCCGAGCTTGACGATCTGATTTACGGCCGGGGCGGCTCCTGGAACACCAAGGGGAACATCGAATCCGCCAAACTCGTGCAGCAATGGGCACAGGGCGGTTATTTTTTCCCCGGTTACGAAGGTATCTCGGGTGACGACGCCGTCCAGCTTTTCATTTCCGGGCAGGGCGCGTTCCTTATCTCCGGGACCTGGTATTTCGGTGACATGCAACACAATCCGGATATCGGCTTTATGGCCATTCCCGCCCCGAAGGGTGTTTCCAAACCCATGAGCGTCGGGGGTGTGGATCTTGCCTGGGCGATAACGAGCCTTGCCAAAACCAAGCCGACACAGGACCTGGCCGGCGCATATATCGATTATATGGTCTCGGAAAAGGCTGCTGAAACCTGGGCCAATGCTGGCTATCTTCCGGCAACTTCGCTCGCGGCTGACGCAAAGCCAAAGCTCACGCCGCTCCTCACTTCCGGCATCGAAATGTGGAAGACACTCAACGCCAACGACGCTCTCGGCCATTACCCCGATTGGTCGAGCCCAACGATGCTGAAGACAATAGACGACAACACGCCGCTTCTTCTGTCCGGCAATATCACGCCCGAAGCCTTTGTCGATGCTATGGACAAGGATTATCAGGCGTACCTGAAGGACAAGAAATAAAGACTGCCAGCGCAGGTCACGGCCGTCCCCGGCGGTCGTGGCCTCAGTCTCGTCGATCCAAATAAATGAGCACTGTGATCGGCTTGCTGCGCGATGACCACAGCTTTGGCTTTATGGAGTAATGGATGAAACGCTCCGCACTTGACGGCTCGCAACAGACCAATTTTATCTATTTATTGCCGGGATTGCTGTTCTACGCGGCTTTTGTCTTTGGACCGATCGTTGCGGCTTTGGGTTTGAGTCTGACCAGCTGGGACGGCTTGAGCATGCCCAAGTGGGTTGGTTTGGGCAATTACGCCGATCTCTTTTCTGACAGTCGTTTTTATATTGCCTTGCGTAACAATGCCGAGCTTATGATCTTCTACTGTGTCCTGCCGCTCGTGCTCGGCATAACTCTTGCTGCCTGCGTCTGGAATCTGAAGCAGCGCGAACAACTCGCCCTGCGCACCTTCTTGTTCCTGCCTTATATCATGCCGACCGCCGTGTTGGGCATCATCTGGGCATGGCTCTACAATCCCGCATTTGGCCCGTTCAATCAGTTTCTCAGAGCAGTGGGGCTGGGCGCCCTTGCGCTCCCATGGCTGGGAGATTTCAATTTCGTGCTTCCCGCGGTCGGGATCGTTGCCACTTGGTATTTCTTCGGTTTTTGCATGGTCATCTTCCTGACCGGGATTCAACGCATCGACCCGTCTCTTTTCGACGCTGCCAAGGTCGATGGCGCTTCGGGGCGAAAAACCTTTTTCTGGATAACCCTGCCGCTTCTCTTGCCTGAAATAAGGGTGGTTTTGCTGCTGACGGTCATCGCGTCGATCAAAAGCTTCGACCTGATTTTTACGATGACCAGGGGCGGACCCGCCAACGCGACGCTCGTGCCGAACATCTACATGTATCAGCTCGGCTTCGAGCTTAATCGGTTCGGCGCTGCGGCGGCCATCGCCATTGTCGGCGCGATACTCACATTCGTCATCAACTACGCAATTCACCGGCTGGTGGGCTCGCAGAATAAAGGACGGACTTAATGAGCCGTTGGTCTAATATCCCCGCCGGTACGCTATTCCTTCGCATTGTGCTCTGGCTTCTTGCTTTCGTAACGATCACGCCGTTCCTGCTCCTGCTTCTGACCTCAATAAAGAGCAAGGCTGACGTTCTGCAGGGTGCATTCGCGTTGCCAGCATATCCGCATTTCGAAAATTACGTCGATGCCTGGAATGCCGGACATTTCAATATCTACTTCTGGAATTCGATCATCGTTGTCATACCCGTCGTTGCTGCAAGCGTCTTTTTAGGCCTGCTGACCGGTTTTGCCTTCGCCTACCTGTCTTTTCCGTTCCGGCGCACGCTGTTCGCTATCCTGACGCTCGGCATGATGGTGCCGGCGGAAGCCTTCATCATCCCGCTTTATTATGAAATGCGGTATCTCGGACTGATCAATACCTATGCGGCTCTGATTGTGCCGCAGATCGCGATGTCGATACCATTCTCGACGATCTTCCTCGCCAGCGCGATGCAGCAACTGCCGGAAGAAGTTCTCGAAGCGGCGGTTCTCGATGGCGCCGGACGCTTCTATATCCTGCGCAAGATCGTTATCCCGCTCATGGTGCCGGCAATGTCGACTCTGGCGCTGTTTCTGTTCATATGGACCTGGAACGAGTTTCTCATTCCGTTCATTCTGGTCAATGACGACGCTTATCGGACGCTGCCCCTCGGCATGCTGTTTTTCCAAGGGCGTTATACCGTCAATACGCCGGTTCTGACCGCCGGCGCGGTGATCGTCATTTTCCCGCTCATCGTGACTTATCTGGTTTTCCAGCGGCGGTTCATTGCCGGCCTGACGGCAGGAGCGACGAAATAGACAGCCGATGCGATCGGCGGCAAAGTCTCACGCGGCTCCCCTCACGCCTCGCTCACGCTTGTGGCGCACTTCCAGCGCCGCGCAGCCCCAGACCGTGCCAAGCAGCAGATAGACATGGCGCCAGTGGTCGATATCGATGACGTTGCCGATTGTCGCATGGCCGAGAACCGAGATCCAGGCGATCATCAGGAAGGGCTGCCACGGCCGGTCGAGCAGCAAGTTTCGGAAGCCGAGAGCCAGCGTCCAGACAAGCATGCCGACATAGCTGACGAAGCCGAGCCAGCCATAGGTGGTCAGCGATTTCAGCCAGATATTGTGCTCGTCCTCGGGAAACATCGTGCCGAACACCAGCGGACCGATGCCGAAGGGGCGCTCCATCATCATGGTGAAGCCGATCCGATGGCGCTCGAAACGGCCAAGATGTTCGCCGTCATATTGCTGCACCAGCTGGGCACGCGCCGAAAACAGTTCGGCGACCTTCGGGATCTGCAGTGCCACCAGCAGCGAGGCGATCAACATGATGATCGCCGCCAGCGACAGGACCAGGACTCGCAGGCGAAAGGCGCCGCTGCGCTCCTTTAGCAGCATGATGAAGATCAGCAGCGCCACGCCAAGCGCGAAGAGCCCCCAGGCGGCACGGGAGAAGGAGAGGAAGATGCCGAGCGCAAGCACGAGCAGGGCGGCGGCCTTCAGCGGAGATTTCTTCAGGTCGCCGGCCAGGATGCCGTGGATGAGATAGAGCGATGGCGGCACCAGGAAGGGGCCGAAGACGTTGGGGTCCTGGAAGGCGCCCTTGGCGCGGTCGTAGAGCGTGAAGATTTCCGCGCCTGGAAAGGCGTGGAAATAGCCGAGTATGCCGAGCGCGGAGGTCGCGACGGCGGCGAAGGTCCAGGCGTTGAAGATCAGCGGCAGTCGCTTGTGGCTGTCCTCGATGATCGCGGCGTAGAAGACCGCCGTCAGCGCCAGAAAGGTCGACACCGCGATATACATCGGTCCCGTCGCCAGGTCCTTCATCTGCGTGAGCGACAGCATGCCGCCGATATTGAAGGTAAGCAAAAGGGCGAGCAGCGGCGCCACGCCGCGCGAAATCCGGAGGCCCAGGATGAACCAGAGGCCGATCAGCCCCGCCATCCAGAGTTCATAGGGTGCCGGCTCGTCGATCACGAAACCGGAGAGGAACACACCGAAGGCGACGAAGGCCGAGCCGATCAGGCGCAGCGTCATCCGCTGCGGTTGGGCGACACGGCGATATGTCGCCTCGATCGCGCTCAATAGGCGTTTTCCGTGTTGAGCAGCCGGATCGGCGTCAGGAACAGGATCTTGAGATCGAACCAGAGCGACCAGTTCTCGATGTAATAGAGGTCGTAGGCGGTGCGGAACTTGATCTTCTCGTCATTGTCCACTTCGCCGCGCCAGCCGTTGATCTGCGCCCAGCCGGTGACGCCCGGCTTGACGCGATGGCGGGCGAAATAACCCTCGACGACATCGCCGAAGGCGCGGTCGCGTGCCTGAGCGAGAACGGCGTGCGGACGCGGGCCGACCAGCGAGAGATCGCCCCTCAGCACGTTGAAAAGCTGCGGCAGTTCATCGATCGAGGTCTTGCGGATGAAGCGGCCGACGCGGGTGACACGCGGATCGCCCTTGGTCACCGCTGCCTTGCCGGTGGGGTCGGCCATGTTGGTGTACATCGAGCGGAACTTGAAGACGTTGATGATTTCATTGTTGAAGCCGTGGCGCTTCTGCATGAAGAAGACCGGACCTTCGGAGGTCGCCTTGATGGCGATCGCGGTCGCGACCATGATCGGCCAGAGCAGCGCAAGTGCGACGATCGTGAAGAAGATGTCGAAGCCGCGCTTGGCGACGGAATCCCAGTCGCGGATCGGCTTCTTGAAAATATCGAGCATCGGCACCGAGCCGACATGCGAATAGGCGCGCGGCCGGAAGCGCAGCCGGTTGGCATGCGCGGCAAGGCGGATATCGACCGGCAGAACCCAGAGCTTCTTCAAAAGGTCGTAGATACGGGCCTCGGCTGACAGCGGCAGGGCGATGATCAGCATGTCGATGCGCGTCAGCCGCACGAATTCGACGAGTTCGGCGACGGTGCCGAGCTTCGGATAACCGGCGACCATGATCGGCGAGCGTTTCTCGCCGCGGTCGTCGAAGATACCGCAGATGCGGATGTCGTTATCGGCCTGCTGTTCGAGGACGCGGATCAGATCCTTGGCCGGCTCGCCGCCGCCGACGATGACGGCACGGCGTTCCATGATGCCGTTGCGCGCCCAGTTGCGGATGCCGTAGGCGACGAGGAAGCGCTCGGCCGCGAGGAAGAGAGCGCCCGCAGCGAACCAGACGATATAGGCATCGACCATCGCCGATGTCGTGCCGCGAAGAAGTGCGAACAGGCCGGTGATGAGGACAAACGCGATCGTCCAGGCAACGAGGATGCGCGGTATCAGCCGCACCTTGGAGCGAAGTGCCGGAATTGTGTAAGTATCGGCAAGCTGCAGGCTGATGACGGTCAAGGCCGAGGCAATCGCCGCCATGCCCGCCCGCATCAACGGTGAATCGCCGCCGTCGCCGGGGCTGAAATAATAGGTGATCAGAGCTATCGCAAAGAGCGCCAGGAATTCGAGCAGCCGCAATTGCCCGATGATGATCGTTGGCGAACGGGTTCCGTCACGGAACTGTTCGGCGATCTGCCGGGCATAGGGGTTGATCTCAGTCGGATCGGAAGGTTTCTGCTGACCCGCTTCGCCGCGCACCTCGACGTCGGAAACCTGCTTGCGCAGTGCGTCCACGTCGAATTGATCGCCTTTTTCCAGCTTGTTCATGGGGTTTCATCGCTCGTTGTTACCCAAGCGAAATAGCAGAAAGCCCCTAAGAAACATTTACGAGGCGACGGGCAATACTTGGCCGGCAGCGGGATTGACGAGCTCTTGGTACAATTTCAGGACATCACGCGCCATGACGGCGGAGGAAAACACCGCCTTTACCGCCTCGGGCTTCGGCATCGTCCTGGCGTGCCAGTCGGGTGTGCTCAGCGTTTCTGCCATGACGCGGGCGAGATCGTCGGAATTACCGGGCTCCACCAGTGCTGCGCTTTCGGCGCCGAGCACCTCTGGAATGCCGCCGACACGGCTTGCGATGATCGTCTTGCCGGCGCCGAGCCCCTCGAGCACGATATAGGGCATGGCTTCGGCGCGCGAGGGAACGACGAGGTTCTGAGCCATGGAGAAGGCTTCATGGACCCGCATTGCCGGCAGCATGCCGATGCGTTTGCCAAGGCCGCGTTCGACCATCATCTCACGGTAGCGGTCGCGATCCGGCCCGTCGCCGATCATCAGCGCCGACAGTGGCCTGCCGAGCAGCCGTTCGGTCTTGGCGAAGGCATCGACAAACAGATCGGGACCCTTGAGGTCCCGCAGCATTCCCACATAGATGAAATGCACGGCATCCGAGCGGGTCGGGATCGGTTCGAAATCGCGCTCGCCAATGCCGTTGTAGATCAGTCTCGTCTTCGTCCGCGGCTTACCCACCTTGCGCGCATAGATGTCGCGCTCATATTCGCAGATGAAGACCAGCGCATCGGTGAAATATTCCTGCAGGCGCTCCATCCGGAGGACGAACTGTCCACTGAGCGAGGAGCGCGAATAATGCAGGCTTCCGCCATGCGCGGTATAGAGGCGGGCTACGCGATACCTGTTCACCCGCAACGCTGAGCCGGCAAGTCGCGCGAGCACACCGCCCTTGGCGCCGTGTCCGTGCAGCACATCCGGCCGCAAACTTTTGATTTTCTTGTATGTATCCCACATCGTCGCAATATCGGACGGGCTGATCGAGCGCCGGATCGGCACGCGCGTCAGGCCGAGCGAGAGATAGGGACGGATATCGTCGAACAGGCTGTCCTCGTAATCGCCGCCGGTCGAGCTGTCGCAGAGGATGCCGATTTCATGGCCGGCCTTGCTGTGCTCCTCGACGAGATCACGGACGTGGCGGAAAATTCCACCGATCGGCGACCTGAAGCAATGGAGGATACGGAGCGGTTGCTGTTTTGCCATCGCTCAGAAAAGCCGTTCGCGAACGTAGATCGTGTCACCTGCGATGATCGGCCCTGATATATTGATGCGGCCGGTCAGCACCTGTCCGTTGATCTTGCGGGTGACATCGACCATGCGCTGGTTGGCGCGGCTGGTGAAGCCGCCGGCAATCGCGATGGCATTCTGCACCGTCATGCCGGGAACATAGGCGTACTGGCCGGGCTGGCCGACTTCACCCATGATGAAGACCGAACGGTAGCGATCGACATCGATGGTGACGTCGGGATCGCGAAGATAGCCCTGCTGCAGTTTCTGGGCGATCTGGCCTGAGAGTTGCTGCAGGGTTCGGCCACGGGCGGGGACCTGGCCGATGAGCGGGAAGGCGACATAGCCGGCCTGGTCCACAGTATAGGTGTTGGTCAGGCTCTGCTGGTCGAAAACGGTGATGCGCAGTCGATCGCCGCTGTCCAGCGTATAAGGCTGAATGGTCGCCTCGTTGAAGGCCTTCGGCGCCGGCTTGTACGTCGTGCAGCCGCCCAATGCTGCCGTCATGGCTGCAAGGCTCAGGGCCAAAAGGATCTTGGGCTGGACGACAGACATCCGCTTGTGCTCACAAAAATGAACTCGATGCAGTCGTTATCAATCCGTTAGGGTTAATGCCCGGTAAAGGGCATTGGCAATTTCTGGGTTTCCTTCATCTGTCATCGCTTAATACTCGGCAAGCTCACCATTAACCGTTGAGTTACCATGGTCGTTTACGCTTGCGGCACCTTTGTTGTGGAGTAAGAGCATGTCCGGCGTAGCTCGTGATCAGGATGTGGACATCGACCTCGGCCAGTTGGTCCGTGCGGTCTGGACGCGCCGTCTGCGGATTTTGACAATCACCCTCGTGGGGGCGGGCGTTGCCTTTGCCTGCGCCAAGATCATGTCGCCGCAATATCGCAGCGAAACACGCATCCTCATCGAACCCCGTGCTCCGGCCTTCGCCAGCACACAGCAGATCAATGACGCCAGCGCCGGTCCGCTGATGGACGAACTGAACATCGCCAGCCAGGTGCAGCTTCTGCAATCGGCCGATCTCCTCAAGAAGGTGATCAACGATCTGAAGCTCTATAACCTCCCGGAATTCGACGATGCCGCCAGCGGTTCGGCGATGAGCAGTATTCTGGTGAAGCTGCATCTGAAGAAGAACCCGCTGGAAAATCCGCCGGAAGAGCGCGTCATCGACGCCTTTGTCGAACGCCTGCAGGTCTATCAGGTCCCGGGTTCACGCGTCATCGGCATCAATTTCACTTCCAAGGACCCGAAGCTCGCCGCCGCCATCCCGAACGCCATGGCGAATGTCTATCTTTCGACCCAGAGCGGCGCCAAGCTCGATTCCAACTCCGAGGCGACCCGCTGGCTGGAGCCGGAGATCGAAGGTCTGCGCGGAAAGGTTAGCGAAGCCGAGAAGAAGGTCGCCGAATACCGCACCTCGCACGGGCTGCTGCAGACGAACGGCACGACCACTTTTCCGGCCCAGCAACTGAACGATATCTCCGCCGAGCTGACCCGCGTGCGGGGCGACAAGGCCAATGCCGAAGCGCGGGCGCAGGCGGTGCGCAATGCGCTGTCTTCGGGCGAAGCTTCCGATACGCTGCCTGACATCATGTCCTCCCAGGCGATCCAGCGGCTGAAGGGGACGGAATCCGGCCTGCAGTCGCAGATCTCCGATCTGCAGACCAGCCTTCTCAACAATCATCCGCGGCTGAAAAGCCTGCGCGCCCAGCTCTCCGATATCCGCACCCAGATCCGCCAGGAGACGCAGAAGATCCTGGCGAGCATCGAGAACGAGTCGAAGGTCGCGGATCTCCGCGCGAGCGAACTCGAACGGCAGTCGGAAACGGTGCAGGCCACCAGCGCCCGCGCCGGTGAGGACGAGGTCGGTCTCAACGCGCTGGAGCGTGAGGCAAACGCCCAGCGCCAGCTGCTCGAAACCTATCTTGTGCGCTATCGCGAGGCCGCCTCCCGCGCCGACAGCAATTCGAGCCCAGCCGATGCCCGGATCGTTTCTAGGGCCGTTGAGCCGGTCGATCCCTATTTCCCGAAGGTGGTGCCGATCGTCGTCGTCGCTGCCGTCGCGACGCTGATCATGAGCGCCATCGTCATCATGCTGACCGAACTCTTCAGTGGCCGGGCACTCCGCCCCACAGATGCGGCTTCAGAGACAATCGAGGCAGAAGCAGTCGTTGAGGAGAAACATGTGCCGCAGGCCGCTCCGATCGCCGCTGCCGCCGGAAGGCCCGTTCAGCCGAGCATGCTCGCCGTCGTCGCGGACGAAGAGGATACGATCGAGGACGTGAAGATTGCCGAGGAGGTGCCAAAGGACGAGCCGGAAGATGACAACGAATTCTCCGTCGCCTCAGTTGCAGACTATCTCACCGGCAGCCGCGCGCCGCTGGCAATCGCCATATCTCCGACTGGTGACAATGGCTCGGCGGCGACGGTCTCGCTGACCCGCATGCTCGCCGACGCCGGCCGCCGCGTCATCCTGATCGACATGACCGGTTCCGGCTACCCCACCGAACTGATGGCCGAGGACCAGGCTGCCCTCGGCGTCACCGATCTGCTTTGCGGTGAGGCAGCCTTCGGCGACACGATCCACGGCGACCGCTTTTCCGACGCCCATCTCATCCCTCAAGGCCAGAGTGACGTGCGCCGCGCCATGCGCGGTGTCGACCGGCTGTCGTTGCTGCTCGATGCGCTCGCCGCCGCTTACGACCTCGTGGTGGTCGAATGCGGTTCGGCCGATGTCGCCGGCGTCTCGCGGCTGACGCGCAGCCGGGACGTCGAGATCATCCTCTCGCTGCCTGAGGTCGAGGAGACCATTTTCGTTGCGCTGATGACGGAATTCCAGGCTGCCGGCTATGAGCGCGTCGTGCTGATGTCGGGCGGCGAAGGGGCCGAACAGACACTCGGCCGGGCTGCTTGAACGATTAGCCGATCCGTGCCCGGATGCCTTGGGCGAATTTATAGAGCTTCGGGCGCGCCTTGATGTGCGCCTTGCCGCGGGTGACGATCCGGTGTGCGGCGCCGGCGATCACACCGAACGGCGATACCGGCAGCACCACGTCGTAATGCGCGGTCTCGACCGGCGCCCAGGAACGCTTGTAGGTCTGGTCGCCGAGGCCGAAATCGAACAGCGCGACACCCTTGCCATGCAGTCCCGAAATGGTCTGCCAATAGAGGAATTCGCCGGGGCTCGTATCCGGCGCGAGCTCTTCATCGATCGCGCCGAACTGGCAGATGATGTGGTCGCCCTTGCGCGAAATCCCTGAAATCGCTGCGATCTTACCCTCATGCTCGCCCTTGAGCCGGAGCATATGCATCTGCAACCCGAAATACTGTCTGGTGTCATCCAGCTTGTCGATGAGGCCGTGCAGGAAGGCTTGCGTTTCCCTGTCGGCGAAGACGTCGGGCAGGCCAAGGCTGGCGAAGCGGGCGCTCTTCAGGCAGAAGAAAATATCGAGCAGGCGGTGCTGTTCTTCCGATGTCTCGGGAATGAGGTATTCGAACCCGCCGGCCGCCTCGAGACGTTTCGATTGAACACGGAATTTCTTGCGCCGGTTCTTGGCGTTGAGCTGCTTCAGCGTTTCCTCGAACGTGGGAAGGAACGGCAGCTGATAGGCATGATTCTGGTTCTGCACCATTGGCAGCCCGGCGAGCGGGCTCTCGCGCCCACGCCATTCCAGCGGAATGTTCTGCAGCAGCAGCAGATCGGCGCGGCCCTTTAGCGCCTGCTGGAGCCGGCCGGCGAATTCATGGGGGGCGATGGTCCTGCCGGCTTCGGCAAAGCTCTCTGCGAATAGGCCGGTATTGATATTGCTGTGATCGGCGGCGATGAATTTCGCCGTCTTGAGCCCGCGAGACTTGACGATCTCGACCGGCAGAATGAAGGCGGTCTGACCCGCATGAGTGCCTTTGAGGATCGCAAGCGGTCGCTGGAAGGCGCTCGCCCAAGCGGCGCACCAGTCGTAGCTCTGATGCAGGGACTGGAGATTGTCGCGCTCCAGCGCCCGCCACTCATCCTCCAGCGGCTGCATCGTATCGAAGACTTCGATGTCGATTTCAGCCATGGCGAGTTTCATGCTCAGCTGGCGCAGGCGCGAAATGGCCGTATCGGCCAGCGCCACGTCGTCGGACGGCTGTTCATGGACATCGAGCTTTTGCGTCTGCACGGTTTTCTCCGGTCAAGAATGCTGAACGGGAAGGTAGGTATGCCAGACGTATATTTGGTTTAACCGCACGCGGTGGGGGAGGTTTTCCGCCGATCACGGTTATTCGGCCGTTAATGGCCTAAAGCATGTCGCGCAAAAGTGTGCCGCGGTTTTGCGACAACGACATGCGTAAAAACAAAGACCTAAAGCGCGACAAGCGAACCTGAAAGATCGCGAGGCGCTTTAGCGCAGCGGCGGGCCGGCCATCCATTTGATGATCACCATCGCCGGCAACACCCAAAGCAGGCCGGTGAGCAGGAAATAGAGCAGATGTCCCCACCAGGGCGCGTTGCCAAGCGTCGCCACCGCGATCGTATTGGCCACCAGCGCATAAACGAGCACGAGCACGATGATGAGGATCGTGCCGATGAATTTGCGGAGGCGGACGGGCATCGGCTATCTCTTGCAATGGAGGGGCGAACCGGCGCGACGGCATGCCGCAAAGGTTCGGGGCTTGTTTTGCATGAGCCGGTGGGGCAAATCAACTGCCGGATAGAAGGAGACATCATGGCCGTCGCAAACCTGACCACGGAACAGGCGATCCTGAGCGAAATGCGCAAGCAGAATCGTGACCGCCGCGCCTTGCGCTTCTGGCTCGGTTTCGTGCTTTTGGCGCTCTTCTGTCTCGTCCTCGTCGGCGGCGCCACGCGGCTGACCAATTCCGGCCTGTCGATCACTGAATGGAAGCCGATCCACGGCGTCATCCCGCCGCTGTCGGCTGCCGAATGGGAGGAGGAATTCCGCCTCTACCAGCGCATCCCCGAATTTCAGCAACTGAACAACTCCATGACCGTCGATGAGTTCAAAGGCATCTTCTGGTGGGAATGGGCGCACCGGCTGATCGCCCGCGGCATCGGCGTGATCTTCGCGCTGCCGCTCATCTATTTCTGGCTGACCGGGCGGATCGAGAAGCGTCTGCGCTGGCCGCTTGTCGGCATTCTGGCGCTCGGCGGCCTGCAGGGTTTTATCGGCTGGTGGATGGTGTCCTCCGGCCTTTCCGTCCGCACCGACGTCAGCCAGTACCGGCTGGCGACGCATCTCGTCATGGCTTGCCTGATCTTTGCCGGCTGCATGTGGATCATGCGCGGTCTCTCCAGACATTCCGATGATCCGGCGCCGGCAAGAAGTTCACGCGGTTTTGCTGCTGCGATCGCCATTTTCGCGCTGTTTCAGATCTATCTCGGCGCGCTGGTGGCGGGGCTCGACGCCGGTTTTTCCTACAATACCTGGCCGCTGATGGACGGCGCCGTCATCCCCTCCGATCTGCTGATCCAGCATCCCTTCTGGATCAATGCCTTCGAGAACCCGAAGACGGTGCAGTTCATCCATCGCATCGGCGCCTATACGCTCTTCGCATTAACGCTGGTCAACATGGTGATCGCCCTTCGCGCAGCACCTTGGACCACTCATGCACGCCGCGCCATCGTGCTTTTCGCGCTGGTGACGCTGCAGGCGGCAATCGGCATCGCCACGCTGCTGATGCAGGTGCCGCTTCACTGGGGCCTGCTGCATCAGGCCGGTGCACTGGTTGTTTTCGGCTTCGCCGTCGCCAACTGGCGCGGCTTTTACGGCGAATATCCGCATGGGACGATGATCGCGGAACGCGATTGAGGCGAGTGGCCTTAGCTCGGGATCTACCGCAGTACGCTGTCGAGCAGCGGCATGCCGATGATCGCTGCGGCGGCGATCAGGACGTAGCAGGCGATGCGGAAGGTCCGTTCTTCGGCAAGCCCGAACAGTTTGGAGCCGCCATAGAGCCCGACCGCATAACTCGGCAGAATGACGGCGGTGAGCGCGAAGACGGCAGGCACGAACAGTCCGCCGAAATAATAGCTGATGGCGCTGAAGACGGACGAAATCGAGAAATAGAGCACCACATTCGCCCGGACGCGGGTGAAATTACTCTTGCCGCCGAGCCAATAGGCGACAACCGGCGGCCCGCCGAGCTGCGCAGCGCCGCTGAAAAGCCCGGCAATCAGCCCGACGCCGCTGGTGAGCGGTGCGGACGCCTCCCCGTGATAGCGCCATCCCGATACCAGCAGCGCAAGCAGGCAGATGGCGATGATCGTAATACTCCAGCGTAAGAGCAGCGGATCGAGCAACGTCAGGATCGCCGTACCGGCCGGGATGCCGAGCGCAGCACCTGCCGCCATGACGAAAACCTCGGGTCGGTTGGCGCCGCGCCAGGCCGGCGGGATCATCCCGAGTGACGCAATGCCGTCGATGACGAGCAGAATCGGTGAGATCAGCTTCGGGCCGACGATCGCGCCGCCGAGCGGAACGAAGATCAGCGCGGCGCCAAAGCCAGAAAAGCCGCGGGCAAGCCCGGCGATGAAAGCAAAGGCCATCAGCGCATAGATGCCATGGTCGGGCAGGGCAGCGGTAAACCATGCGTGCACGCCATCGACCAGCGCATCGAGCGTCATGACATCAGGCTCCGTGGTTCGGGAATGGCGGGCAAGGAAGGTCCGCTCTCATAGCCCAATCGTCGCCGATGATCGAGCCGAAAGCGATGCTGCGGCCGCCGAAGGTGGCGGCCGCGAGAAAGATCGTGATGTAGACATCGGCGCAAGGCTCGAGCGGCGTCCACGTCGATGCCGTCGTCTGCGCCTTACGAGGCGAGCATCAGGTCCATATTCTGGACGGCGGCGCCCGACGCGCCCTTGCCGAGATTGTCGAGCAGCGCCACGAGGTTCACCTGCGAAGCGCCTGCGGTGCCGAAGACGAAGAGCTTCATCGTGTCCTTGCCTTCGAGCTCGATGGCATTGACGCGGGGCAGGGCTTTGCTTTCGGCCAGCGGCACGACACTGACGATATCCTGGCCGGCATAATGGGCAACGAGGGCCGCATAGATGCTCTCCATCGTCGTGCCCTCGGCGAGATCGTCGAGATGCAGCGGCACCTGCACGATCATGCCTTGAGCAAACTTGCCGACGGACGGCGAGAAGATCGGCGCGCGATCGAGCAGGCCGTGCACGGTCATTTCGGGCACGTGTTTGTGGGTGAGCGGCAGGCCGTAGAGGAAATGCGGCGCGGTGATCGCATCCGGGTGATCCGGGTTTTCCATCTGCGCAATCATCTGCTTGCCGCCGCCGGTATAGCCGGAGACCGCGTTGACCGTGATCGGATAGCCGTCCGGCAGAATGCCGGCGGCACGCAGCGGCCGGATGAGGCCGATCGCTCCGGTGGGATAGCAGCCGGGATTGGCGACGAAACGGGCGGCCCTGATCCTGTCGGCCTGCGCACCGTCCATTTCGGCAAAACCATAGGCCCAGCCGGGATTGACGCGGAAGGCGGTCGAGGTGTCGATGACGCGCACATTGTTGTTGGCCGAAACCATCTGCACCGCTTCCTTCGACGCATCGTCGGGCAGGCAGAGGATGGCGATATCGGCGCTGTTCAGCATGTCCTCGCGCATGGCGGCGTTGCGCCGCTCGGCTTCGGGTATGGACAGAAGCTCGACATCGCGGCGGCCGGCCATGCGCGTGCGGATCTGCAGACCCGTCGTGCCGTGTTCGCCGTCGATGAAGATTTTCGGTGCCATGTTAAACCTGCGCTTTCAATGGGTTCTGAAGGTTTCCGGATTCAGTTTGAGGATGATAGGTCAGCCTTGTGACACAGCGATGGCGCGTCGCTCGGCATGGAGCCCCAGCATATACATCGCCACCGTTGCCCCCGCAATGGCGGTGATATCGGCATGATCGTAGGGCGGCGATACCTCGACGACGTCGGCGCCGCGAATATCGAGCTGGTGCAGACGCTGCAGCACCGAGAGGATCTTGGCGCTCGACGGTCCGCCTGAAACCGGCGTGCCGGTGCCCGGCGCAAAGGCCGGATCGAGGCAATCGATATCGAAGGTGAGATAGGCTGGTGCCCCGCGCGTATGGGAGATGATCGCCGAGGCGATATCGCTGGCGCTCATCTCCTCGAGCTGATGACCGTAGAGAATATTGACGCCGCAATCCTCAGGCGCATGGGTGCGGATGCCGATCTGAATGGAGCGGTCTGGATCGATGATGCCTTCGCGGGCGGCCCGCGCCACGAAAGAACCGTGGTCGATACGGCGTTCCTCGTCGAACCAGGTATCCTGGTGCGCGTCGAACTGCACGAGCGCGAGAGGACCATGTTTTGCCACATGCGCTTTCAGCAGCGGCCAGGTGACGTAATGATCGCCGCCAAGCGTCAGCAGGAAGGCGCCGCTGTCGAGAATGACATTCGCCTGGCGTTCGATAGCGGCTGGGGTGTCTTGATGATTGCCATAATCGAGCAGGCAATCGCCGTAGTCGATCACCGCCATCTCGGCGAAGAGGTCGCGGTTGAAGGGATATTGCGCATCATTGTCGAAGATCGCCGAGGCGCGCCGGATCGCCTGTGGCCCGAAACGTGTACCCGGCCTGTTCGAGGTCGCGGCATCGAAGGGAATGCCCCAGACGGCGGCGTCGACGCCGGCGAGCTCCTTGGTGAAGCGGCGGCGCATGAAAGATAGTGCGCCGGCGAAGGTCGGATCGCTGGCGGCGGAGGTGAGGCTGGTCGCCGTGAAGGCGTGGTCAATCGATCTGTTCGCCAAGGGGGCTCCTTTGTCAGTCTTGAAAGGTCAAGGCGCCGACAACGGGTAGGCGACCGAGCCGCGAATTACAAGCGATCGAGGATGGAGTGGCGGGCAAAATCACGTCGCGGTGCGGCGCCTTGGCAATGACGTACACGAGCGCAAACAAAAAGGCCGGGTTGCCCCGGCCTTCGTAAATTCCGTCTGTCCGAAGCGATTAACGCTTGGAGAACTGGAACGAGCGGCGGGCCTTTGCCTTGCCGTACTTCTTGCGTTCGACGACGCGGCTGTCGCGGGTCAGGAAGCCGCCCTTCTTCAACACCGCACGCAGGCCCGGTTCGAAGTAGGTGAGCGCCTTGGACACGCCATGGCGAACGGCACCGGCCTGGCCGGAGAGGCCGCCGCCGGCAACGGTTGCGACGATGTCGAACTGGCCGTCACGGGCAGCCGCGACGATCGGCTGGCGCAGGATCATCTGCAGCACCGGACGTGCGAAATATTCCGCGAATTCCTTGCCGTTGACGGTGATCTTGCCGGAGCCCGGCTTGACCCAGACGCGGGCGACGGCGTTCTTGCGCTTGCCGGTCGCGTAGGAGCGGCCGAGCGAATCGACCTTGCGGACGTGGGCCGGAGCAGCAGCTTCGGAAACCGTGCCGAGATCCTTCAGGGAGGAGAGGTCAGCCATATCAGGCGCTCCTTACGTTCTTTTTGTTGAGCGCGGCAACGTCGAGGGCGACCGGCTGCTGGGCTTCATGGGGATGGTTGGAGCCGGCGTAAACGCGCAGGTTCTTCATCTGGCGACGGCCGAGCGGGCCACGCGGAACCATGCGTTCGACGGCCTTTTCGAGGACGCGCTCCGGGAAGCGGCCTTCGATGATCTGGCGTGCGCTGCGTTCCTTGATGCCGCCGGCATAACCGGTGTGCCAGTAGTAAACCTTGTCGGAATACTTCTTGCCGGTGAAAACGACCTTTTCGGCATTGATGACGATGACGTTGTCGCCGTCGTCAACGTGAGGCGTGAAGGTTGCCTTGTGCTTGCCGCGCAGGCGCATAGCGATGATGGAAGCGAGACGGCCAACGACCAGCCCTTCGGCGTCGATGATCACCCACTTCTTCTCCACCTCTGCAGGCTTCTGGGAGAAGGTAGCCATAGTGAATACTCTCTTTTTGGGACCCTTGGCCCGAGGGCTTGAAGGGCGTTTCTTGTTGCTTGGATTGGCAGGCTCGAGGCATGCCAAAAAGAAAGCAGCCCGGATAGGCTGCGTTCTGGCGCGGTGTATAAAGGGAATACGACATGGGGTCAATATCGACTTTCCCGATGTTTTGAAAAAATCAATAGTAAAAACAATCACTTAGATATAAGGTATTATAGTACCCCATATTTGTTGGCTCCCAGGCTGCTGCCCCTGACGTTTTTCACGTCGCCTCTGCCGGTTTGAAATAGCGTCCGACGGTCGAAAGCAGCTCTCAACCTTTGAACGCGCGCAGGCATTTCATCATTTCGCGAAGGCCGCGCGTCAGATGTTTGTCCCGGCGCAGCACCATGCCGAGGCGGCGCGTCAGCCGCGGGTTCAGCGATGATGTCGTTACGAGGCCGGCGCGGTCGCGTTTCAGCGCCAAGCCCGGCAGGATCGACCAGCCAAGTCCTACAGCCACCAGCTCCTTGATCGCCTCGATACTGCCGAACTCCATCGCAGGCCGGATCCTGATATCCGGTGCAGCCAGCCACGCGTCGATTGCGCGCCTGGTATTGCCGCCCTCATAAAGCAGCAGCGTCCTGTCGCGCATGAAGGCGGCGTCCGGTCCGCCTTCGGGCATCAGGCTGCCCGCGGGGGCGACGGCCAGCAATTCCTCCTCGTAGAACGGCTCGATCTCGAAGTTGCGTCCCGATGCCGGCAGGGCGACGACAGCGATGTCGAGGCTGTTGGCCTCCAGATCGCGCAGAATGTCATCGGCATCGCCGATGCGCACGGTGATTTCGAGGCCGGGCATGGATTTTCTGGCGACGGCGATGGCGCGCGGAAGCAGATGGATCGACGCCGTGCCGCCGCTGCCGATGCGCACGCGGCCGCTGGCGCCATCCCGGTACAGCATCATCGCTTCTTCCGCGGCGGCCGATTCCTGGAGCAGGCGCCTTGCATAGACGAGCAGGTCGAGGCCTGCCGCGGTCGGCTGCGCCCGCCGCCCGACGCGCTCGATCAGCCGGACGCCGAGCCGCTGTTCGAGCCCCTTCACCTGCAGGCTGACGGCCGGTTGCGTCAGGCCTTCTTTGTCGGCGGCAGCTGTAAAGCTTCCGAGATCGGCGACGTTGACGAAGGTGGCAAGCTGATCGAGGTGGAGAGGCATACAAAAGAAATCCTTATGCATATTATAATATCCATAAGCTTCATTCGCGGCATCTTCCAGCGCATCTTTCATTCGTTCAACAAAGGAAGAAGCGATGGCCCTGGAATTAAGCGAAATCTTCGAAACACCTCGCGATATCGTTCGGTCGAGACTTCGCCGGATAGCGCGATGGAGCCGGCGGCTGCTGCTGACGGTCGAACATCACCTCGAAAAGCGCCGCAGCCGTCGCACGCTTTCGGAACTCACCGACGACGAGCTTTGCGATGTCGGTCTGACCCGGGCGCAGGCAAGCGCCGAGACATCGAAGTCCTGGTTCTGGTCCTGAGGGCAGCGGCCTCTGCCGGGAGTACGGATCCTGCTCGAAATTTCCGGCGCCTTGTGGCAAAACGTCTGCCTGGAATCGAGCGCAGGGAGCAGCATCATGGCCGAAATCGTATCCTTCCGGAAGGACACAGGAGCGGAAGAGGGCGGCTTGCTGACCCGCTCGCTGCGCGATGGCGTGCTGCGGCTCGTGCTCAACAACCCACCGGCCAATGTGCTTTCGATCGCGCTTCTCGAAGCGCTGCTGGAAGAGCTCGAGACGGCCGGGACGGAGCCGGATGTGCGCGTCGTCGTCCTCGCCTCGACCGGCAATGTCTTCTCCGCCGGGCATGATCTCAAGGAACTCACGACCCATCGCACCGATGAAGATCAGGGTGCCGGTTTCTTCGAAAAGACCTTTCGGCTCGCTGCCGCTCTGATGCTGAAGATCGCGCATCTGCCGAAGCCTGTCATCGCCGAGATCGACGGGCTTGCAACGGCTGCGGGCTGCCAGCTCGTTGCTTCCTGCGATCTGGCGATCTGCACGGACAGTTCGACATTCTGCACCCCGGGCGTCAATATCGGCCTGTTCTGTTCGACGCCGATGGTGGCTGTTTCCCGTGCCGCCCACCGCAAGCAGGCAATGGAGATGCTGCTGACCGGTGAGACGATCGATGCCTCGACCGCCAAGGATTTTGGCCTCGTCAACCGTATCGTGCCGAAGCAGTATCTGGCGCAGGTGGTTTCCAAATATGCGGCTGTGATCACCAGCAAGTCGCCGCTGACGCTGAAGATCGGCAAGGAAGCCTTCAACCGGCAGCTCGAACTGCCGGTGGAGGCAGCATATGATTATACCGTCAGGGTGATGGTCGAGAACATGCTGACTGAGGATGCGCGGGAAGGGATCGGCGCCTTCCTCGGCAAGCGCAAACCGGAATGGAAGGGTTAGAGCCTTTCCTGGTCAGATTGCAGCATTCTGCCGGAGCAGGGTTTCGTCAGGGCAGAGGCGATTGGCGACGGGCATACCTCTCGGTACGTCCGAGCCGATCGCCTCTGCCCTGGCGCAAAGATGCCGGGCCCTTCGGGTTGGCTGAAACGGGCCGGCTGATCGACCGGCCGGCTTGGCCGTAGAGCTTGGCTACGACGCGCGCCGGCCGGTCGACCATCCGACTCCGTTTGAGCCAACAGAATGCTGCAATCTGACCACGAAAGGCTCTAGCGATCACGCCAGTCTCAGAAGCAGCCCGCCGATTGCGATGACAACGCCGGCGACGTATCGCCAGATGCTGGCTTTTTCCTTGAAGACGGTGATCGAGATCACCAGCGCAAACAAGATTGCGGTTTCACGCAAGGCTGCGACGGTCGCGACCGGGGCTTTTGTCATCGCCCAGAGCGCCAGCCCATAGGAAGCGATCGAGCCGGCGCCGCCAATAAGGCCGCGCCACCAGTTGTGGCGAACGTGACGCACGACTGCGAAAGCGCCGCGCTGGGACGCTGCCCAGGAAAACAGCAGCACCGGCGGCAGCAGCGACATCCACAAAGTATAAGAAATCGCATTGCCGGAGATGCGCGCGCCGATTCCGTCGACATAGGTGTAGCTGGCGATGACGCAGGCATTGGCAAGCGAGAGGATTACGGCACGGCTGCTGCCACGCCGCGCCTCCAGGGCGAGTGTCAGCACGCCGGCGCAGATCGTCATCGTTCCGGCAAGAGCGCCGGTGGAGAGGTTCTCTTTGAGAACGAAACCGCTTGTCGCCGCGATCAGCAGCGGTGCGCAGCCACGCATCAGCGGATAGACGAGGCCGATATCGCCGGCCCGGTAGGCGGCGGCGACCAGCTGAAAATAGGCAAACTGCAGGATGGCCGAGGCGCCGATGAATGGCCAGGCCGAGGCGTGCGGCAATGGCAGGAATGGCAGGAACGGCAGTGCCGAAACAGCGCCGCCAGCCGAGATCAGCGCCGCATCGAGGGACTTATCGCTCCCCGCCTTGATGATGGCGTTCCATGTCGCGTGCAGCAGTGCGCCGAAGAGAACGAGCAGGATGACGTCGAGAGGCAAGGGAGTAATCCGTAAAGGATGGGAGGAAGCGGAACACGCCTCGCCTTCGGCGTCTCAAATTCCTGAAAGGACAACTGGGATTTGCACGAAAATGCGCGGCGGCGGTCGCTTATGAGTTCATATGTCGAATAGCATCCTTTCGGGATGTGAACAATGGCGACCCATTCGAGCAATTTTTACGTGCGCGCGACATGCGTTCAATCCAGGCGATGCTTTCAACTATGAGATGTCTCTAATGGATGGAGGAACAAATAGGGGTGTTAGCACGAACAAAAAAAGAAAATATCTGTAGGAATGACGGAGCTGATTATTCTATGCTGCTGAAATATAGATATTATTCTATAGCTTTGACATAGCGGAAAATTAAAGCTTCTGATTGTGCATTATTCAGGAAATCGCAGTGCACAATTGGGCCAGAACTTTTCGCAAACGCGAAAGACGTACAGTTTCGGCGGCGGTCGCGACGGCGAAAACATCAAAGCTGATGATGCGGAACGAAGAGCATCCCGTCAAGGTTGTCGATGCTCTGGCATTTCAGCACCTGGCAGCGCGGATTGTCTTTTGAGGGAATATACGTCCATTCCGCATAATCGGTCGCGTCGCAATAATTGCTGTTGCGGACATAGCGATCGTAAAGCGGTAAGCCGCGGGGAGACTTGTAGCGGAAGATGACGGCGCCCTGATTGTGGATGGCGGCGCGCACGCTGGCACAGCTCATGCTGAGCGGATTGTAGCGCGAGATCGCCGACACCGGCGATGCGGCGAGAACGAGCATGAGGGCAAGAGCGATTTTTTTCATCGAATCATCCTCAGGGAGTATCCAATTCATATATACGGAAAAGACACGCAGCCGGTTTCACGGAAACGCAAAAAAACATGCCGGCCGTGCCGAAGGGCTTTCGGGAGTGGAGAAGCGGACATGAATCACGACGCCTACACGGATGACTACCTTGCCGGCATCCTGCATTCGGTAAAGACCATCGCGCTGACCGGCGCCTCGCCCAATCCGGCCCGGCCGAGCAACGGCGTCATGGGCTATCTGCTGTCGCGCGGCTACGAGGTCATTCCCGTCAATCCGGGGCAGGCGGGAAAACAGATTCAGGGCCGTACCGTTTATGCCCGGCTCGCCGACATCCCGGTGCCGATCGACATGGTCGACGTCTTTCGCGCTTCCGAATATCTGGACGGGGTCGTCGAGGAGGCGCTGGCGCTGAGGCCGCTGCCGAAAATCATCTGGTCTCAACTTGGTGTGCGCGACGATGCGGCTGCGGCAAAGGCGGAGGCCGCCGGCATCCAGGTGGTGATGAATCGCTGCCCGGCGATCGAGTATCCCCGTCTTATTGCCTGAGTTGCGGTCCGCGGAGACGGATTTTCCACGGAACGCCCATGGGTTGAAACGGATCGCGATTAACTTTCGCAAGCGACAGGCTATGATCCTGCACGTCAACAATAACGGGAGGACGACATGGCCAAGAACGATCCGGGATTCAACACGTTGGCAATCCATGCAGGTGCGCAGCCCGACCCGGCGACCGGGGCGCGGGTAACGCCGATCTACCAGACGACCGCTTTCGTCTTCAATGATTCCGATCATGCCGCCGCCCTCTTCGGTCTGCAGGCCTTCGGCAACATCTATACCCGCATCATGAACCCGACGCAGGCGGTGCTCGAGGAGCGCGTCGCAGCGCTCGAGGGCGGCACTGCGGCCCTTGCCGTCGCCTCCGGCCATGCGGCGCAGGTAATCGTCTTCCACAATATCATGCGTCCTGGCGAGAATTTCATCGCTGCCCGCCAGCTCTACGGCGGCTCGATCAACCAGTTCGGCCATGCCTTCGAGAATTTCGGCTGGCAGGTGCGCTGGGCCGATGCCGCCGATCCGGAAAGCTTCGAAAGCCAGATCGACGACAAGACGCGCGGCATCTTCATCGAAAGCCTGGCCAATCCCGGCGGCACTTTCGTCGATATCGCCGCCATCGCCGACGTCGCTCATCGCCACGGTCTGCCGCTGATCGTCGACAACACGATGGCAACACCCTATTTCATCCGTCCGATCGAGCATGGCGCCGACATCGTCGTGCATTCACTGACGAAGTTTCTCGGCGGCCATGGCAATTCTATGGGCGGCCTCATCGTCGACGGCGGCACCTTCGACTGGTCGAAATCCGGCAATTACCCGATGCTGTCGAGCCCGCGGCCGGAATATAACGGCATGGTCCTGCACGCGACTTTCGGCAATTTCGCCTTCGCGATCGCTGCCCGTGTGCTCGGCCTGCGCGATCTCGGGCCGGCGATCTCGCCCTTCAATGCTTTCCTGATCCTGACCGGCATCGAGACGCTGCCGCTTCGGATGCAGCGCCACAGCGACAATGCGATCGCCGTCGCGAAATGGCTGAAGGCGCACAGCAAGATTGCCTGGGTGAATTATGCCGGCCTCGACGACGACCCGAACCACGTCCTGCAGCAGCGCTACTCGCCGAAGGGCGCCGGCTCCGTCTTCACCTTCGGCGTCAAGGGCGGTTATGAGGCGGGCAAGACACTGGTCGAGGGGCTGGAGCTCTTCTCCCATCTTGCCAATATCGGCGACACCCGTTCGCTCGTCATCCATCCGGCCTCGACGACGCACCGGCAGTTGACCGACGAGCAGAGGATCGCTGCCGGCGCAGGCCCTGACGTCGTGCGCCTCTCCGTCGGCATCGAGGACGTCAAGGACATCATCGCCGATCTCGAACAGGCGCTCTCGAAGATCTGAGATCAGAAGGATCCATGATGACCACGGCAAATTTCATCACCTTAAGCATCGACGGCGTTGAACCCGAGTTCGGCGCCCCCGAGCCCGGCCGAATCATCTCCGGCGATCCGCATTTCCGCACCTGGAACCTGGAGAAGAGAGAAGGCGGCCTCTATTCCGGCATCTGGGAGGCGACACCGGGCAAGTGGCGGATCGTCTACGAGGAATGGGAATATTTCAGTCTGCTGGCCGGTCATTCGATCGTGACGGAGGAGGGCGGTGAGCCGGTTCATCTGAAAGCGGGCGACCGGATGATCCTCAGACCCGGCTTCAAGGGAACGTGGGAAGTCGTTGAAACGACTCGCAAGGACTATGTGATCAAGGTTTGAGCGGGCCAGCAGACTGACGCTGATAATGGCGGGCCTGTCCCGATTTGCGGCGATGATGGCCCGTCTTTTCGGCAATGGTTGCGCCTCTTTTCCGGATAGCACGCTTTTAACCAATCCCATTAATCGGGCCTACATCGTCGAATGCTATATCTTATCCGCAGCGCATTGCGGACATGATGTCTCCTGCCGTCCCACAGACATGGCCTTGCAATTAATCTTTCCGGAATTTGCATGTCGTCGAATCTTGCAGGTAGGCACGTTCGGACCCAGACGTCTTCCATCATCGCGACAACCGTCTGCTTCCTTGTCGTCGCCCTCGTACTGACCGGCCTGATGGCACATGTCGTCGTCACGATGACCCGGTCGACGAACGAGATCGATGATGCCAGGGCCAGTCGCGCCGCCCACGCGGCAATCGGTGCATTTGTCGCTCGCCTCGGCGCGACAACGACTGATAATGCCGTATGGGACGATGCTTATACCGCGATCTCATCTCCCACCGCCGCGGATTGGGCCTATGAGAATTGGGGAAAAACCAGCGAGGATTACGCGCTTTATGACGGCGCGATCGTGACCGGCCCTGACCGGTCTTCGATTGTCTCGGCCTATGCCAAAGGCAAGCCCTTCCAGCCGGGCACGTTTTTTGGGGAAGCTTTTTATCAGCAGATCAATGCGGCTGCAGCTCCGGCGAAGGCGCCGGTGGTCAATTTCATCAAGACCGAAAGCGGTATAGCGCTGATCGCCTCGCAGGCGATCCAGCCGTTCGAGGCAGCTGCCGAGGTTCCGAAGTTCAGCGTGCTGAGTTTCTACAAGGAGTTTACGTCGGAGGTTCTCGACACGCTCTCCAACGAACATGAACTCGAGGGGCTGAGCCTCGAGACGACGCCCAAACCGGAATCCCTGAACACGCCGATCACCGACATGAAGGGAGCCGTCATCGGCTATCTCGTTTGGCCCAGCAAAGCGCCCGGAAGCGCCGTGTTTCATCAGGTCTACCCTTATCTTGCAGCTTCTACCGTCATCCTTTCGCTATTCTTGATCGGCGTTCTGTTGGTTGGCGCATCCGAGGCGCGGCGCCTGCGCCAACTGGCGCAAACAGCTCGCTTCGAAGCGAGCCATGACAGCTTGAGTGGCTTGTTGAACAGACAGGGGCTTCTCCGTCTGCTGGAGGATCTGGAGAGCCCGGATCCTTCGTCGCCGCGGCTTTACTTGGTTGACCTCGACGGCTTCAAGGCGGTCAACGATGCTTGGGGGCATGCGGTTGGCGATGATTTGATCCGGATCGTCTCGAACGCGCTGATGACCAGTCATCCCGAAGTCCTGGCCGCGGCACGGCTGGGAGGCGACGAATTCGCGCTGGTGCACGTTGGATCCACAGCATGCGAAGAGATCGAAGAGGCGATTCTGGCGCTGTTTGCCGAGCCCTTCAAAATTGACGGGCGAACGATCGAAGTTGGCGCAAGCATCGGAGCTGCGGCGCGCGATGGAGACATATCGCCTCTGGAGCTTCTTCGCAGAGCCGACATGGCGCTCTATCGTGCCAAGGCAAATGGCAAAGGTCAGGCGGTTGAATACGACCCCGAACTGGACCGGGAACGCATACGGATCGCCGAGCTGGAAGGCCTCTTGAAAAACGCCATCGGCAGCGGCGCAATCGAAGCCGTTTTCCAGCCTCTCGTCTCTGCTTCGACCGGTGCTGTCACCGGTCTTGAAGCACTGGCGCGCTGGAAAACTGCAACGGGAAACATCAGCCCGGAAATATTCATCCCTCTTGCTGAAAGATGCGGCCTCATCGATGCCCTTGGCACCCATATGCTGAGAACGTCGATCGGGCATGCCAAGAGCTGGCCCGGTCTGACTTTGTCGGTGAACGTTTCGCCGATCCAGCTCTGCAATCCGGAATTTGCTGCCCAGGTGATCGCGATCCTGCAGGAGTTGGATTTCGATCCAAACCGCCTGACCCTGGAAATCACCGAAGGCGTTCTGATGACAAATCCGGATCAGGCCCGTCGGTCGATAGACCAGCTCAAGCGCGTCGGCATAAAGTTTGCTCTTGATGATTTTGGCTGCGGCTACGCTAGCATCGGTGCATTGCGGCAATTTGGGTTTGATCGCATGAAGATCGACCGCTCGCTCGTGTCCGCTCTCGATGAAACCGCAAATGGCGCCGATATTCTTCGGGCAACCATCTCCCTGGCGACTGCTCTGCAGATTCCCGTGACCGCGGAAGGTATTGAGAATAGCCGTCAGGCGGCGATCTTGCGAGACGCCGGCTGCGACCAGCTTCAAGGCTATATGCTCGGAAAACCCATGTCGGCATGCGACATATCCAGCAGGCTGCGAGAAGAGTCGGCCGCGTGATCTCGTAAAGGCCATCGCATGAATTCGGCATCGGGCCTGAGCGGCCCGGCATTTCTAAATCCTGAAAACGACATTTCCAGGCATCGCTGCGGCAATCCACCACAGCCTGCGTCAATCTATCCCAATGTTTTTGCTAAGGCTTTGTTAAATCCGCGATTCAACGAAAAGGCTGCAACTGCAGCATTTGCGGCACGGCCCCGCGTTCGGTTGCAACCGTCAAATTCCGTCATCAAACTGTAATAAAACGCGCCTAGCCCGCCTGCTGTGACGGGAATTTCAGCGCCCCAGACAATGGACACCCCCTCCATGGCGCTGGTCTCGTTGTTTTTCAAATCCACTAGGGAAGCGCTCATATGCTCACCAAGAAACTTCTTTCGGCCTGCCTCGGCGCAGGTTTGGTTGCCGCTCTGGCGGTTTCGGCGTCCGCCGCCGATATCACCGGCGCCGGCTCCACCTTCGTTTATCCCGTCCTGTCTAAGTGGTCTGCGGACTACAACAAGCAGACCGGCGACAAGCTGAACTACCAGTCGATCGGTTCGGGCGGCGGCATCGCCCAGATCAAGGCTGCAACGGTTGACTTCGGCGCGTCCGACGCCCCGATGAAGCCGGAAGACCTGACGACGGGCGGCTTCGGTCAGTTCCCGCTCGTCGTCGGCGGCATCGTGCCCGTCATCAACGTCAAAGGCATCAAGTCCGGCGAACTGAAGCTCACGGGCAAGGTTCTTGCCGACATCTATCTCGGCAATGTCACCAAGTGGAACGACAAGGCCATCGCCGATCTGAATCCCGGCCTGAAACTGCCCGACAGCCAGATCGCCGTCGTCCATCGTTCGGACGGTTCGGGCACCTCCTTTAACTGGACCAACTACTTCTCCAAGGTCAACGAAGACTGGAAGAGCAAGGTCGGTGAAGGGACCGCCGTCAACTGGCCGGTCGGCATCGGCGGCAAGGGCAATGAAGGCGTCGCCGCTTACGTCACCCGCGTCAAGGATTCGATCGGCTACGTCGAATACGCCTACGCTCTGCAGAACAAACTGCCCTATGTTCTGATCCAGAACGCCGCAGGCCAGTATCCGAAGCCGAATGCGGAAAGCTTCTCGGCTGCCGCCGCCAGCGCCGAATGGACCAAGGCTCAGGACTTCTACCTGATCATGACCAATGCTCCAGGCGAAAAGGCCTGGCCGGTGACCGCCACGACCTGGGCGATCATGTACAAGGAGCCGAAGGATGCGGCGCGCTCCAAGGCAGCCTTCGCCTTCTTCAAGTGGGCGCTCGAAAACGGCCAGAAGGAAGCCTCTGCCCTCGATTACGTTCCGCTTCCGCAAACCCTGGTGAAGCAGATCGAAGACTATTGGACAGCCTCCTTCAAGGGCTGATCCTGACGAAACTGCGGTCGGGGCGGGAAGCTTGGCTTTCCGCCCATAATGCCTTTGACACCCCTCAAAGCAGCAGAGCGTACGGATATGAGCGAAGCAACGGCATCGCTGCCCGCCACAGCAGCGGGCGTGAAGCGCCGCGACGGCGCGGCAGGCGATCGTATTTTTTACTGGATTGTTTTGGGCTGCGGCCTGTTTGTTTTGGTCGCCCTGTTCGCAGCGGCGTTCTCCATGGTCTGGGACGGGTTTCTCGCCTTCCGGACCTTCGGCTTTGGCTTCCTGACTGGCATGGAATGGGATCCGGTTGCCCAGCGGTTCTCGGGACTGGTACCGATTTACGGCACGCTGGTCACCTCGGCGCTCGCCATGATCATCGGCGTTCCCGTGAGCCTCGGTATCGCCGTTTTCATTACCGAAGTTGCGCCGCGCTCCATTCGCGGCCCGATCGGCGGTGCCATCGAGCTTCTCGCCAGTATCCCCAGCATCATTTACGGCATGTGGGGTCTCTTCACTTTTGCTCCCTTCATGTCGGACTACGTCCAGCCGGTGTTAATCGACTGGCTAGGCCCGATCCCGGTAATCGGCGCATTGTTCTCCGGTGCTCCGCTCGGCATCGGAATGCTGACATCAGGCATCGTGCTGGCGATCATGATCATCCCCTTCGTCTCCTCGGTCATGCGCGACGTCTTCCTGGTCGTCCCGGCACAGCTGAAGGAATCGGCCTATGCGCTTGGTTCGACCAAGTGGGAAGTGGTGCGCGACATCGTCATCCCGCACACCCGCACCGCTGTCGTCGGCGGCATCTTCCTTGGCCTCGGCCGCGCGCTCGGAGAGACCATGGCGGTCACCTTCGTGCTCGGCAACACCCATAACATCGCGGTGTCGCTGATGGAGCCCGGCACGTCGATCGCTGCGACGCTCGCCAACGAATTTGCCGAAGCTTCGGATGACCTCTACAGGTCGTCGCTCTCGGCGCTCGGTCTCATCCTCTTCGTTGTCACCTTCATCGTTCTGGCGGTCGCCAAGCTCATGCTGGTGCGTATGGCAAGACAGAGGGGAGAGTAATTATGGCCACTCATTCGGGTTCCCTCTACCGTCGTCGCCAGATCGGCAGCATGATCGCGCTGTCGCTCTGCGGCATCGCAACAGTAGTCGGCCTGGTCTTTCTGGTTTGGATACTCTGGACGACGCTGATACACGGCTTGTCCGCGCTCAGCCTCAGTCTCGTCACGGAGATGACGCCGCCGCCCGGCGAAGATGGCGGCGGTCTCGCCAACGCCTTCATGGGCAGCCTTCTGATGGTCGTTCTGGCTGTTATCATCGGCACACCGATCGGCGTGCTTGCCGGCACCTTCCTGTCGGAGTTCAGCCGCGGCAAGAAGATCGGAGAGGCAATCCGCTTCGCCAACGATATCCTGCTTTCGGCGCCGTCGATCATCATCGGCTTGTTTGTCTATGAACTGGTCGTCCGCCCGACGTCACGCTTCTCCGGCTTTGCCGGTGGCATCGCGCTCGCCTTCATCTTCTTGCCGGTCGTGGTGCGCACGACCGACGAGATGTTGCGGCTGGTTCCTGACGTCATGCGTGAGGCAGCCCTTTCGCTCGGCATCCCGCGCTGGAAGGTAACGGTCAACATACTCTACCGCGCCGCCTCCACAGGCATCCTGACCGGTATCCTCCTTGCGATCGCCCGCATTTCGGGCGAAACCGCGCCACTCCTTTTTACGGCTCTGAACAACCAGTATTGGAGCTTGGACATGTCGCAGCCGATGGCGAATATTCCCGTCGTCATCTTCCAGTTCGCCATGAGCCCCTATGAGCAATGGCAGAATCTCGCCTGGGCCGGCGCCTTCGTCATGACGGCGATCGTGCTTCTCCTCAGCGTGGGCTCCCGCGCCATCCTCAACCGCAGGAATGCGAAATGATGCTTGAGAACAAAGCCTTCGAACCTCGCTTGGCCCACCCGGCCATAACAGTCGACAAGATGGCGCTGACCGGCGTCAACTTCTACTACGGCGATGCCCACGCGATCCGCGACGTCACCCTGAGCTTTCCCGAGCGTCAGGTCTCGGCCCTCATCGGCCCGTCCGGCTGCGGCAAGTCCACGCTGCTGCGCATCCTCAACCGCATCTACATGCTCTACCCGAAGATGCGCGCCACCGGCTCGGTCACGCTCGATGGCCAGAACATCCTCGACCCCGGCTACTCGATGAACGAACTGCGCGCCCGCGTCGGCATGGTCTTCCAGAAGCCGGTGCCGTTCCCGATGTCGATCTACGACAATATCGCCTACGGAATCCGCCACTACGAGCGCATCTCCAGGGCCGAGATGGATGTCCGCGTCGAGCAGGCGTTGCGCTCGGCAGCGCTCTGGGAAGAGGTCAAGGACAAGCTGAAGGGCAGTGGGCTCGGCCTCTCCGGCGGTCAGCAGCAGCGTCTCTGCATCGCGCGTGCCGTGGCGCTTCGCCCCGAGGTGCTTCTCCTCGACGAGCCGACCTCCGCCCTCGATCCGATCTCGACTGCCAAGGTGGAAGAGCTGGTCGCCCAGTTGAAGACGGAGTTCACCATCGTCATCGTCACCCACAACATGCAGCAGGCAAGCCGCATCTCTGATAACACCGCCTTCATGTATCTGGGCGAGTTGATCGAATACGGCCCGACCGCCGAGATCTTCCAGTCGCCGAAGGTCAAGCGCACGGAAGACTACATCACCGGCCGTTACGGCTGATCCGCGAAGAGTGGATCACCATTGCAGCTCCAGCCTGTCCAGCCCGTGGAAATGGTAGACATCCTTGACCAGAGGTGTCTTTGCCAGCCTCAGGCCGGCCAGCCGTTCGAACAGGATCGGCAGCACGACGTTGAGCTCCAGCCGCGCCAGCGGCGCGCCGATGCAGAAATGGATGCCGGCGCCGAAGGAGAGGTTCGCTGCCTCGTTGCGGTCGGGCTTGAAGGTGAGGGGATCGGTGAATTTTGCCGGGTCGAGATTGGCGGCGGCGAGGATGAGGCTCACCTTGTCGCCGCGCTTGAAGGAGACGCCGTCGATTTCGACGGGCTCCAGCGCCCAGCGCTGGAAGATATGCACAGGCGCGCAGATGCGCAGGGTTTCCTCGACAGTGCGCTCGGTCGTGGCCTCGTCCTTGAAGAGTTCTGCCGGATCGCGGCCGCTGTCGAGGATCATGCGGACGGAATTGCCGATCTGATGCACGGTCGCCTCGTGGCCGGCATTGAGCAGTACGATCGTCGTCGAAACGAGCTCTTCCTCGGTCAGATACTGACCCTTGTGCTCGGTATGGATCATGTGGGTGAGTAGGTCGTCGCGTGGGGTCGCGCGGCGTTCGGCGATTACCGTCTTGACGTAGTCGGAAAATTCCTTCGACGCCTGTTCGGCTTCCTCTTCCTGCGCGCGGGTGCGGCCGAACATGTACATGCGGACATAGGCGTGCGACCATTCAAGCAGTTGCGGCCCCATTTCCTCGGGGATGCCGATCATGCGGGCGATCATCGTCACCGGGATGATGTCGGCAAAGGCTGAGAGCAGCTCGACCTCGTTCTTCTCCGCAAAGCCGTCGATCAGCCGGTTGGCGAGTTCGGCAAGCTCCGGCTTCATCTTTTCGACATGGCGGGAGACGAAGGCGCGGTTGACGAGGGTGCGCAACCGCGTGTGTTCAGGCGGTTCAAGTTCGAGCAGGGAATAGCGTTCCGAGAGATCGAAACTGGCAAGATGCGGCATCGGCTCGCCAAGGCCGAGTTCCTCGCGGCTGGCGATATGCAGGATCTGCCGGCCGAAGCGTCGGTCGCGCAACAGTCCGTTCACGTGGTCGTAACCGGTGAAGAACCACTGCTTCTGCTCGCTCCAGTAGAAGGTCGGGCAATGGGCATGAAGTGCGGCATAGACGGCATTCGGGTCGCCGTAGAAGGCCGGGTTGCGGCTGTCCAGCGAGACATGACGGTTGGCGCGGTCGATCGAGAGGAAGGATGGGATCATCATGCCCCGAGCCTTATCGGATTTGCCGGACCTCGGAAAGATGTGGCGCGCGAGGGATCCCGGACTACCCGGCCCGTGACAGCGTGCCCATGCGTCGTAGCGCCTCGACCTGGTCGTCGACCGTCGGCACGAGTTCGCCGGCGGTGCTGCTCGGTGTGGCCGGTGCAGGGGTTGCGGCCTCCGCTTTGCCGAAGGTGACCGTGCAGTTGCGACCGGCGGCCTTCGCCGCATAGAGCGCCCGGTCGGCGGCCGAGATCAGCTTGTCGATATTGGCTTCGATCGAGGAGGCGAGCGCGATGCCGATGCTGACCGTGACCGGAACGATCGCTTCGCCGGTGCTGACGGGAAGACGGCAGAATTCGGTGCGGATCGCTTCGGCGATCGCCTCGGCTTCCGTCTGGTCCGCGACTGCGGCGAAGGCGGCGAATTCCTCACCGCCCATGCGGCCGAAGATGTTGTTTGGAATATACTGGCGGGCCATGCGCGCAAAGGCGGTCAGCACGGCATCGCCGGACTGGTGGCCGAAACGATCGTTGACGCGCTTGAAATGGTCGAGATCGAAGAGAATCACCGCGACCTGGCGCTGCTCGTTATGAGCTCTTTCCTGAATGCCGTCGAAATAGCCGAGCAGGCCGCGGCGGTTGAGCACGCCGGTCAGCGAATCGGTCAGGGTGAGGGCACGCAGGTGCCGTTCGGAACGCTCCATGATCAGCCGGCAGGTGAACGCGAAGGCGATGGTCAGCAGGAAGGCGCTGGCCATGGCGGAGGCGCCGCCGAGATTGGTCGCCTCGATATCGCTCGGCAGCGTCAGCGCCATCGTCACTGCCGAGCCGAAGCACAGGCAGCCCTGGAGGACGAACACGCCCATCAGCTTGATGCGGGTACGCTCGCGGCGCATGTCGCCGGCGGCGACCGCCATGGCAAGTGCCGTTGCACCCGTCGCCGAAGCAAGGTTGTAGAGCACCACGCGGTTTGAATAATCGCTGTTGACCCAGGGCAGGAAGACCCCGGCGAGCCAGATTGCCGGCGGCAGCAGTGCCCACCATTCGATCCGCTTGCGGTCGAGCGCCAGAAAACCCGCCACCCAGGCGCTCTGGCCGAGCAGGGCGATGGCATTGCCCGCTTCTATGGAAAGCACGTTGGGGATTTCGCCGCGCAGCGCGACCATCGCAAAGCCAATGCCGGTCAAGAGGAAGCCCAGGCCCCAATAGAGATAGGCCTCGTTCCTGACGTTGTGGCGCCAGGCGACGAACAGCACCAAAGCAAGCGTCATGGCCTCGGAACACCAGATGGCGAGACCTGTAGCGATATTGAACACGGCAGCAACCCCTTGTCTGTCGGTTCGCATCCTTGCCGAGGAAGCTCGCCACTTCCTTAATGCTGCTGCGCTGCGGCATTGTTTTAGGCCGATATCTGCCGGTAGGCTTTCCGTCGGGTAAACGTGTATAAGCACAGTCGAATGGAGTAAGCCTTCCTTCATCCTGTCATGGAGAAAAGCCGGGGGGGACCGCGCCAGGGTCTCGCCGTTAACAGGCGTTTGAGGGAAAGAGGCTACCAGGAGCCGAAGCTCCAATGCATGTCGCCCGGAAGTGTGCAGCGGTTCTGGGTAACGACATGTTCGAAAAGAAGGAGCTTAGCCGCCTTGCCCCGCCTTCTTAACGTTATCCTCATGCGTGTCTTGAAGAGGAGGCCCGGGACACTCTATGTAGGGGTAAGATATTTTTTCTTTGATTCCCGGCGCCGGCCGGCGAGACGTTGACAAAGGACGCACATGAGAAACCCAGTCGATACCGCAATGGCCCTCGTTCCGATGGTCGTGGAACAGACCAACCGCGGTGAACGCTCCTACGACATCTATTCCCGCCTGTTGAAGGAACGCATCATCTTCCTGACAGGTGCTGTCGAGGACCATATGGCGACGCTCGTCTGCGCCCAGCTGCTCTTCCTCGAGGCCGAAAACCCGAAGAAGGAAATCGCCCTCTACATCAATTCGCCCGGTGGCGTCGTCACCGCCGGCATGGCGATCTACGATACGATGCAGTTCATCAAGCCCGCGGTTTCGACGCTCTGCATTGGCCAGGCCGCGTCCATGGGCTCGCTGCTGCTGGCGGCCGGCCACAAGGACATGCGCTTTGCCACGCCGAATTCCCGCATCATGGTGCATCAGCCATCGGGCGGCTTCCAGGGCCAGGCTTCGGACATCGAGCGTCATGCCCGCGACATCCTCAAGATGAAGCGCCGCCTGAACGAGGTCTACGTCAAGCACACTGGCCGCACCTACGAGGAAGTTGAAAAAACGCTCGATCGTGACCATTTCATGGATGCGGACGAAGCCCAGAGCTGGGGCGTGATCGACAAGGTTCTGACGTCGCGCCTCGAAATGGAAGGCGAACAGGCCTAGTAATTAATAGGGATGGTGTTTTCCTCGCCACAGTTCTATCCCATTTGTGATTGAACAAGGGCTTTCATCCGGCGACGAAGACGCTAATAGTAGCTATTAATGCTATGTTGAATTTTTATGACATAGCATTCGGCATTCGAAGGGGAGTTCGTTGCCGCCGGGACCAGGACATGATTGGTTGGGCCCGGTTCGTAGCCCCTGAAGGCCTTCTCGGCAAAGGCTCCGGAAACGGAGTGCCGCCAGGAGCTGATAGAGTGGACCGCGATTTCGCCTTGAAATGCGGCGTGCTGGAAGGAAAGTGATATGAGCAAGGTCAGCGGCAGCAACGGCGGCGACTCCAAGAACACTCTTTATTGTTCGTTCTGCGGAAAGAGCCAGCACGAAGTCCGGAAACTGATTGCCGGACCGACCGTCTTCATCTGCGATGAATGCGTCGAATTGTGCATGGACATCATCCGCGAGGAGAACAAGTCCTCGATGGTCAAGTCCCGCGACGGCGTTCCGACGCCCCAGGACATCATCAAGGTCCTCGACGAATACGTCATCGGCCAGCGGCAGGCGAAGAAGATCCTGTCGGTTGCCGTTCACAACCATTACAAGCGCCTGGCGCACGCCTCCAAGAACGGCGAAGTCGAGCTGGCGAAGTCGAACATCATGCTCGTCGGCCCGACCGGCTGCGGCAAGACCTATCTTGCTCAGACGCTCGCCCGCATCATCGACGTTCCCTTCACCATGGCCGACGCGACGACGCTGACCGAGGCCGGTTATGTCGGCGAGGATGTCGAAAACATCATCCTGAAGCTGCTGCAGTCGGCCGACTACAACGTCGAGCGTGCGCAACGCGGCATCGTCTACATCGACGAAGTCGACAAGATTTCGCGCAAGTCCGACAACCCGTCTATCACCCGTGACGTCTCGGGCGAGGGCGTGCAGCAGGCGCTGCTGAAGATCATGGAAGGCACGGTCGCTTCCGTTCCGCCGCAGGGCGGACGCAAGCACCCGCAGCAGGAATTCCTGCAGGTCGACACGACGAACATCCTGTTCATCTGCGGCGGCGCTTTTGCCGGCCTCGACAAGATTATCTCTGCCCGTGGCGAGAAGACTTCGATCGGCTTTGGCGCTAGCGTCAAGTCGCAGGATGACCGCCGCGTCGGCGAGGTCCTGCGCGAACTGGAGCCGGAAGACCTGGTCAAGTTCGGCCTCATCCCTGAGTTCATCGGCCGTCTGCCGGTTCTGGCGACGCTCGAGGACCTCGATGAGGACGCGCTGATCCAGATCCTGTCCGAGCCGAAGAATGCGCTGATCAAGCAGTATCAGCGCCTGTTCGAGATGGAAGATGTGGAACTGAATTTCCACGAGGACGCTCTTCGCGAAATCGCCCGCAAGGCGATCGTGCGCAAGACCGGCGCTCGCGGCCTTCGCTCGATCATGGAGAAGATCCTGCTCGACACGATGTTCGAACTGCCGACGCTGGAAGGCGTGCGCGAGGTCGTCATCTCCGAGGAAGTGGTGCGCGGTTCGGCCCGTCCGCTTTACATCTATGCCGATCGCCAGGAAGAAAAGGCCAACGCTTCGGCGTGAGCTTGGGCTTTCGTGTGATTATTTTGGGGGCTTGCCATTGGCAGGCCCCTTTCTATTTGAAAAACCATGCGAAGCGCTGTTAGTATTTGCCGGTGGGAACCGAAATTGCCTTTGCCGATGTTGCGCAAGGGATCGTGCTTGGCAATGATGCAATGATCCGTAAGCCTGTTGCTGGCGTTTGCATTTTAGCCGAGTCGGAAGTGGTAAGCGCCGGTCCAGCCACGCGCTTCATAGTGTTGGCGTTCCGTTGTAATAAAGCTGTCACATCCGAGGGACGCGGGCGTTAGCGTGGCTTGAAAAGCGTAGTCAGAACCTCCACTTGTAGCAACAAGTGAGATTGCCGGCCGGTCCCAAGCGGCCGTGCAGAGAGCCCGGCAACGGGACGATGGAAAGGACATAAAATGACGAAGAAAACGTCTGTAGCGAGCAGCATTGCCTACCCTGTTCTGCCCCTGCGCGACATCGTGGTTTTCCCGCATATGATCGTGCCGCTGTTCGTCGGACGGGAAAAGTCGATCCGTGCGCTCGAAGAGGTCATGGGTTCCGACAAACAGATCATGCTGGTGACGCAGATCAACGCCAGCGACGACGATCCGGATCCTTCCGCGATCCACAATGTCGGCACCGTGGCGAACGTGCTGCAGCTCTTGAAGCTGCCCGACGGCACCGTGAAGGTTCTGGTCGAAGGCCGCGCCCGCGCCGAAATCGACACCTATACCAGCCGCGAGGATTTCTATGAGGCGCTCGGCCACGTGCTCGAGGAGCCGCATGACGATCCGGTCGAGCTGGAAGCCCTGTCGCGTTCGGTCGTCTCCGAATTCGAGAGCTACGTGAAGCTCAACAAGAAGATTTCGCCCGAAGTGGTCGGCGCCGCCAGCCAGATCGATGATTATTCCAAGCTCGCCGATACGGTCGCTTCGCATCTGTCGATCAAGATCACCGAGAAGCAGGAGATGCTGGAGACCACCAGCGTCAAGCAGCGCCTCGAAAAGGCCCTCGGCTTCATGGAAGGCGAGATCTCGGTCCTGCAGGTCGAAAAGCGCATCCGCTCGCGCGTCAAGCGCCAGATGGAGAAGACCCAGCGCGAATACTACCTCAATGAACAGATGAAGGCGATCCAGAAGGAACTCGGCGACGGCGAGGAAGGCCGCGACGAGATGAGCGAACTGGAAGAGCGCATCTCCAAGACCAAGCTGTCCAAGGAGGCCCGTGAAAAGGCCGATGCGGAGCTGAAGAAGCTGCGCCAGATGAGCCCGATGTCGGCGGAAGCCACCGTCGTGCGCAATTATCTGGACTGGCTGCTCGGCATTCCCTGGGGCAAGAAGTCGAAGATCAAGGCCGATCTCAACAATGCCGAGAAGATCCTCGAAGCCGATCACTTCGGTCTCGACAAGGTCAAGGAGCGCATCGTCGAATATCTGGCCGTGCAGGCCCGCGCGACCAAAATCAAGGGCCCGATCCTCTGCCTCGTCGGCCCTCCGGGCGTCGGCAAGACCTCGCTCGCCCAGTCGATCGCCAAGGCGACCGGCCGTGAGTATGTCCGTATGGCGCTTGGCGGCGTTCGTGACGAAGCCGAAATCCGCGGTCACCGCCGCACCTATATCGGCTCGATGCCCGGCAAGGTCATCCAGTCGATGAAGAAGGCGAAGAAGTCCAACCCGCTGTTCTTGCTCGATGAAATCGACAAGCTCGGCCAGGACTATCGCGGCGATCCGTCTTCGGCTCTGCTCGAAGTGCTCGATCCGGCGCAGAACATGACATTCATGGATCACTATCTGGAAGTCGAATACGACCTGTCGGATGTGATGTTCATCACGACGGCGAATACGCTGAACATTCCAGCGCCTCTCATGGACCGCATGGAGATCATCCGTATCGCCGGCTACACCGAGGATGAAAAGCGCGAAATCGCCAAGCGGCACCTGTTGCCGAAGGCCATCAGGGAACATGCGTTGCAGCCGGAAGAATTCTCGGTCAGCGACGACGCCCTGATGTCGATCAGCCAGCAGTACACCCGCGAAGCCGGCGTCCGCAACTTCGAACGCGAATTGATGAAACTCGCCCGCAAGGCGGTCACCGAGATCATCAAGGGCAAGACGAAGGCCGTTCACGTGACGGCTGCCAACATCTCCGACTATCTGGGCGTCCCGCGCTTCCGCCATGGCGAAGCAGAGGGCGAGGATCAGGTCGGCGTCGTGACCGGTCTTGCCTGGACGGAAGTCGGTGGCGAGCTGCTGACCATCGAAGGCGTGATGATGCCGGGCAAGGGCCGCATGACGGTCACCGGCAATCTGAAGGAAGTCATGAAGGAATCGATCTCGGCAGCGGCCTCCTATGTCCGCTCGCGCGCTGTCGACTTCGGCATCGAGCCGCCGCGCTTCGACAAGAGCGACATCCACGTGCACGTGCCGGAAGGCGCAACCCCGAAGGATGGTCCCTCGGCCGGCGTTGCCATGGCAACCGCGATCGTCTCGATCATGACCGGCATCCCTGTGGACAGGCATGTGGCCATGACCGGTGAAATCACCCTTCGTGGCCGTGTGCTGCCGATCGGCGGTCTCAAGGAAAAGCTGCTCGCAGCGCTTCGCGGCGGCATCAAGAAGGTGCTGATTCCAGAGGAAAACGCCAAGGACCTGGCGGAGATTCCGGATAACGTGAAGAACAACATGGAGATCATCCCGGTATCCCGCATGGGCGAGGTGATCAAGCATGCGCTGATCCGGCGGCCGGAGCCGATCGAATGGGATGGCACTGTGGAAACGCCGGTCATCACATCGGTCGAAGGCCTCGATGAGACAGGCGCAACCATAGCGCATTGAGTGGCCTTTGCCACATTTATGCCCAATTGGCCCAAAACACGGAAAAAGGCTGGCGGAAACGCCAGCCTTTTTTGTGAAAACGTCATGTAGACGCTTGCTTTTCCTTGATTTGCAGGGCTTTTGGGTTTTCGGCGGGCCTGATGAAACCTATTCTGCGCCTAGCTTACTTTTGAGTCGTTTCATACCATTTAGAAAGGGGTGGAAACATGAACAAGAATGAACTCGTGTCCGCAGTAGCCGAAAAGGCAGGACTGACGAAGTCTGACGCGGCTTCCGCTGTTGACGCGGTTTTCGACGTTGTCCAGGCTGAACTCAAGAACAAGGGCGACATTCGCCTTGCGGGTTTCGGCAGCTTCACCGTTTCTCATCGTGCCGCAACGAAGGGCCGTAACCCGTCGACGGGCGCTGAAGTCGACATTCCGGCTCGCAACGTGCCGAAATTCACGCCCGGCAAGGGCCTGAAGGACGCCGTCAACGGTTGATCTGAGATTATCCACCAGCCGGAAACGAGACCGGCTGTGCAGGATTTGAGAGGGGTTCGGCTTTGCCGAACCCCTTTTGTTTAGGCGGATCTTGCCGTCGCCGGGGCTTTGATCTACGACAGTTCTGTTCTCAGGGCGGGGTGAAACTCCCCACCGGCGGTAAGGGTTTCGGCCTGAGCCCGCGAGCGCCTTCTTTCGCGCCGATGCGGAGGAGGGGTCAGCAGATCCGGTGTGATTCCGGAGCCGACGGTTAAAGTCCGGATGGAAGAGAATGAGTGTTCGGTCGTGCGAAGGGCGGGGTCCGCCGTGTCGCTCGTGTCCGTGCCTCATGCGTCCTGATTTATGTTGGTCCCTGTTATGGATGAAAGACATGAATCAGACTTCCCTTGCCGTCGAGCCGTCCCGCGCCGTTGTCGGTGCCATCTGGATGGTCCTTGCCGGCATTGCCTTTTCGCTTCTCAACGTCGTCACCCAATGGCTGACGATGAAGCTTGCCTTTCCCTCGGCGTCGGCAGCCTTCTGGCAATATGGCTTCGCCTTCCTGTTTTCGCTGCCGTTCCTGAAGAGGCTCGGCATTGCGGCGATGCGCACGCACTATCCCTGGCGTCACCTCGCGCGCGTCGCGCTTGCCGCGCTCGGCGTCGAGGCTTGGGTCGCCGGCCTTGCCGCGGTGCCGATCTGGCAGGCGATCGCACTGGTGATGACCTCGCCCTTCTTCATCATTCTGGGCGCCCGGCTTTTCCTCGGTGAGCGCGTCGGCCCGGCCCGCTGGGCTGCGACGGCGGCGGGCTTCACCGGAGCGATGATCATTTTGCAGCCATGGTCTGATGGTTTTGGCTGGGCGGCTCTCTTGCCTGTGCTTTCGGCGCTGCTGTGGGGCGCCTCGTCGCTGATCACCAAGAGCCTGACGGGCATCGAACGACCGGAGACGATCACCGTCTGGCTGCTCGTTCTGCTGACGCCGATAAATGGCGGGCTGGCGCTCGCGGCAGGTTTTGCAGTGCCGACGGGTGCAACCCTTGCCCTGTTCCTGCTGGCGGGGCTGCTGACCGCTGCAGCGCAGTATTTCCTGACGCTTGCCTATGCCGCAGCGGATGCCGCCTACGTCCAGCCGTTCGACGATCTGAAGCTGCCGTTGAACGTGCTGGCCGGTTGGCTGTTCTTTGGTTATGCGCCGGCGGGTTACCTGTGGTTGGGAGCGGCTCTCATCCTGTCTGCTTCGCTGTTCATCATGCGAAACGAGATGCGCCGGGAGCGCAAACCAGCCTGACATGATCTGGCGCAAAATGCCGAATCTGTCATGCCTCTGTCATGCCGCTCGCGCAGAAAACTCATGTTTCGAATGTTCGACACATGGGGGACTTCATGACAATTTCATCGC
This sequence comes from Rhizobium brockwellii, assembly GCF_000769405.2. NCBI lineage: Bacteria > Pseudomonadati > Pseudomonadota > Alphaproteobacteria > Hyphomicrobiales > Rhizobiaceae > Rhizobium > Rhizobium brockwellii. The sequence continues at coordinate 1,335,944 of NZ_CP053439.1, forward strand.
GCAAGGCAGCGCTCGCTGCCGTGCTTCTCGCGTCCGTCGCCTTTCCGGCTGCGGCCGAGCCGGTTTTCAACCGCATCGCGTCCTTCCCGGTCGCAGAGAACCTGCCTGTTGATAAGGACAAGCTTTCGGTGAGCTCCGCCGAAATCATCACCGCGACCGACGACGGCAACACGCTGATCTATAGCGACAGCCCGCTCGGCGCGATCGGCTTCATCGACATTACTGATGCCAAGGCTCCGAAGGCCGGCGGCGCGGTGATGATGGACGGCGAGCCGACATCAGTCACCTCGAGCGCCGGCAAGGCGCTCGTTGCCGTCAACACCTCCGAAAGCAAGGCGAAGCCCTCGGGTCGTCTGGCGATCGTCGACGTGGCGACCAAGAAGATCGAGAACAGCTGCGATCTCGGCGGCCAGCCGGATTCGATCGCCCTCAACAAGGACAAGACGATCGGCGCCATCGCAATCGAAAACGAGCGCGACGAAGACGTCAATGACGGCAAGATCCCACAAATGCCGGTCGGCGACCTCGTCGTCTTCCAGGTCAAGAACGGCACCGTCGATTGCGGCACTATCAAGCATGTGGCGCTGACCGGGCTTGCCGGCGTCGCCCCTGAAGATCCGGAGCCTGAATTCGTCGCCTTCAACGGCCTGAACGAGATTGCCCTGACACTGCAGGAAAACAATGAGATCGTCATCATCGACGCCAACACGGCTGAAGTGAAGACGCATTTCTCCGCCGGCAGCGTCGATCTCATGGGTATCGACACCAAGCGTGACGGCGCCCTGAAATTCTCAGGCGAAGCCAAGGGCGTGCTGCGCGAACCGGACGCCGTGAAGTGGCTGGACGACAACCGCCTGGTCGTCGCCAATGAAGGCGACTACCAGGGCGGCTCGCGCGGCTTCACCATCTTCGACAAGACGGGTAAGCTTCTCTACGAATCGGGCGCATCCTTCGAACGCGCCGTCGCCCATATCGGCCACTATCCGGAAAGCCGCTCGGGATCGAAGGGCGTCGAGCCGGAAGGCCTCGAAGCCGCCAAGTTCGGCGACGACAAGTATTTCTTCCTGCTCGCCGAGCGCGCCTCGGTCGTCGGCGTTTTCAAGGATACCGGCGCCGATCCCGAACTCGTCCAGCTGCTGCCATCAGGCATTTCGCCGGAAGGCGCGATCGCCATTCCCGCCCGCAATCTCTTTGCGACCGCCAACGAGCTCGACCTCGGCAAGGATGGCGGCGCGCGCTCGCATGTGATGATCTACGAGCGCTCGGAAGGCGAAAAGGCCTATCCGCAGATCGTTTCCGCCGAGAAGGACGGTAATCCGATCGGCTTTGCAGCCCTTTCGGGTCTCGCCGCCGTTCCAGGCAAGCCGGGCATGCTCTACGCCGTCAGCGACAGCGTTCTGGGTTCGCAGCCGACGATCTACACGATCGATGCCAGCAAGAAGCCGGCCGTCATCACCGACGCCCTCGTCGTCAAGCGTGACGGCGCCCCGGCCCAGAAGCTCGACATTGAAGGCATCGCGGCTGCCGCCGACGGCTCCTTCTGGCTCGCCTCGGAAGGTTACAGCGAGCGTCTTGTCCCGCACGCCCTCTACAACGTCAATGCCAAGGGCGACATCAAGGCCGAGATCGCCCTGCCGAAGGAGCTCGTCGCCAACGAAATCCGCTACGGCTTCGAAGGCGTGACCATTGTCGGCACCGGCGACGATGCAACGCTGTGGATGGCGGTCCAGCGTGAGTGGAGCGATGACGAGAAGGGCTTCGTCAAGCTCGTCTCCTATAATCCGAAGAAGAAGGAATGGGGTGCTGTGCGCTATCCGCTCGACAAGACAGAAAGCGGCTGGGTCGGCCTGTCGGAAATTTCCGCCCAGGGCGACAGCGTCTACATCATCGAGCGCGACAACCTTGTCGGTGACGCCGCCAGGCTGAAGAAGCTCTACAAGGTCGCGATTTCGGAGCTGAAGCCGGCCAAGCTCGGCGGCGAGCTGCCGGTCGTCAAGAAGACCGAGGCCCACGACTTCCTCGGTGAGCTGAAGTCTGCGACCAACGGTTACGTGCTGGACAAGCTTGAAGGCTTCACCTTCGACGCATCGGGCAAGCCCTATGCGGTCACCGATAATGACGGCGTCAGCGACTCCTCCGGCGAGACCCTGTTCTTTGCGGTCGATCTCGTCGGCACCAACTGAGCCCACCAACTGACCTTGACGGATCGCTGATATGAAAATGGCCGGGCGAAAACCCGGCCATTTGCATTTTGGAGTGTTGGACGCCTACCAGCGCTGATGCACATGCGGCGCGATCAGCCGCTCGTAGATCTGGCGCGTTGCGGCCATGACATCGGCCGAAAGCGGCGCAAGGTCGGCGGCGGCCGCATTGCCCTTGGCCTGCTCGGCGTTACGCGCGCCGGGGATGACGACGGTGACGGCGTCGCTCATCAGGATCCACCGGAGCGCGAAGGCGGCCATCGTGGCGCCCCCGGGCACCAGCTTGCGCACCTCTTCCACCGCCTGCAGGCCGACCTCGAAGGGCACGCCGGCAAAGGTCTCGCCGACATCGAAGGCTTCGCCGTTGCGGTTGAAATTGCGGTGGTCGTCGCTGGCGAAATGCGTGTCCCGGGTGATCTTGCCGGAGAGAAGACCGCTTGCGAGCGGCACACGGGCGATGATCGCCACATTCCTGCGGCGTGCTTCCTGGAAGAACAGGTGATCGGGGCGCTGGCGGAAGATGTTGTAGATGATCTGGATGCTGACGACGCCGGGATATTCGATCGCCTTCAGCGCGTCTTCGACCTTTTCGACGCTGACGCCGTAACCCTTGATCTTGCCGGCCTTCTGCAGCGCGTCCAGAGCCCCGAAGACCTCCGGCTGGTAAAGCACGTCGCGCGGCGGGCAGTGGAGCTGCACGAGGTCGAGGCTGTCGACGGCAAGATTCGTCAGGCTGCGGTCGATAAAGCCTTCGAGATTAACTTTTGTGTAGCCTTCGGCGACATGCGGGTTGAGACGGCGGCCCGCCTTGGTGGCGACCATCGGCCGTTCACCGCCACGCGTCTTCAGCACGTCGGCAATGATCTTTTCCGAGCGGCCGTCGCCATAGACATCCGCCGTGTCGATGAATGTCATGCCGGCATCGAGTGCGGCATTCAGCGCCGCGCGTCCGTCCGCCTCGCTGATATCGCCCCAGGAGCCGCCGATCTGCCAGGCGCCGAAGCCGACATTGGTGACGGTGAAGGGCATGCGGCCAAAAGCATGGTGTTTCATGAAAAATCCTCCCTACTGCATGTCGCCCGGAAGTGTGCGGGGAACAACGACATGCATAAAAACAAAGAGCCAAAGCGCGTCGCATGATTCAAGCAAGGTGCGACGCGCTGATGAAAGACAATGGCACTATCAGCCGGGTGACTTTGCGGCAATTGTCGATCCGGCTTTGATTGGTCGCTCCGATGAAATATCGTTCTGCTACAAGGCTTCAACCGCATGGATGGAAAAGGACAGATCATGGAGATCAAACCCGTCGGCTCTCGCCCCTCGACGAAGCCACCGGCCGACTATTTCACCGGCGCCGTTCGCCAGGATCCGCTGATGGAGACGCCGCCGCCGGCACGGGCGAGGGCGGTCTCCGTCACCTTCGAGCCTGGCGCCCGCACGGCCTGGCATACGCATCCGCTGGGACAGACGCTGATCGTGACATCAGGCAAGGGCATCGCCCAGAGCTGGGGCGGGGGCATTCGCGAGATCCGCGCCGGCGATACCGTCTGGTTCTCGCCGGGCGAAAAACATTGGCACGGTGCTGCCCCGGATACGGCGATGACGCATATCGCCATCCATGAGGCGCTGGACGGCAACCACGTCGACTGGATGGAAAAGGTCAGCGACGAGCAATATTCCGGTAAAGTGTGAGCTGATCAGAGCCGCTTCAGGCAATAGGAAAAATGCGCGTGCGATTCGACTGTCAGAAACTCGAATTGCCAGCCGTAATCCCTGCAGAACTTGGTGACCGCCTCGACGACGCCATAGACGATCGGCTTGACCGTATTGCCGGTGCAGAAATCATGCCCGGCAATGCGCCCCGTCCGCTTCACCTTCTTTTCGCAGAGCAGCAGTTCCTGCCAGGTGAGATCGAAGGAATGATCGGTATCGATATAGGCCCAGTCGAGGAAATCGTCTTCGAATTCGGCAAGCTTTTCGAGTGAGGTGCCTTGCATCAGGTGCAGTCGGCCGGCCTCGATCTCGGCCGCGAAATTCGTGTGGATCGAGTCGAGCCCGGAGCTGTAGCGATCCATCGACCAGGGATCGATGAGATAGAGCTGCGCCGGTCGGTTCTTTTCCAGGATCTCGGCCGTATATTCGCCGAAGGCTGCTCCCACCTCGACGCCGATGCCGCCGTTCGGAATCCGATAAAGCAGCTCGCCGCGATCCGGCAGCAGACGGGCATTTTCCATGTGGTGGGCGCTGAGCGGGGTGCGCGGCATGCTCGCCCGGAGCGCCTGCCTTTCTTCACGTGTCTTCATCTCTGATCTCGGGATTGCGGGCGACTGACGGCGGCCCTGATGCGGTTTGACGGGAAGGTAGGAGCAGCCGGCACCGATGACAACCGCATGACAGGAATTTGCTTCTTTCGAACAAACCGCTAAGTTCCATCTGTGAACTGACGAAAAAGCCTCGGGAGGAGCGATTTCATGAAACGCATGTGGCCTGAAGAATTCAACGCCATCATCAGCGGAGCTGAGGAGGTGATGTTGGAAACACCAGCCGAGGCCGGCGAAGCGCCGCTGCAGCGCAAGGCGCTGAAGGCGCGAATCACCATGCAGGATTACGAGCGGATCTGGCCGCTCGCCGAGATGCGCTTCCGGCTTGGCGAAAGAGATGGCAAGGCCATCACGCTGATCACCACCAACCCCCACTATCATCCCTGGCACCCGAAGGACGGCGGCAGTGTCGATTCCGTGTCGGACAGTGGCCGCCATTACAAGACGGAATATCTCGTCGTGCACTTCTTGCTCGACGACGTGAAGGAAACGTCTCCCGCCTGAGGTGCTGAGGCCCGGTGCGGCCGGAAGCCGCACCGGCGTCCTGTGGAAGCCAAGTTGATCCCGACGCTGATGACAACAGCGGCGATATCGCTAAGCTTGGCGAAACATATCCTTACGAAATCGGAGGTTCCCGTGACGGGCAATGTGCTGGATATCCCGGTCAAGACTGTGGATGGTCGTGAGACCACGCTCAACGAATACAAGGGCAGGGTGCTCTTGGTCGTCAATGTCGCCTCGAAATGTGGGCTCACCGTCCAATATGGGGGGCTGGAAAAGCTCTATGGGGAAAAGCGCGAGCGCGGCTTCGTCATCGCCGCCTTTCCCGCCAACGACTTCAAGGGCCAGGAGCCCGGCACCGACGCCGAGATTCTCGATTTCTGCACCAGCACCTACGACGTCACCTTCCCGATCTTCTCGAAGATCTCGGTCAAGGGCGAGGCCCAACACCCGCTTTACCGGCAGCTGACCAAGTCGGGTGTCGCGACGACGGGCGACGGCCCGATGCGCGAACGCCTGAAATCCCATGGCATGACCGGCGGCGATGAGGACGACATCCTCTGGAACTTCGAAAAATTCCTGATCGGCCGCGACGGCAAAGTCGCCGCCCGATTCGCGCCGGATGTGACGGCGGACGATTCGCGGCTGGTTTCCGCTGTGGATAAAGAACTGGCGAAGGGATGAATGGTGGGCGATGAGCACCCCACGGACAGCGGGATGCTCATTACCCCGATCACGCTCTCACATCTCAGTCGGAGAAAATGAGAAAGCGCATCCGGTGCCGTTCCAAGATCCTCAGATCCCGAGCACGGTCACAAGCGGGGGCGTAAAGTCCTTGAAGCCCACTCTGGGCCAGTCGCACCTCTTGTCGAATTTCGTCTTTGCTTCGTGGCGCTGGCATTGCGGATGCGTCTTGAATGCATATCCGGGCAGGGTGACATACCGTGCACTTGTGGTGCAAAGGGCAATCGCGATGCACAGCGTCAATGCGGAGCGCAGGGTCCTCATGGCACACCTCCAGGCGTGATGAACCTTCGAGCGCGGAGACTTTCCGGGCGGCGAATTCTCCCACTTTTGCCGGCCCCTATCCATTCGCCCAATAGGAGGTGGCGCGGCGGTTGGGAGTAGTCCGTTTTATGGAGCGCTGGCTTTCTGACGGCGCTCATCTGCCGGATGTAACGCCTTGCTGCGCCGGAACGTTTCGCCGAATCCACCTGGAGAACGCAGACCTGCCCACAACTCGGACCGTGGGGTGCCGCCGAGCGGAGCATCGGCCAGCCGATTGCACCGGGCACGGAGAGTCGTGACGAACCGATAGGCGGCGGGTGGGTTTTAGCAATGATCACCGCTTCGCTTTGCGTCGGATCTAGCGGCGGACGATTCGCGGCTGGTGTCGGCGGTGAATCCAGAACTGGCGAAGCGATGAGATGGTGGCGATGAGTGCCCGCCAGACGGCAAGGCGTGCCCATCACCCCAATCACATGGTCACATCTGCGTCAGAGAAAATGAGAAGGCGCATCGGGCGCCGCTCATAAACGAAACGCGGTTTTGGAAAAACGAAAACGTATATTCATCGCCGCTTTGACCGCTGTCTTTGAAAGATGCGGGGAATCGGCTGATTGTGCTTAAGACGCCGCGCTGGCTGGTTTTCTTGATTTCTAGGCTGCAGGCTGAATTGTCGGCATCGACCGACAAATTAATCGGCAGATCTGACGGCATTTTCAGGAGATAGGTCCTGGCTTCACGCGCCGGGGTTTCTCCTGAGGTCGTCATCGTCTGGTCCCCAGTAGATAGGAAAACCTCTTGCGCCGGCTCTCTGGCAATGCACGGCGGCGCAGCCACGCTGGCGAGAAGCAGCGTAGAGATGATCGCAACGGTTTTCATGAGGTGTCTCCTGACGAAACACCTTGCGCAGATCGTGACCGGATTAGCGAGCTAATTCGGGAGCCTAAGTCTGATGAACAAGCAGCAGGAAGGTTTGGAAATGGTGGGCGATGACGGACTCGAACCGCCGACATCCTCGGTGTAAACGAGGCGCTCTACCAACTGAGCTAATCGCCCATCGCAAACGAAGCCGGATCGGCCTGCCGCGTTGGTGGCCGTGATCTATGCGGATCGCGGCAAAACCGCAAGAGTGTTTGTGAAGATTTTTTGATTTTTTTGGTGGTGGTCCCGTGTCTTGCAATGCCGCTTAGGTTCGGCTCGGTTGTGGAAAAGTGAGGGGAGGGTGGAGAGCATCTCTGTTTCGAAGGCGCTGCGTCTGCGCCTGAGCATCGCTGCGGAAGACGGAAGTGCCGGCTTTTGTTCGTCTGGCACCCAACCCGCCGAAACAATTCGCGAACTGTCATGGTTTTGTCTCCAAACCTGCTTGACACTAAAAGGCGAACCCCGTAGTTAGCCGCTCATCGAAACGGGCAGCCGTTTTGGAGAGGGTGCTAGGGCATCCGGACTGCTTGAAATGAATTGCGGGTGTAGCTCAGTTGGTTAGAGTGCCGGCCTGTCACGCCGGAGGTCGCGGGTTCGAGCCCCGTCACTCGCGCCATTTCAAGTCTTGTAAAACGCAAATGCGATTTGTCGTTTGTCCGGTTGTCTTTATTCTCGCGGCCGCAAAATGGCCGATCAATGCGCGGGTGTAGCTCAGTCGGTTAGAGTGCCGGCCTGTCACGCCGGAGGTCGCGGGTTCGAGCCCCGTCACTCGCGCCATTTCTTCCGAAAGCCATGCAGTTTCCAATGGTCAGGCATGCAGGTTCAAACGGCTTGCACGGATTTGTCGCGACATCGTTGCATCTGCTTGATAATGTCCGCGCGACACGCGTCGAATTGCCTCTGTAAAAGTCTTGCGCCGGGGCCTCGGCTGCGCTAACCACGGCTTGTTGCAACGCACGTTCGCTTGTCGGGCATTTGCCCAAATGCGCCGCCTGGCGTCACCGGCAAGCAGGGATGAACATGATGACTGAACTGCTCAGTTCTTATATTCCGATCGCTATCTTCATTGCTATTGCGCTCGTCATCGGCCTGGCTCTGCTCATTGCGCCGTTCGCCGTGGCTTTCAAAGCGCCTGATTCGGAAAAGCTCTCGGCTTACGAATGCGGCTTCAACGCTTTCGACGACGCCCGCATGAAGTTCGACATCCGCTTCTACCTCGTGTCGATTCTCTTCATCATCTTCGATCTCGAAGTCGCCTTCCTCTTCCCTTGGGCCGTTTCCTTCGGCGCCATCGGCTGGTTCGGCTTCTGGTCCATGATGGTCTTCCTTCTCGTGCTGACCATCGGCTTTATCTATGAATGGAAGAAGGGAGCCCTGGAATGGGAGTAGCCCCTGTGAGCAATCAGCCGCTTGTCGCCCAGCAGCCGAAGGGGATCATCGATCCCTCGACCGGCAAGCCGATCGGCAGCAACGACCCATTTTTCGGCGAGATCAACAATGAGCTCGCCGACAAGGGTTTCCTCGTCACTTCGACCGACGAGCTGATCAACTGGGCCCGCACCGGCTCGCTGATGTGGATGACTTTCGGTCTTGCCTGCTGCGCCGTCGAAATGATGCAGCTGTCCATGCCGCGTTATGATGTCGAGCGCTTCGGCTTTGCGCCGCGCGCCTCGCCGCGCCAATCCGACGTGATGATCGTCGCCGGCACGCTCACCAACAAGATGGCGCCCGCTCTACGCAAGGTCTACGACCAGATGCCTGAGCCGCGCTACGTCATCTCGATGGGCTCCTGCGCCAATGGCGGCGGCTATTATCACTATTCCTATTCGGTGGTACGCGGCTGTGACCGCATCGTGCCGATCGACATCTACGTGCCGGGCTGTCCCCCCACGGCAGAGGCGCTGCTTTACGGCGTGCTTCTGCTGCAGAAGAAGATCCGGCGTACCGGCACGATCGAACGCTAAGGGTTAAGGACAAGGCAATATGAGTGAAGCCCTGACTGAGCTTGCGTCCTACCTTGGCGAAGCGCGCGGCAACTTGATCGCCGCATCGCAGATGAAGTATGGCGAACTGACGCTGACGACGACGGGTGAAAACCTGGTCGCGCTTCTGACTTTCCTGCGCGACGACGCCAAATGCGGTTTCGTCAACCTGATCGATATTTGCGGGGTCGATTGGCCGCAGCGCGAGCTGCGTTTCGACGTCGTCTACCACCTGCTGTCGCCGAAGAAGAACCTGCGCATCCGCATCAAGGTCGCAACGGATGAAGATACGCCGGTTCCGTCTGCCTGCCCCGTCTATCCCGGTGCCGACTGGTTCGAGCGCGAGACCTGGGACATGTACGGCGTGCTCTTCACCGGTCATCCGGACCTGCGCCGCATCCTGACCGACTACGGCTTTGAAGGTCATCCGCTGCGCAAGGATTTCCCGACCACCGGCTTCGTTGAAGTGCGCTACGACGACGCGGCAAAGCGCGTCGTCTACGAGCCAGTCGAGCTGAAGCAGGAATTCCGTAACTTCGACTTTATGTCGCCATGGGAAGGCACGGAGTATGTGCTGCCGGGCGACGAGAAAGCGAAGCAATAAATTCAAGGTGGTTAGTGGGCTTAGCCCGCCATTCACTAGTTATCTGAGAACGCGAGCCCATCGCCATGACAGAACATAACGTCCGCAACTTCAATATCAATTTCGGACCGCAGCATCCGGCGGCGCACGGCGTTCTTCGTCTTGTCCTGGAGCTTGACGGCGAAATTGTGGAGCGGGTCGATCCGCATATCGGCCTTTTGCATCGCGGCACCGAAAAGCTGATCGAGACCAAGACCTATCTTCAGGCCGTGCCCTATTTCGATCGCCTCGACTACGTCGCGCCGATGAACCAGGAACATGCCTATGCGATGGCCGTCGAAAAGCTGCTCGGCATCGAGATCCCGATTCGCGGCCAGCTGATCCGCGTTCTCTATTCGGAAATCGGTCGCATCCTGTCGCACCTCCTGAACGTCACGACGCAGGCCATGGACGTCGGCGCGCTGACGCCGCCGCTCTGGGGCTTCGAAGAGCGTGAAAAGCTGATGGTGTTCTACGAGCGCGCCAGCGGCTCACGCATGCATGCCGCTTATATCCGTCCGGGCGGCGTCCACCAGGATCTGCCCGAACAGCTCGTGCAGGATATCGGCGCCTGGTGCGACCCGTTCCTGAAGGCGCTTGACGACATCGACAACCTGTTGACCGGCAACCGCATCTTCAAGCAGCGCAACGTCGATATCGGCGTCGTCTCGCTGGAGGAATGCTGGGCCTGGGGCTTCTCCGGCGTCATGGTGCGCGGTTCCGGTGCGGCCTGGGATCTGCGTCGCGCCCAGCCCTATGAATGTTATTCCGATCTCGAATTCGATATCCCGATCGGCAAGAATGGCGACAACTACGACCGTTATCTGATCCGCATGATCGAGATGCGCGAATCGGTCCGCATCATGAAGCAATGCGTCAACCGTCTGCTCTCGGATGCGAAGACCGGTCCTTTCTCGTCGATCGACGGCAAGGTCGTGCCGCCGAAGCGCGGCGAGATGAAGCGCTCGATGGAAGCGCTGATCCACCACTTCAAGCTCTATACCGAAGGCTATCATGTGCCGGCCGGCGAGGTTTATGCCGCCGTCGAAGCGCCGAAGGGCGAATTCGGCGTCTATCTCGTCTCCGACGGCACCAACAAGCCCTATCGCTGCAAGATCCGCGCCCCCGGTTATGCCCATCTGCAGGCGATGGACTTCATGTGCCGCGGCCACCAGCTTGCCGACGTCGCGGCCGTCCTCGGCTCGCTCGACATCGTCTTCGGCGAGGTGGATCGCTGATGCAGCTTCTGCCGCTGGCCGTCGTTATTCTTCTTTCGGCATCCGGGGTTTCGGCTCAGGAATCCGATAGCCTCGGCACGCCGCTCGGCCATAAGGAAGAGACGCCGCCGGCGCAGCAATCGTCCATGGGTGAGCTTTTGTCCAAGGGCTATCAGATCAAGGCTGCCATTCCGAACGGCAGCAAATTCGTAGTGTTTATGCAAAAAGACCAGTCGGCCTATGCCTGCGAAATGCAGTCTTTGACCGCTTCGCGGTGTGGAACCCTAAACTGACAAGGCGTGAGAAAGAATGTCCGTTCGTCGATTAGCCGAAGATCAATTTCAGCCTGCCGCATTCGCCTTCAGCGATGAGAATGCGGTCTGGGCGGACAAGACGATCCAGAAATACCCCGCCGGCCGCCAGCAATCGGCGGTCATTCCGCTGTTGATGCGGGCGCAGGAGCAGGACGGCTGGGTCACGCGCGCGGCGATCGAAAAGATCGCCGACATGCTTGATATGGCCTATATCCGCGTGCTCGAGGTCGCGACCTTCTATACGCAGTTTCAGCTGCATCCTGTGGGTACCCGCGCCCATGTCCAGGTCTGCGGCACGACGCCCTGCATGCTGCGCGGCTCGGAAGCGCTGATGTCGGTCTGCAAGAGCAAGATCCATGCCCATGCCTTCGAGCGCAATGCCGAAGGTACGCTATCCTGGGAAGAGGTCGAATGTCTCGGGGCCTGCGTCAACGCCCCGATGGTGATGATCGGCAAGGACACCTATGAAGACCTGACGCCCGCGCGTCTTGAAGAGATCATCGACGTCTTTGCCGCCGGCAATGGCGCCAGCATCAAGCCCGGCACCCAAATCGACCGGGTGTTTTCGGCGCCCGAAGGCGGCCTGACCTCGCTGACGACGGAAGAGCCGAAGGCAAGGACCCGCTCCAAGAAGGCCGATGCCGAAACCGTATCGGCTCCAGTCGACGCCGCGCCGGTTCCGCCCTCCGAGGCCGCCCGCCCGAAGAGCACCGATGCCGAGACCAATGCTGCCCTGAAGACGCCGGCAACGGCGCCGAAGGCGGCTGCGAAAAACGCAAAGGCAGCCGAGCAGCAGCCGATATCAGGCACTGCGGCTGCCGAACCGGCGCCGAAAGCTGCCGTCACGGCTGAAGTCGCCCCGGCGGCAAAGCCTGCTCTGACCGACAAAAATCGGCCGGCCGGCATCGAAAAGCCCGCCGCACCGGATGATCTGAAGATGATCTCGGGTGTCGGCCCGAAGATCGAGGCGACGTTGAACGAAATCGGCATCTTCACCTTCGCGCAGGTCGCAGGCTGGAAGAAGGCCGAACGCGAATGGGTCGACGGCTATTTGAATTTCCGCGGCCGCATCGAGCGCGATGACTGGGTCAAGCAGGCCAAGGCGCTCGCCAAGGGCGGGGAAGCGGAATATATCAAGGTCTTCGGCAAGAAGCCGCGGTAAGAGGTGAAGCATGTTACAAGATAAAGACCGCATCTTTACCAACATCTACGGCCTCAAGGACAAATCCCTGAAGGGCGCGATGAGCCGCGGCCACTGGGACGGCACCAAGCAGATCCTCGAAAAGGGCCGCGACTGGATCATCAACGAGATGAAGGCGTCTGGCCTTCGCGGTCGTGGCGGCGCCGGTTTCCCGACCGGCCTCAAATGGTCCTTCATGCCGAAGGAAAGCGACGGCCGGCCGCATTACCTCGTCGTCAACGCCGACGAATCCGAGCCCGGCACCTGTAAAGACCGCGACATCATGCGCCACGATCCGCATACGCTGATCGAAGGCTGCGTCATCGCGAGTTTCGCGATGGGCGCCAATGCGGCTTACATCTACGTGCGCGGCGAATATATCCGCGAGCGCGAAGCGCTGCAGGCGGCGATCGACGAATGCTATGATTACGGCCTGCTCGGCAAGAACAACAAGCTCGGCTGGGACATGGATATCTTCGTCCATCACGGCGCCGGCGCCTATATTTGCGGCGAAGAAACCGCGCTGCTCGAAAGCCTTGAAGGCAAGAAGGGCCAGCCGCGCCTGAAGCCGCCGTTCCCGGCCAATATGGGCCTCTACGGCTGCCCGACGACGGTCAACAACGTCGAATCGATCGCTGTTGCGCCGACCATCCTGCGCCGCGGCGCCGGCTGGTTCTCGGCCATCGGCCGTCCGAACAATGTCGGCACCAAGCTGTTCATGCTCTCCGGCCACGTCAACAAGCCGTGCACGGTTGAAGAGGAAATGGGCATCACCTTCCGCGAACTGGTCGACCGCCATGCCGGCGGCATTCGCGGCGGCTGGGACAACCTGCTTGCCGTCATTCCGGGCGGGGCATCCTGCCCGATCGTTCCGGCCAAGGACATCATCGATTGCCCGATGGATTTCGACGGCCTGCGCGGCGTCGGCTCTTCCTTCGGTACGGCCGCCGCGATCGTCATGGACAAGTCCACCGACGTCATCAAGGCGATCGCTCGTATCTCCGCCTTCTTCAAGCATGAGAGCTGCGGCCAGTGCACGCCCTGCCGCGAAGGCACGGGCTGGATGTGGCGCGTGATGGAGCGCATGGCCAAGGGCAATGCCCAGAAGCGCGAAATCGACATGCTGTTCCAGGTAACGAAGCAGATCGAAGGCCACACCATCTGTGCGCTCGGCGATGCCGCAGCATGGCCGGTGCAGGGTCTGATCCGTAACTTCCGTCCCGAGATCGAAAAGCGCATCGACCAGTATACGGCGAGCGCGCTTGATCACGGAGCGGTTCTGGAGGCGGCTGAATAATCATGGCGGACAACGCATCCAAGAGTGGGAAGAAGGAAGACGCCGCCGATTTCGCGGCCGGTTTCGGCCGTCTAGCCGCCGAGATGCTGGAAAATGCACGGGCGATGCCGGTGCATCCGCTGATGGCGCAGCCCGCGGCAGCCTTTGCCGCCGCAACGGCGATCGGCTTTGGTTTCTCGACCCAGATGGCCGGCGCTTTCTTCGGTGCCTGGCAGAGCGCCCTGGAAACGACCGGCAAGGTCGCCGCCGCCCTCGATGACACGCCGCCGGACGAACTGAAGCCCGATGTCGATATCCGGCCGGAGAATATTCGCTCGGAGGTCAAGGCTTTCACCAAGCCGCCGGCTGAGAAGAAGGCAAGGCCGACATTGACTGTCGTCAGGCCGGTCAGCGAGCCGATCCCACCCAGCCAAACGAAGGCCAGCCAGCCAAAGCCGGCGGTGAAGGCAAAAACGGTTGCGCGGGGGAAGGCCGACGATCTCAAGTTGATTGCCGGCATCGGCCCGAAGCTGGAGCAGGTGCTGAACGACAAAGGCATCCGCAGCTTCGCCGACATCGCTGCCTGGACCGACGAGGAAATCGCCCGGTTCGACGCTGAACTCGGCTTCGACGGCCGCATCGGCCGTGACGATTGGACCGGCCAGGCGAAAGTTCTGGCAGGGCGGGGCCGCAGAAAGAAATGAACTGTCCGGCCGTGTCGATCGGCCGGAAAGACGGGCAGGTCGGCGGACGGGCGGGGGCCTGAAGATGCCGGTGCGGGTTCCTGATCTGGAATGCGCGACAGAGAATTTGGGCGACATCAAATGTCGGCAGGACGAAAGATCCGGCTTGGCAATGAGAGTGTTGCAAAAATAGGTTTGTTTGCCGTCATCAGGCAAACGGGAAACAGGACTGAGCGACGATGGCAAAACTGAGGATTGACGGCAACGAGATCGAAGTTCCGGATCATTTCACGCTATTGCAGGCGTGTGAGGATGCCGGTGCCGAGGTTCCGCGCTTCTGCTTCCATGAGCGCCTGTCGGTTGCCGGCAATTGCCGCATGTGCCTTGTCGAGGTGAAGGGCGGCCCGCCGAAGCCGCAGGCTTCCTGCGCCATGAGCGTGCGCGACATCCGCGGCGGCCCGAACGGCGAACTGCCCGAGGTCTTCACCAACACGCCCATGGTCAAGAAGGCCCGCGAAGGCGTGATGGAATTTCTGCTGATCAACCATCCGCTCGATTGCCCGATCTGCGACCAGGGCGGCGAATGCGACCTGCAGGACCAGGCGATGGCCTTCGGCATCGACACCTCGCGCTATCAGGAGGACAAGCGTGCCGTCGAGGACAAGTATATCGGCCCGCTCGTCAAGACGGTGATGAACCGCTGCATCCACTGCACGCGCTGCGTCCGCTTCACCACCGAGGTCGCCGGCATTTCCGAACTCGGCCTGATCGGCCGCGGCGAGGATGCCGAGATCACCACCTATCTCGAACAGGCGATGACCTCAGAATTGCAGGGCAACGTCGTCGACCTTTGCCCGGTCGGCGCGCTGACCTCGAAGCCCTTCGCCTTCACCGCGCGTCCGTGGGAATTGAACAAGACCGAATCGATCGACGTCATGGATGCCGTCGGTTCGGCGATCCGCGTCGACACCCGTGGCCGCGAAGTCATGCGCATCCTGCCGCGCGTCAATGAGGCGATCAACGAGGAGTGGATTTCCGACAAGAGCCGCTTCATCTGGGACGGCCTGAAGACCCAGCGCCTCGACCGGCCCTATGTTCGCCGCGACGGCCGCCTGCAGCCCGCCACCTGGGCCGAAGCCTTCGGCGCCATCAAGGCCGCCGTCGGCACCACCTCGGGCGACAAGATAGGCGCGATATCAGGCGACCTCGCTTCCGTCGAGGAAATGTTTGCACTCTCTGAACTGGTGAAGTCGCTAGGGTCGGTCAATCTCGACTGTCGCCAGGATGGGGCGGCACTCGATCCGTCGCTCGGCCGTTCTAGCTACCTGTTCAACCCGACGATCTCGGGCATCGACCAGGCCGACGCGCTGTTGATCATCGGCGCCAATCCGCGCTTCGAGGCAGCCATCCTCAACGCCCGCATCCGCAAGCGCTGGCGCCGCGGCAAGTTCCCGATCGGCGTCATCGGCGAGCGTGCTGAACTGCGCTACAGCTATGATTACCTCGGCGGCGGTCCCGACACGCTGAAGGATCTGGTCGACGGCACCCACGCCTTCGCGGACGTGCTGAAGAATGCCGCCAAGCCGATGATCATCATCGGCCAGGGCGCGCTGTCGCGCACCGACGGCGCCGGCGTTCTCGCCAGTGCTGCCAAGCTTGCCGGTTCGGTCGGTGCGGTCGCCGACGGCTGGAACGGCTTTGCCGTCCTCCACACCGCGGCCTCGCGTGTCGGCGGCCTCGACCTCGGCTTCGTGCCGGGCGCCAAGGGCGTCAATGCCGCCGAGATGCTGACCGCGATGGACGTGCTCTTCCTGCTCGGCGCCGACGAACTCGACTTCACCGCCAAGAAGGCCAAGCTCACCGTCTATATCGGCTCGCATGGCGACAACGGCGCGCACCATGCCGACGTCATCCTGCCGGCCGCAGCCTATACCGAAAAGTCCGGCACCTGGGTCAACACCGAAGGCCGCGTCCAGATGGGCAACCGAGCAGGTTTTGCGCCGGGTGATGCCCGCGAGGACTGGGCGATCATCCGTGCCCTTTCCGACGTGCTCGGCAAGAAGCTTCCCTTCGATTCGCTCAGTGAATTGCGTGTCCGGCTCTATGCCGCTTTCCCGCATTTCGCTGCCATCGACGAGATCGCTGAAACCGATAGCGCCCAAATTGCCGCAGTAGCGAAAAAAGCCGGCAAGATGAACAAATCCGGGTTTGCGTCGCCGGTGAAAGACTTCTATTTGACGAACCCGATAGCGCGTGCCTCGGCTGTCATGGCGGAGTGCTCGGCATTGGCCCGCAACAACTTCAAAGTCGCGGCAGAGTAAGGGCAGGGGACTATGGATTCTTTCTTTTCGACCTATGTCTGGCCGGCGATCATCATGATCGGTCAGTCGCTGCTGCTTCTCGTCTGCCTGCTCGTCTTCATCGCCTACGTGCTGCTCGCCGATCGCAAGATCTGGGCGGCCGTGCAGCTGCGCCGCGGCCCGAACGTCGTCGGTCCCTTCGGCCTGTTCCAGTCCTTCGCCGATCTTTTGAAGTTCGTCTTCAAGGAACCGGTCATTCCGGCTGGCGCCAACAAGGCGGTGTTCCTGCTTGCCCCGCTGGTGACGGTGCTTCTGGCGCTGTCCACCTGGGCGGTTGTGCCGCTGGCCGACGGATGGGTGATCGCCAACATCAATGTCGGCATCCTCTATATTTTCGCGATCTCCTCGCTCGAGGTTTACGGCATCATCATGGGCGGCTGGGCTTCGAACTCGAAGTATCCGTTCCTCGGCGCGCTACGCTCGGCGGCGCAGATGGTGTCCTATGAAGTCTCGATCGGCTTCGTCATCGTCACCGTGCTTCTCTGCGTCGGCTCGTTGAACCTGACCGATATCGTCAATGCGCAGCATACCGGCCTCGGCACCATGCTCGGCCTGCCGGCGTCGTTCCTCGACTGGCACTGGCTGTCGCTCTTCCCGATGTTCATCATCTTCTTCATTTCGGCGCTCGCCGAAACGAACCGCCCGCCCTTCGACCTTCCGGAAGCCGAATCGGAACTCGTCGCCGGCTTCATGGTCGAATACGGCTCCTCGCCATACATGATGTTCATGCTCGGCGAATATGCGGCCGTCTGCCTGATGTGCGCGCTGACGACGATCCTCTTCCTCGGCGGCTGGCTGCCCCCGGTCGATATCTGGATCCTCAACTGGGTCCCAGGCATCATCTGGTTCACGCTGAAGGCCTGCCTGGTGTTCTTCATGTTCGCGATGGTCAAGGCCTTCGTTCCGCGCTACCGCTACGATCAGCTCATGCGCCTCGGCTGGAAGGTATTCCTGCCGCTGTCGCTCGCCATGGTCGTCATCGTTGCATTCGTGCTGAAACTGATGGGTTGGGCATGATTATGCCCGCTCTCGTTTCCGGCAAAATTGGAGGTTGAAGATGGCAAGCTTGTCCGGCTCCATCAGCTCGCTGTTTCTCAAGGAATTCATCGGCGCGTTCTTTCTGTCGATGCGCTATTTCTTCCGCCAGAAGGCGACGATCAACTATCCCTTCGAAAAGGGTCCGGTATCCCCGCGTTTCCGCGGCGAGCATGCGTTGCGCCGTTATCCGAACGGCGAGGAACGCTGCATCGCCTGCAAGCTCTGCGAGGCGATCTGTCCTGCCCAGGCGATCACCATCGAGGCCGGTCCGCGCCGCAATGACGGCACGCGCCGTACGGTGCGCTACGACATCGACATGGTGAAGTGCATCTATTGCGGCTTCTGCCAGGAAGCCTGCCCGGTCGACGCGATCGTCGAAGGCCCGAATTTCGAATTTGCGACGGAAACCCGCGAAGAGCTCTACTTCGACAAGGCGCGGCTTCTGGATAACGGAGACCGGTGGGAGCGCGAAATCGCCCGCAACATCGCGATCGACTCGCCGTACCGCTGATTGAGATTTTGAAATGCCGCGATGGAGCGCAGGTGCTCCTGTCGCGGTCAATATGCACAGGAGCTTTGCCGGTTAGCGCCAGCGAAAGCTCCATCGGGCAGGGAAACTCCCGGCTGCCCGGGGGAAGATGAAAAAGGCACCAACATGGGTCTGCAGGCTCTATTTTTCTATCTTTTCGCCTTTGTCGCGGTGGCGTCGGCGTTCATGGTCATCTGGGCGAAGAACCCGGTTCACTCGGTTCTCTTCCTGATCCTGGTGTTCTTCAACGCGGCCGGCCTCTTCCTGCTGGCCGGTGCCGAATTCCTGGCGATGATCCTGCTCGTCGTCTATGTCGGCGCCGTCGCCGTTCTCTTCCTCTTCGTGGTGATGATGCTCGATATCGACTTCACCGAACTGAGGGCAGGGGTTCTCGAATATGCGCCGATCGGCGGGCTGATCGGGGTGATCCTGGCGGCCGAACTGATCGTCGTCATCGGCGGCAGCGTCATCTCGCCTGAGATCGCCAAATCAGTCGCCATGCCGATCCCGGCGCTGAGCGAGCGCACCAATACCGCCGCTCTCGGCGACGTGCTCTATACCAACTACGTCTATTTCTTCCAGATCGCTGGTCTGGTGCTCCTGGTCGCCATGATCGGCGCGATCGTGCTGACGTTGAGACACCGCACCAACATCAAGCGGCAGAATATTCCCAGGCAGGTTGCCCGCACGCCCGCCACCGCCGTCGAGGTGGTTTCGGTCAAGCCCGGGCAGGGCGTCTAAAGGTAGGTCAAGGAACAAAGAACATGGTCATCGGACTTTCCCACTACCTGACGGTCAGCGCCATCCTCTTCACGCTCGGCGTCTTCGGCATCTTCCTGAACCGGAAGAACGTCATCGTCATCCTGATGTCGATCGAACTGATCCTGCTTGCCGTCAACATCAACATGGTCGCCTTCTCCCATTTCCTGAACGACATCGTCGGCCAGGTCTTCGCGCTGTTCATCCTGACGGTCGCGGCTGCCGAAGCGGCGATCGGTCTTGCAATTCTCGTTGTCTTCTACCGCAACCGCGGCTCGATCGCGGTCGAAGACGTCAATATGATGAAGGGCTGAGTGGCTCATGTTCCTCTATAAGGCTATCGTCTTTCTTCCCTTGATCGGTGCGATCGTCGCCGGCCTTTTCGGCCGCGCCATCGGCGCCAAGGCTTCGGAATATGTCACCAGCGGCCTGATGATCATCGCCGCCATCTTGTCCTGGGTCGTCTTCTTCACCGTCGGCATGGGCCATGCCGAAGGCGGTCCGATCAAGGTCGAGGTGCTGCGCTGGATCCAGTCCGGCGGCATCGACGTCTCCTGGTCGCTGCGCGTGGATACGCTGACATCAGTCATGCTGATCGTCGTCAACACGGTCTCGACGCTGGTGCATGTCTATTCGATCGGTTACATGCATACCGATCCGCATCGCCCGCGCTTCTTCGCCTATCTCTCGCTCTTCACCTTCGCCATGCTGATGCTGGTGACCGCCGACAACCTTGCCCAGATGTTCTTCGGCTGGGAAGGCGTCGGTCTCGCCTCCTATCTGCTGATCGGCTTCTGGTTCAAGAAACCGTCGGCGACGGCCGCAGCGATGAAGGCCTTCATCGTCAACCGCGTCGGCGACTTCGGCTTCGTGCTCGGCATTGCCGGCGTGTTCGTGCTGTTCGGCTCGATCAACTTCGACACGATCTTCGCCAATGCCTCGAACTTCGCCCCGCATGAAGGCGGCGGCGAGGCGAGCGAGGTGATCCTCAACCTCTTCGGCATGCAGCTCGACAAGGCGCATGCGCTGACCGGCATCTGCCTGCTGCTCTTCATGGGCGCGATGGGCAAGTCGGCGCAGTTCCTGCTGCACACCTGGCTGCCGGACGCCATGGAAGGCCCGACCCCGGTCTCGGCCCTCATCCATGCCGCCACCATGGTCACCGCCGGCGTCTTCCTCGTCGCGCGCATGTCGCCGCTCTTCGAACTGTCGCACGATGCGCTTGTCGTCGTCACCGTGATCGGCGCCATCACTGCCTTCTTCGCGGCAACCGTCGGCCTCGTGCAGAACGACATCAAGCGCGTCATCGCCTATTCCACCTGTTCGCAGCTCGGTTACATGTTCGTGGCGCTCGGGGTAGGGGCCTATGGCGCGGCGATCTTCCATCTCTTCACGCACGCCTTCTTCAAGGCGCTGCTCTTCCTTTGCGCCGGCTCGGTCATCCATGCCGTCGATGGCGAGCAGGACATGCGCTACATGGGCGGCCTGCGGCCGCATATTAAGTGGACGTTCCGTATGATGATTGTCGGTACGCTGGCGATCACCGGCGTCGGCATTCCCTTCACGCCGATCGGTTTTGCCGGCTTCTTCTCCAAGGACGTGATTATCGAGGCGACCTACGCTTCGCATTCGCCGGTCTCGGGCTTTGCCTTCTCGCTGCTGGTCATTGCGGCTCTGTTCACCAGCTTCTATTCCTGGCGCCTGATATTCATGACCTTCTTCGGCAAGCCGCGCGCTTCCCACGAGGTGATGCACCATGTCCACGAGTCGCCGCAGGTCATGCTGGTGCCGCTCTATCTGCTGGCGATCGGCGCGGTGCTTGCCGGCTACTTCTTCGAAGGCCGGTTCTATGGCGAGGAATATGCCGAGTTCTGGAAGGGGGCGCTCTTTACCGGCGCCGAGAACGAACTGGTCGAAGAGTTCCACCATGTTCCGGCGCTCGTGGCTTTGAGCCCGTTCATCGCCATGGTGCTCGGCTTCGTCACCGCCTGGTACATGTATATCCGCTCGCCGCAGACGCCGCGCATCCTGGCGCAGCAGCACCGCGTGCTCTACCAGTTCCTGTTGAACAAGTGGTATTTCGACGAACTCTACGACTTCCTCTTCGTCCGCTCCGCCAAGGCGCTCGGTCGCTTCCTGTGGAAGAAGGGTGATGTCGGCGTCATCGACACCTACGGCCCGAACGGCGTCGCCGCTCGTGTCGTCGCCGTCACCGATCGCGTGGTTCGACTGCAGACCGGTTACCTCTATCACTACGCCTTCGCCATGCTGATCGGCATAGCGGCGCTCGTTACCTGGATGATGCTCGGGAGTTCCTTCTGATGACCGATTGGCCTATTCTTTCAACGGTCACCTTCCTGCCGCTCGTCGGCGTGGTGCTCCTGCTGCTGATGAACGGCGAGAGCGAAACCGGCCGCAAGAACGTGCTGTGGATCTCGCTGATCACCACCGTCTTCACCTTCGTCGTCTCGCTCTTCATCTGGACCGGCTTCGACAATGCCAATCCGGGCTTCCAGATGATCCAGAAGCTTGACTGGCTCGGCACCGGCATCGGCTACCACGTCGGCGTCGACGGTATCTCGATGCTGTTCGTCATCCTGTCGACCTTCCTCATGCCCTTCTGCGTGCTGGCGAGCTGGCTCTCGATCGAGAAGCGCCTGAAGGAATATATGATCGCCTTCCTCATCCTTGAAACGATGATGATCGGCGTCTTCGTCTCGCTCGATATCGTGCTCTTCTACGTCTTCTTCGAGGCGGGCCTCATTCCGATGTTCCTGATCATCGGTGTCTGGGGTGGCAAGGACCGCGTCTATGCGAGCTACAAGTTCTTCCTCTACACGCTGCTCGGCTCGGTGCTGATGCTGCTTGCCATCATGGCGATGTACTGGCAGGCCGGCACGACCGACATCACCGCGCTGCTCGCCTACAAGTTCCCGCCGGCGCTGCAGACCTGGTTATGGCTTGCCTTCTTCGCCTCCTTTGCGGTGAAGATGCCGATGTGGCCGGTCCATACCTGGCTTCCCGATGCCCACGTTCAGGCGCCGACGGCTGGCTCGGTGATCCTGGCCGGCGTGCTGCTGAAGCTCGGCGGCTACGGTCTCATCCGCTTCTCGCTCGGCATGTTCCCGGTCGCGTCCGATTATTTCGCGCCGCTCGTCTTTGCCATGTCCGTCATCGCCATCATCTACACCTCTCTGGTGGCGATGATGCAGGACGATATCAAGAAGCTGATCGCCTATTCCTCCGTGGCCCACATGGGCTATGTGACCATGGGCATCTTTGCCGCCAACATGCAGGGTGTTCAGGGGTCGATCTTCCAGATGCTCTCGCACGGTATCGTCTCCGGCGCGCTCTTCCTCTGCGTCGGCGTCGTCTACGATCGCACCCATACCCGCGAGATCAACGCCTATGGCGGCCTCGTCAACAACATGCCGAAATATGCCGTGGCGATGATGGTCTTCACCATGGCCAATGTCGGGCTTCCCGGCACGTCGGGCTTCGTCGGCGAATTCCTGACGCTGATCGGTGTCTTCCGGGTCAATACCTGGGTAGCGCTCTTTGCCGCCACCGGCGTCATCCTCTCGGCCGCCTACGCGCTCTGGCTTTATCGCCGGGTGATCTTCGGCGCGCTGGAGAAGGAAAAGCTGAAGGCGCTGCTTGATCTTTCTCCGCGCGAGCAGCTGATCCTTTACCCGCTGGTCGCGCTGACCATCTTCTTCGGCGTTTACCCGGCTCCGGTCTTCGACGCGACGGCCGCCTCGGTGGATCTGCTGGTCAACAACTACACGGCCGCCGTGCACGCAGCGCAGAATGTTGCGCTGTCTATGAAATGATGACGGGACTTATTGGACATGACCGCTGAAACAATTCTCCTCAGTCTGCATCTTTCCGCGCCGGAGCTCATCCTCGCGGTCGGCGCCCTTGTCCTGTTGATGGTCGGCGTCTTCTCAGGCGAGCGGTCGGGCCTTGTCGTCACCGGCCTGGCGATCGTCCTGCTGCTGGCCTCCGGCCTGTGGCTGCTCTTCGTGCCCGCAGAAGGCCTTGCCTATGGCGGCGTCTACATGGCCGACGGCTTCTCGCGCTTCATGAAGCTGGTGGCGCTGATCGGTTCGCTAGTCGCCATATTCATGTCGATCGGCCACGCCCGTGAAAATCAGCTCGACAAGTTCGAGTTCCCGGTTCTCCTGGTGCTTGCGACCCTTGGCATCCTGCTGATGATCTCGGCCAACGACCTGATCTCGCTCTATCTCGCGCTGGAACTGCAGTCGCTGGCGCTCTATGTCGTCGCAGCGATCAACCGTGACAGCCTGAAGTCGACCGAAGCCGGTCTGAAATATTTCGTCCTCGGCGCGCTTTCCTCCGGCATGCTGCTCTACGGCATGTCGCTGGTCTACGGTTTCACCGGCCACACCCACTTTCCCGAAATCGCCCAGGCGCTGTCCGTCGAGGGCGCGCGTTCGCTTGGTTTGATCTTCGGCCTGGTCTTCATCCTCGCCGGCATCGCCTTCAAGATCTCGGCCGTTCCCTTCCATATGTGGACGCCGGATGTTTATGAAGGCGCGCCGACGCCGGTCACCGCCTTCCTTGCCGCAGCACCCAAGGTCGCCGCCATGGCGATGATGACCCGCATCGTCATCACCGCTTTCCAGCCGGTTCTGGCAGACTGGCAGCAGGTCGTCGTCTTCATCTCGATCGCCTCGATGCTGCTCGGTTCGTTTGCCGCGATCGGCCAGAAGAATATTAAGCGACTGATGGCCTATTCCTCGATCGGCCACATGGGTTATGCGCTGGTCGGCCTTGCCGCCGGCAACCAGACCGGCGTCACCGGCGTCATGCTTTACATGGTCATCTACATGGTCATGACGCTTGGCACCTTTGCGATCATCATGTCGATGCGCCGAAAGGACGGCACCGTCGTCGAAAATGTCGACGATCTCGCCGGCCTCTCCACAACGAACCCGTTCATGGCCGTGGTGCTGACGGCGCTGATGTTCTCGCTCGCCGGCATCCCGCCGCTCGCCGGCTTCTTCGCGAAGTACTTCGTCTTCGTTGCCGCCATCGAGGCCAAGCTCTATGCGCTCGCCATCATCGGCGTTCTCGCCTCGGTCGTCGGCGCTTACTATTATCTGCGTGTCATCAAGCTGATGTGGTTCGATGAGGCGACCGGCGAATTCGCCCGTGTCTCTGGAGCGCTGCGTCTGGTCTTCGGTCTCTCCGGTCTCTTCGTCACCGCCTATGTCCTCATCGGCGGCCCGATCGGCGGCGCGGCAGAGCTTGCCGCTGCGACGCTCTTCTGATGGCTTCCGACGGACGGCGCCGGATATCGCTCGGCGATTTCAGGCACGAGGCTCTGTCGGAAACATCGTCTACCAACAGCGAATGCCTCGCCCGGGCTCGGGCGGGCGATGGCGGTAATCTCTGGGTGACCGCCGAGAAGCAGACGGGCGGTCGCGGCCGCCGCGGCAGGCTCTGGGTTTCCGAGCGCGGCAATCTCTACGCTTCTCTTCTCCTGATCGACCCGGCGCCGATGGAGCGGCTGGGCTCGCTGCCGCTGGCGATCGCCGTTGCCGTGCACCAGGCGATCCGCAGGGTGTTGCCACTGGGCGCCGAACCGCTCGAGGTCAAATGGCCGAACGATATCCTCATCGGCCGAAAGAAGACCTGCGGTATTCTCGTCGAAGGCGAGGGGCTCCCGGATGGCCATTACGCGCTGATCGTCGGCATCGGCATCAATATCTCGGTAATGCCCGACAATCCGCTCTACCCCGTTACCTGTCTGCGTCAGCAGGGAAGTGCGGCTTCGCCGGAAGAACTCTTCGCGCATCTCTTCGCCGCCGCGGCGGAAGTGCTTGAAATATGGGACCAGGGCCGTGGCGTCGGCGAGATCACGACGCTCTGGCGCGCCATCGCCTGCGGCATCGGCGAAAAGATTACGGTCAATTTGCCCGACCGATCGATTTCCGGACAATTCGCCGGAATTGATGATAATGGCTTGTTGATGCTCGATACCGGCGCTGGCAGGATAATGCCCATTGCTGCCGGTGATGTGTTTTTTGGATAGCGGAAAAAACGAAAATTATGGCGAAACAGGACGAACTGGTATTCCTGCCTCTGGGCGGCGTCGGTGAGATTGGCATGAATCTCGCTCTCTACGGCTACGGCCCGCCCGAGCATCGCCAGTGGATCATGGTCGATTGTGGCGTCACTTTTCCCGGGCCTGACCTGCCGGGCGTCGACCTCGTATTGCCCGATATCCGCTTCCTCGCCAGCGAACGAAAGAACCTCAAGGCGATCATCATCACCCATGCGCATGAAGACCATTATGGTGCGCTCGCCGACCTCTGGCCCGGCCTCAACGTGCCGGTCTATGCCTCTGGTTTTACATCAGGTCTGCTCGAAGCCAAGCGCAATTTCGAGAAGGCTAAGATCGGCGAAGTGCCGGTGACGCCGTTCAAGGCCGGCGATACGATCAATGTCGGCCCCTTCAGCATCGAAGGCGTCGCCGTCAACCATTCGATCCCCGAGCCGATGTCGCTGATGATCCGCACGCCGGTCGGCAATGTCATCCATACCGGCGACTGGAAGATCGACCACGAGCCTTCGCTCGGGCCGCTGACCGACGAGACACGTTTCCGCCAGCTCGGCGATGAGGGCGTGCTAGCGCTGATGTGCGATTCCACCAATGCGCTACGCGACGGTGTTTCGCCCTCCGAGAAGGATGTGTCGGAAAGCCTGCGCAAGATCATCGAGAATGCCGAGGGCCGGGTGGCGATCACCACCTTCTCTTCGAATGTCGGGCGTATCCGCACCGTTGCCGAAGCTGCCGAGGCGGCAGGCCGCGAAGTGCTGCTGCTCGGCAGTTCGCTCAAGCGCGTCGTCAACGTCGCCCAGGATATCGGCCTGATGGAAGGCGTGAAGCCCTTCATCTCCGAGGACGAATACGGCTACATCCCGCGTGACAAGGTCGTCGTCATCCTGACCGGCAGCCAGGGCGAGGCGCGGGCTGCCCTTGCCAAGCTCTCGCGCGACGAGATGCGCAATGTGGCGTTTGCGGCGGGCGATATCGTCGTCTTTTCCTCGCGCGCCATTCCCGGCAACGAGAAGGCGATCCAGGACATCAAGAACGGCCTCGTCGAGCAGGGTGTGCACATCATCACGGATACCGAGGCGCTGGTCCACGTTTCCGGTCATCCGCGCCGCAACGAGTTGCAGCGGATGTATGAGTGGACGCGGCCGAAGATCGTCGTGCCGGTGCATGGCGAGGCAACACATCTGACGGCGCATAAGGAACTTGCCGAGCAATCCGGCATCGCACTGGTGCCGCGGGTGCGCAACGGCGATATCCTGCGGCTGGCGCCGGGTCCCGTCGAGGTGATCGGCGAGGCGCCGCATGGCCGGATTTATAAGGATGGCACGCTGATCGGCGATTTCGACGAGATGGGCATCGGCGAGCGCAAGAAGCTCTCCTATGTCGGCCATGTCGCGGTCAACGTCGTGCTCGACGCCCGCTATGACATCGTCGGCGAACCAGACCTCATTTCGATCGGCCTGCCGACCTACGATGACGAGGGCGAGGATATGGAGGATACGCTCTTCGACGCGGCGGTCAGCGCCATCGAGAGCATTCCGCGCGCCCGCCGCAAGGATATCGACATGCTGCAGGAGGCCGTGCGCCGCGCCATCCGCTCGGCCGCGAACAACACCTGGGGCAAGAAACCTCTTGTCACCGCCTTCGTCACCAAGGTTTGACCATGCTCGGCCGGGTCAACCATATCGCCATCGCAGTGCCCGATCTGGCCGCGGCGACGGCCGCCTATCGCGATACGCTGGGCGCTGCCGTATCGCAGCCGCAGGCTCTGCCGGAACACGGCGTTACCGTCGTCTTCGTCGAATTGCCGAACACCAAGGTCGAATTGCTGCAACCGCTCGGCGATACTTCGCCGATCGCAGCCTTCCTCGAAAAGAACCCATCCGGCGGCATGCATCACATCTGCTACGAGGTGGACGATATCCTTCTTGCCCGTGACCGGCTGGTCGCGGCGGGCGCAAGGGTGCTTGGCGATGGCCAGCCGAAGATCGGCGCGCATGGCAAGCCGGTACTCTTTCTGCACCCCAAGGATTTCTTCGGCACGCTGATCGAACTCGAACAGGCCTGAGCCCTGCTGCGGCAGAGTGACCCGAGGGCGGCTAAACGTTTCGCCGGCTTTGAATTGGTCGCCATTCCGCCGTATAAGGACGCGATATCAGCGCGGCATCAACGGGAACCATAATGCTCCAGATCGTTCTTCAGGGATTTGCCGTCTACTTCATCATCTGGTGGATGACGCTTTTTGCCGTCCTGCCGATCGGCCTGCGCACCCAGGCGGACGACAATGATGTCGTGCTCGGCACCGTTCCGAGCGCGCCTACCCGGTTTCGCGCCGCTTTCGTGTTTTCGCTGACGACGCTGATTTCGGCCCTGGTCTACGGCCTGTGGTACGTCTGCGACACCTATTTCGGCTGGGGCTTCGATGCCCTGCCACAACTCGGCCCCAGCTTCTATTGAGCGTGGCTTTTGCTCAAACTTTGAGCAGATGTAAACCTATTGAAAGTGAATTTTGTCATACCGGCGTCATACTGTTGCGGCAAAGAGCTCTCGTAACGGAATGATGGCCATCCCCTTACGGAAGCCGGCTTGATTTCTGGATGGGGTGGAGGCCGAAAAGCCAAAAAAAAACAAGGCTAAAAGCCTTGTTTTAAGTATCGCGTGATCTGTAACCGTTGCCGGGGCTGCGACGAGCGCGCCTAAGATCTGATCCTCCCAAGACTTGACCGCGAATTCGGCAAGAATTTAACTTCCTGCCTGTTTTGTGAGCTAAAACTAGCTCAAAGATTGGGCTTTGTCATCAGCTTTTTTTGCATTTTTGCTACACTCTAGCAAAATTTTTCTGTTGACAAGATTTTCGTTCAAGTCCTTATAAACACGCGCTTTTTCAGCCCCTTTCATTTTGCGGGTGCGAACATGCGCTTCCGGGAGGTTGCCGGCATCCGTTGCGGGTTTCCTTCCTGCCGCGAAGCGGCTATGAACGCTCCCGACATTAACAATGGTCTTTCGATTCCGCCTACTGCGGGATCTCAACCGCTCCGGAATCCGCCATGCGTCTGTCCCGCTATTTCATGCCCATCCTCAAGGAAAACCCCAAGGAAGCGGAAATCGTCTCCCACCGGCTGATGCTGCGCGCCGGCATGATCCGCCAGCAGTCGCAGGGCATCTATTCCTGGCTGCCGCTCGGCAAGCGCGTGCTCGACAAGGTCAACGCGATTATCCGCGACGAGCAGAACCGCGCCGGCGCCATCGAGCTGTCGATGCCGACGTTGCAATCGGCCGAACTCTGGCAGGAAAGCGGCCGCTACGACGCCTATGGCAAGGAGATGCTGCGCATCAAGGACCGTCAGGATCGGCCGATGCTTTACGGCCCGACCAACGAAGAGATGGTGACGGATATTTTCCGCTCCTCCGTCAAGTCCTACAAGGACCTGCCGCTCAATCTCTATCATATCCAGCTGAAGTTCCGTGACGAGATCCGTCCGCGCTTCGGCACCATGCGCTCGCGCGAATTCATGATGAAGGATGCCTATTCCTTCGATCTGACGCGCGAAGGGGCGGAGCATTCCTATAACAAGATGTTCGCCGCCTATCTCAGAACCTTCGACCGGCTCGGCCTGCGCGCCATCCCGATGCGCGCCGACACCGGCCCGATCGGCGGCAAGCTCAGCCATGAATTCATCATCCTCGCCGATACCGGCGAATCCGAAGTCTTCTGCCACAAGGATTTCGTCGATTTCGATATTCCTGGCGAACACACCGATTTCGACAGTGTCGAGGGCCTGCAGGCGATCTTCGATAAATGGACCTCGCTCTACGCGGCGACCTCGGAAATGCACGACGAGGCGGCTTTCAACGCCGTTCCGGAAGGCGACCGCCTGTCGGCGCGCGGCATCGAAGTCGGCCACATCTTCTATTTTGGCACGAAATATTCCGAGCCGATGGGCGCGAAAGTGCAGGGACCTGACGGCAAGGAACACTTCGTTCATATGGGTTCCTACGGTATCGGCCCGACACGCCTTGTTCCCGCCATCATCGAAGCATCGCATGATGATAACGGAATCATTTGGCCGGCATCGGTCGCGCCCTTCGATGTCGTCGTGATCAACATGAAGGCGGGCGATCAGGCCTGTGACGATACTTGCGAGCTGATCTATGCCGCGCTGACCAGGGCCGGCAAGGATGTGCTCTATGACGATACCGACGATCGGGCCGGCACGAAATTCGCGACCGCCGACCTGATCGGTGTGCCCGTCCAGATCATCGCCGGCCCGCGCGCGGTCGCGAGCGGCGAAGTGGAAGTGAAAGACCGCAAGACCGGCGCCCGCGAAACGATGACCATCGAAGCGGCGATCAACAGGTTCGTGGCTTAAGGAGACGGAGGCAAAATGGCGGAGGCAGCAGTGGACCGGAGTTCAAAATCCGGCTTGGGTCCGGCTAGCAAGCCATTTTCCACCTTCGAGCGCCTCGTGGCGTGGCGCTATCTGCGGGCCCGCCGCAAGGAGGCTTTCATATCGGTCATCGCCGGGTTCTCCTTCGTCGGCATCATGCTCGGCGTTGCGACGCTGATCATCGTCATGGCCGTCATGAACGGCTTCCGTACAGAGCTCGTCTCGCGCATCCTCGGCATCAACGGCCATATGATCGTCCAGCCGGTCGACGGCCCCTTCACCGATTATCCTATCCTCAGCAGCAAACTCGCCGCCGTACCGGGCGTCAAGATGGCGCTACCCCTGGTGGAAGGTCAGGTGCTCGCCTCGGCCCAGGCCGGCGGCAGCACCGGCGCTCTGGTGCGCGGCGCCCGCGCCGAGGACCTGACCAAGCTCAAAACGATCTCCGACAACATCAAATCCGGCGACATGGTGGGTTATGCCTCCGGCCAGGGCGTGCTGATCGGAACCCGCATGGCCGATCAGCTCGGTCTGCGCGTCGGCGACCTCATTACGTTGACGTCGCCAGATGGTGACATTACGCCGATGGGGGTCAGCCCGCGCATCAAGTCCTACAAGATTTCCGGCCTCTTCGAGATCGGCATGTCGGAATATGATTCCTCGATCATCTTCATGCCGCTCGAGGAAGCGCAGCTCTATTTCAATGCCGAGGGACTGGTGCAGTCGATCGAGCTCTTCGTCGATGACCCCGACGATATCGACAATCTCAGGCCCAAGGTGGAAGAGGCGGCCGGCCGCCAGATCGCCATCACCGACTGGCGCCAGCGCAACCAGACCTTCTTCTCGGCGCTGCAGGTCGAGCGCAACGTCATGTTCATGATCCTGACGCTGATCGTGCTCGTCGCGGCGCTGAACATCATCTCCGGCCTCATCATGCTGGTGAAGGACAAGGGCAGCGATATCGCCATCCTGCGCACCATGGGTGCCAGCGCCGGCGCAATCATGCGCATCTTCTTCATGACCGGCGCGGCGATCGGCATCGTCGGCACCATTGCCGGTGTGCTGCTCGGCGTTCTCGTCTGCGTCAACATCGAATCCGTCCGCCAGTTCTTCTCCTGGATTTCAGGCACCGTGCTCTTCAATCCGCAGGTCTATTTCCTCAGCCAGCTGCCGGCCGAGATGGATCTCAGCGAAACGATCTCGATCGTCGCCATGGCGCTGACGCTCTCCTTCATCGCGACCATCTTCCCGGCCTGGCGTGCCTCCAGGCTCGATCCGGTGCAGGCCCTGCGCTACGAATAAGGAATGCCGCCTTCATGAAACGCAACGTCGTTCTCAAGCTTACCGGCGTCGAGCGCCATTACGGGCAGGGCGATACGCTGCTCTCGATCCTCAAGGGCGCAGATTTTTCGATATCGAAGGGGGAGACTGTCGCTCTCGTCGCCCCTTCCGGCACCGGCAAGTCGACACTGCTGCATATCGCCGGCCTGCTGGAGCATCCGGACGGCGGTGAAGTCAACATCAACGGCCATGCCTGCGACGGCCTGAGCGATGACAAACGCACCGCCATCCGCCGTGGCGAAATCGGCTTCGTCTACCAGTTCCATCACCTGCTGCCGGAATTTTCGGCACTCGAAAATATCATGATGCCGCAGCTGATCGCCGGGCTGTCCTGGAAGGAAGCCGGAGAGCGGGCCGGCCAGCTTCTCGATTATATGCGCATCGGCCATCGTGGCTCGCATCGCCCCGGCGAGCTTTCCGGCGGCGAGCAGCAGCGCGTTGCGATTGCCCGCGCCGTCGCCAATGCGCCGACCCTGCTTCTTGCCGACGAGCCGACCGGCAATCTCGACCCGGAAACGGCGAGCTACGTCTTCGAGGCGCTGGAAGCGCTGGTGCGCCAGTCCGGCCTTGCTGCCCTCATCGCCACCCATAACCACGAGCTCGCCCGCCGCATGGATCGGCGTGTGACGATCTCCGACGGCAAGATCGTCGATTTCTGATGCATATCGCCCAAAAGTGTGCAGCGGTTTCGGGATAACGACACGCATAAATCAAAGACCTAAAGCGCGTCGCATGAATCCAGATTGACGCGATGCGCTTTAAGGCTGCGATCAGGGAACGATCAGTCCGCCGCGATAGTCGAGCATATAGGCTTTCTGGTTATCGACCATGATGCATTCGCTGCCGCTGAACCGCTCGCAGGCGCCTTCGCTGCGGTCGATATAGCGGCCGGACGGATGGTCGAATTCCATTCCGCCAAGAAACCGGCCGTCTCGATACATTGCCGAAAGTGCAGCCTTGATCACCGCTCCGGCTGCTGTGCCGTCGATGAGCTCAGGCCTAATGACGCAGCCGAAATAATTCATCGCCCAGACGGGCTCGTCGGCAAGCCACACCACTTCCTGTCCGGCGAAATCGGTCCCGCCGAAATAGCTGTCGAGATAGCGCCAATCGCCGCGTTCGTAACCGATATCGTGGGAACTCGGCCGGCAGGGCGCGCGCGCCGCGCCGCCGCCCACATAGGTCGTAGCCTTCGCCTCCACGATGAATTCGTTCAGCATCGCAATATCGAGCATGTCATTCTCCTCTCGGCCCGATGTTGGCAAACATACCCTGGCATGTAAAGAACATAAAGTGAACGAAGGCCGGCAGTAATTAGAGTCGCCCTGCGGCGGATCGAGAAAGGGCAAGGCTGCTGCCGATCACATCGAACGACGGCCCTTTAGCCGATTCCTCGCCTAGTTCCTGTGATTTTCAAACGCAAGAAAGGAGGAAAAGATTCCTGTTGACAATGGAACATACATGGAACAAATTGAAAACATAACGAGTAAAGGAGAGCCCGATGACTGACATGATCCGTGATATCGCAGCATTCACCTCCATCGCAATGTTCGTTGCCAGCTTCTCGCTCATCGTCATGGCGCTCTAAAGTTTTCAGGGGACCGCATGGAAATCATGCGGTCCGGACGCGGGACTTCTTCTGGACATCATCGCCCTCTATGCCGACAATGCGTCCGATTCATTCGGATGATTGGGAAGGCATGTCATGGCGGATACGGCAAAGGGTTCAACGGGTGAGGCGATCGGCGGTACGCCGGGTTTCATCCACCTGAGGGTCCATTCCGCCTATTCGCTTCTCGAGGGCGCGCTGCCGCTGAAGAAGATCCTCTACAAGGCGACCGGCGACAGCCAGCCGGCGATTGCGATTACCGACACCAACAACCTGTTCGTCGCCCTCGAATTCTCCCAGAAGGCGATGGAGGAAGGCCTGCAGCCGATCATCGGCTGTCAGGTCTCGATCGATATGGGAGACGGGTTGGAAACGGAAAAGCGCGGCGGCCAGCAGGCCCTGGTCAAGCTGCCGGCGATCGTTCTTCTTGCCGCGACGGATGCCGGTTACGAACGGCTGGTCGATCTTGTCAGCCGGGCCTATCTCGGCGGCGAGAGCAACCAGGCTGTTCATATCAGTGCCTCCTGGCTGGAGGAGGCAGGCACGGAAGGGCTGATCGCATTGACCGGCGCGCTGACCGGGCCGGTCGACGTGGCCATCAAGGAAGGCCATCCCGCTCAGGCGGAAGCCCGGCTGCTCACGCTGAAGCGCCTCTTCGGCGACAGGCTCTATGTCGAACTGCAGCGGCACGGCACCTATGACAAGCGGCACGAGCAGAAGATTATCGGGCTCGCCTATGCCCACGACCTGCCGCTGGTTGCGACCAACGAGGCCTTCTTTCCGACCCGCGACGATTACGACGCCCATGATGCGCTCATGGCGGTCGCGCACAACGCCATCGTCTCCGACGACAGCCGCTTTCGCCTGACGCCGGATCACTATCTGAAGAGCCGGGCCGAGATGGTCAAGCTCTTCGCCGACCTGCCGGAAGCGCTGGAAAATACGATCGAGATCGCCACGCGCTGCTCCTTCGTGCTGAAGACCAGAAAGCCGATCCTGCCACGCTTCACCGGTGCGACCGACGATGCCGAGGAGGCCGAACGCGCCGAGGCGAGCGAGCTGCGCCGCCAGGCGGTCGAAGGGCTGGACATGCGACTTTCAACGCTCGGCATGTCGGCGGGTTACGAGGAAAAGGATTATCGCGAACGGCTGGATTTCGAACTCAGCGTCATCGAGCGCATGCGTTTCCCCGGTTACTTTCTGATCGTTGCCGACTTCATCAAATGGGCCAAGCAGCATGACATTCCGGTCGGTCCCGGCCGTGGTTCGGGCGCCGGTTCGCTGGTCGCCTATGCCTTGACGATCACCGACGTCGATCCCTTGCGTTTTTCGCTGCTCTTCGAGCGCTTCCTCAATCCGGAACGCGTCTCGATGCCGGACTTCGACATCGATTTCTGCCAGGACCGCCGCGAAGAGGTGATCCGCTACGTCCAGGCCAAGTATGGCCGCGAGCAGGTGGCGCAGATCATCACTTTCGGTTCGCTGCAGGCGCGCGCCGCCCTTCGTGACGTCGGCCGTGTGCTGGAAATGCCCTACGGCCAGGTCGACAAGATCTGCAAACTCGTGCCGAACAACCCGGCCAATCCGACGCCGCTGTCCAAAGCGATCGAGGAGGAGCCGAAGCTGCAGGAGGAGGCGGCGAAGGAACCCGTTGTCGCGCGCCTGCTCGATATCGCCCAGAAGATCGAGGGGCTTTACCGCCACGCCTCGACTCACGCCGCCGGTATCGTCATCGGCGACCGGCCGCTTTCCAAGCTGGTGCCGATGTATCGCGATCCGCGCTCCGATATGCCGGTCACCCAGTTCAACATGAAATGGGTCGAGCAGGCGGGCTTGGTCAAATTCGACTTCCTCGGCCTGAAGACGCTGACGGTGCTGAAGGTCGCGGTCGATTTCGTCGCCAAGCTCGGCGTCAAGGTCGATCTCGCGGCCATTCCTCTCGATGACAAGAAGACCTACGAGATGCTGTCGCGCGGTGAGACGGTCGGCGTGTTCCAGGTGGAAAGTGCCGGCATGCGCAAGGCGCTGATCGGCATGAAGCCGGACTGCATCGAGGACATCATCGCGCTGGTGGCGCTCTACCGTCCCGGCCCGATGGAGAATATCCCGACCTACAATGCCCGCAAGCACGGCGACGAAGAGCTGGAATCGATCCATCCGATGATCGACCACCTGCTCAAGGAAACCCAGGGCGTCATCGTCTATCAGGAACAGGTGATGCAGATCGCCCAGGTGCTGTCTGGCTATTCGCTGGGGGAAGCCGACCTTCTGCGTCGCGCCATGGGTAAGAAGATCAAGGCTGAGATGGACCAGCAGCGCGAACGCTTCGTCGTTGGCGCCGTCAAGAATGGCGTATCGAAGCCGCAGGCCGACAATATCTTCGAACTGCTGGCGAAGTTCGCCAATTACGGCTTCAACAAGTCGCATGCCGCCGCCTATGCCATCGTCTCTTACCAGACGGCCTACATGAAGGCGCATTATCCGGTCGAATTCCTCGCTGCATCGATGACGCTCGACATGTCCAACACCGAAAAGGTCAATGATTTCCGCCAGGATGCCAAGCGCCTCGGCATCGAAGTGATCGCACCCTCGGTGCAGAGCTCCTTCCGCCATTTCGAGACCGGCGACAACCGCATCTATTACGCGCTCGCCGCCCTCAAGGGCGTCGGGGAATCCGCCGTCGACCATATCGTCGAGGTGCGTGGCAACAAGCCCTTTGCCAGCATCGAGGATTTCTGCCTGCGCATCGATCCGCGTCAGGTCAATCGTCGCGTGCTCGAAAGCCTGATCTATGCCGGCGCCTTCGATTGTTTCGACATGGACCGCGCCCAGCTGGCAGCCGGCCTCGACCGTGTTCTCGGTTATGCCCAGCGCGCCCAGGAGAACAAGCTGAGCGGCCAGTCGGACATTTTCGGCAGCACGCTGACGTCGGGGCCTGAGAAGATCTCCCTGCCGCCGTTCTCGCCCTGGCTCCCCTCCGAGCGGCTGCTCAAGGAATTCCAGGTGCTGGGCTTCTATCTCACAGCCCACCCGCTCGATTCCTACAACAACATCCTGCAGAAGATGCGGGTGCAGACCTTTGCCGAGTTTTCCGCCGCCATCAAACAGGGCGCGGCCAATGCGCGACTTGCCGGTACCGTCATCTCGAAGCAGGAGCGCAAGACCCGCACCGGCAACAAGATGGGCATCATCGTCTTCTCCGATTCTTCGGGCCAGTTCGAAGCTGTGCTGTTTTCGGAAATGCTGAACCAGTATCGCGACGTGCTCGAGTCGGGAAAATCCTTCGTGCTGACCGCGACGGGCGAGGAGCGGCCGGAGGGCATCGGCCTGCGCATCCAGACGATCCAGTCGCTGGAGGAAAAGTCGCTGCAGATGCAGAAGGCACTACGCGTCTATGTCCGTGACTCCGGACCGCTGCGGATGGTTGCCGGCCATCTGAACGCCAAGGGCGACGGCCTGGTTTCCTTCATCGTCATCAAGGAGGATGGCAAACGCGAGGTGGAAGTGGCGCTGTCGGAGAAATACCGCATCACGCCGGAGATTGCCGCCGCCCTTCGCGCCGCTCCTGGCGTCGTCGACGTCGAGCTCGTCTGATTACCCGCGGGTGATTGTGATGAAATCCGTGCCTTCGCCGGTCTCCCGGCCGAGGCCGGTATCGGAGATCGTCAGCGTCGAGCCGGGCGCGATGAGGGCGTCGATCTTGCGGCGGGTCTCATCGGGGATGGTAATCCGGCTGAGCGAACGGGCGATCGGCTTGCCTGTAATGATTGAGCTTTCCTGATTGCTGATGCCGAGCCGCTTCATCGTCTCGCGGGAGAGATTGTTCTCGAGCGTGATGCCGAGCCAGTCCGCCGTGCCGGCTTTTTCATCGATCGCATGCAGCGTGAAGAAATGTGTGCCGAGCGCCAGTCCCGGATCGGCGATCGTCACCGGCGCTTCGAAGATCGGCTTGAAGGACTGCCGCACCATGATAACGCCGTTGGGCGGCTCTCCCTTGCCAGCCGCGGCATAGGCTTCTCTGAGGAGCGTGTCGGAAACCAGGCTCCTGTCGGCGGCAAATTCCGCCGGCCGCAGCGTCTTGAAAGCCTTGATCGCCTGCACCGTCGACGGACCGAGCAAGCCGTCCGGACTGCCGGCGGAAAAGCCGAGCTGGTTGAGCAGGGTTTGGATGTCGATCACCGTCTCGCGCAGCGTCCGGCGCGTGACGAGCATGCTGATCGGCTCGGACGGCGGCTCTGGTTCTGTCGCTGCAATCGGCTGCACTGCCGGCATCGGCATCGCAGCGGTATCGTTCATCGCCACCTGGACCGGCTTCTCGGGGCTGTCGAGCATCGAGGGCCGCAGTTCGACATCCGAAAGCAGCGGCATTGCCGTCGGCGTATCTGGACGGAAAAGGGTCGGATGGTCGATTGGCCGCGGCACCAGCTCACCGTCGCTGATGATGACGGGGACACTGAGGTCGGTCATGCCATAGAGCATTTTTGCGAAGGAGCCGGGCATGCGCACGCAGCCATGCGAGGCTGGATAACGCGGCACGGAATTGGATTCATGCAGCGCGATGCCGGACCAGGTCAGCCTTTGCATGAACGGCATCGGGGCTGCCGAGTAGAGATTGGATTCGTGGTATTTCTGCTTTTCCAGCACCGAGAAGATGCCACTCGGCGTCGTGTGGCCGTCCTTGCCGGTCGAGACCTTCGAGGTCGCGACGACCTCGGTGCCATCATAGACCGCAAGCGACTGCTTGTCCTTCGAGACGAAGATCTGCAGCGTGCGCGCAGCATCCGCGGCAAGAGCGGGGTGCACGAGTGCGGTGGCCGACAGCAAGCCGAGGCCGAAGACGAGACGCGAGAACATGAGACCCAACCATACGCAATACTTGCCCGGCACATTATGGGACGAAGTTTAAGGAAGATTTTATGGGCCGCCTGGCTGGCAGGCCTCACGCGTTAGTGATCGCGCTTGCTGTTGCCGAACGTATAGCCGGTCTCGACCGTCCGCTTGCCGAATTTGTCGCGCAGCTTGTCCATCGCCGCTTCGGCCGCCGCCCGCCGGCCCGACTGCTGGTCGATCAGATCGGGCGGATCGGCGCGGGCGGCATCGCCGAGATCGGTGACCCCGATGCCGATCAGACGGAACTTCGTGCCATCAGTCTCTTTTTCGAGAAGCTCGAGCCCGGTGCGGAAGATCTTGTCGGCAAGCTGGGTCGGGTCTTCGAGCTTGCGGTTGCGGGTGCGCGATTTGAAATCGGCGCTCTTCATCTTCAGAACCACGGTCTGGCCGGCAATGCCGTTTTTCTTCAGCCGCCAGGAGACCTTTTCGGAGAGGTTGCGCAGGATCGGCACCAGATCGTCATAACGCGAGATGTCATCGAAGAAGGTGGTCTCCGACGAAACGCTCTTGGCGGCATCGTTGAGATGCACTTCTCGGTCGTCGATGCCGCGCGACAGCCGTGCGAGCCGTTGGCCGATGCTGCCGTAGCGGCGCATCAGGTCGTTTTCTTCCATCTGCTGCAACTGGCTGATGGTGCGGATGCCGTCCGCCTCCAGCGTCGCCGCAAAGGCCTTGCCGACGCCCCAGATCGTAGTGACGGGACGCGGCGCCAGGAACTCGACCGCTTCCTCGCGGCCGATGACCGAAAAGCCGCGCGGCTTCTGCAGATCGGAGGCGACCTTGGCGAGGAATTTGCAATAGGAAAGCCCGACCGAAACGGTGATGCCGATCTCCTTTTCGATGCGACGGGCGAATTTGGCCAGCGTGCGCGCCGGCGGATCGTGATGCAGCCTCTCGGTGCCGCCGAGCTCCAGGAAGGCCTCGTCGATCGATAGCGGCTGCACCAGCGGCGTCAGATCCTGCATCATGGTGCGCACCTGGCGCCCAACCCGGACATATTTCTCCATGTCCGGACGGATGACGATCGCTTGAGGGCAGGCCTCCAGCGCCTTGAACATCGGCATGGCCGAACGCACGCCGTGGATACGGGCGATATAGCAGGCGGTGGAAACCACACCGCGTTTGCCGCCGCCGATGATGACAGGTTTGTCGGCAAGATCAGGATTGTCGCGTTTCTCCACGGCTGCGTAGAAGGCGTCGCAATCGATATGCGCAAGCGTCAATGCGTAGAGTTCGCGATGGCGCACGAGACGGGGGCTGCCGCAGGAAACGCAACGGCGCGCCTCGCCCTTCTGCTCGGCAAGGCAGTCGCGACAGAAGCCGGGTGTCTTGTCAGGCGCGGGCGTCATGATGAGAACAAAGATTGAACGTCGTGAAGTTACGCCTTATGCTTCCGAGTCACAAGAGAGGGTGGGAGCTTTGCCTTTGGATAACGACCTTCTTTTCGAGCCGGTGAAGGCGGGACGCTGGGAAGACTTCGAAACCTTGTTCGGTCCGCAAGGGGCCTTCTACAATTGCTGGTGCGTCGCGCTGCGCCTGCCTCATGCGGTGAGGACGAAGATGGCGGCAGACGAGCGCAAGGCGCATATGCGGGAGCGGATCAAGGCCGGCCCGCCGCCTGGTATCCTCTGTTATGCCGGCGGCGCGCCGGTCGCCTGGGTGCAGGTCGGGCCGCGCCACGACGTGCCGCAGTTCAATTCGCCGCGCACCGTCTCGCGGCCACTGGAGGAGGGCGATGCGCATGATCCATCAATCTGGGCCGTCAGTTGCTTTTTCCTGCTGCCCAAACTGCGCGGCACGGGAATGAGCCATCGGCTGCGCGCCGGCGCGATCGACCATGCGCGGCGCCAGGGAGCGCGGCTGCTCGAAGCCTGTCCGATCGATCATGTGACGCAGTCGAAATCCGTAACGCTTTGCATCGGCTCGACGGCGATCTTCGATGCCGCCGGTTTCGAAACGGTAGCTCGGCGCAAGGACGGCCGTCCGCTCATGCGGCTGGAACTGCGTGCGTGACAGTGCCGGAAACAAAATGCGCCTCGATCAGCTCGGCCGCATGCGTCCAGTCGGTGGCGCGGGTGATGTCGTCGGCGGCGGCCGGTGCGAAACGATGGACGGGCGAGTTCGGCATCAGGTGAATCAGCAGACAATCGGCGACGTGATCCCTGACGGAATGCAGATTGCGCGCCATATCATCGATGAAGACGACGGGAAGGGAGCGGCTGGCATGCAATGCGTGAACGATCGGCCCCTTGGGTTGTTCGGTGGCAAGCAGCGGAAAGACGAGACCCATCCTGTCCAGCAGGCGTCGGCGCTGGTCCTGGAAACGCGGCCTCATGGCTGTGAGGAAAAGCACATCGGCCTCTTCGGAAAGTCGGTCGAGCGTTTCGACCACGCGGTCGAGCGGCGTCTGCCACAGCTCTTGGGCCTCGAAGAATTCCTCGATCAGCCGGCTAACCTCTCGATCTTCGATCTCCACGCCGTCGGCCTGCGAGACGATATTGCCGTGAAGCCGGAACGATCGCGGCAGAAACGCGTGACCCTGGCTCTGAAGGAAAAGCTGGAAGGGACCGATGAACTGCAGCACGACGTCGTCGACGTCACAGACGATCAACGGCCGTTCGCCAAGGCGGATATGCGAGATATCGAATTCTTCGGAGGCCACGATCAGTATTCTCCGGAATCGAGGCCCGGCGAAGAAAAATGCCGCCAGGCGGCTGTCACCGTCTCCGGGCTTATGCCGCTCGCCGCGCAGAAAGCCATGGCCGTCGGTTCGTGGTTCATCAGAAAATCCATCAAGCCGGCAAGGAATCCCGGATCGTTGACGGCGTTGCGCACCTGGCCGGGCGCCACACCCGTCAGGGCGAGAAAGCGGCCGAACATGTCGGGATCGTCGGCAAGCCAGCCGAGCACAGCGATCGCCGTCTCGTGCGGATCGGCAGCCTGTTGTTTCGAAGTCTTGAAGTTGCTTTGCATTTCGCTGGGTAAGTTACCTTTTCTTCAACCAAATACCGGTAGCGTGCGCTATCGGTTTCACGAGCTATTTGTCCGCATGTGCCTTTCTCATGGGACGAACCGCTGCGCGAACGGACGTAGGGACAGCTTGTCATGCCCAAACAGGTGATGATTGTAGAAGATAACGAGCTCAACATGAAGCTCTTTCGCGACCTCATCGAGGCGTCCGGTTATACGACGATCCAGACCCGAAACGGTATGGAGGCGCTCGATCTGGCGCGCAAGCATCGCCCCGACCTCATCCTGATGGATATTCAGCTTCCCGAGGTCTCCGGCCTCGAAGTTACCAAATGGCTGAAGGAAGACGACGAGCTGCATGTGATTCCCGTCATCGCCGTTACGGCTTTCGCGATGAAGGGCGACGAGGAGCGGATCCGCCAGGGCGGCTGCGAGGCCTATGTTTCCAAGCCGATCTCGGTTCCGAAATTCATCGAGACGATCAAGACCTATCTGGGCGATGCCTGACGCATCGGAAAGACGCTGATGACTGCGCGAATACTGGTGGTTGACGATATTCCGGCCAACGTAAAGCTGCTCGAAGCGCGGCTGCTTGCGGAGTATTTCGACGTGATGACCGCGGCCGATGGTTACACGGCCCTGGCGATCTGCGAGCGCAACCAGGTCGATCTCATCCTGCTCGATATCATGATGCCCGGCATAGACGGTTTCGAGGTCTGCGAGCGGCTGAAGGCCAGCCAGAAGACCGCCCATATTCCAGTCGTCATGGTCACCGCGCTCGACCAGCCGACCGATCGTGTGCGCGGCCTGAAGGCGGGTGCCGACGATTTTCTCACCAAGCCGGTCAACGATCTGCAGCTGATCTCACGGGTGAAGAGCCTGCTACGGCTGAAGACGTTGAGCGATGAGCTGCGCATCCGAGCCGACACCGCCCATACGATGGGCATCGACGACCTCACGCGGGCAGGCGAGGGCCGTGCCGACGAGACGGCTCAGGTCCTGCTCGTCGACGGCCGCGCCAATTCGCAGGAGCGCATCATCAAGGCGCTGAAGCCCGTCGCCGACGTGCTTGCCCTCTCCGATCCGCAGGCCGCCCTCTTCGAAGCGGCCGAAAGCGCGTTCGATCTCGTTATCGTCAACGCCAACTTCGACGATTACGATCCGCTTCGCCTCTGCTCACAGCTGCGCTCGCTGGAGCGCACACGCTTCCTGCCGATCCTGATCATCACCGAGCAGGGCGCTGACGACATGGTCGTGCGCGCGCTCGATCTCGGCGTCAACGACTACATTATCCGCCCGGTCGATCCCAACGAACTGGTCGCCCGCAGCCTGACGCAGATCCGCCGCAAGCGCTACAACGACCGCCTGCGCGCCAGCGTCAAGCAGACGATCGAGCTTGCCGTGACCGATCCGCTGACCGGCCTTTATAACCGGCGCTATCTCGACAATCACCTGAACGTGCTCTTCAACCGTTCGATGGCGCGCGGCCGGCCGCTTTCGGTGCTGATCACCGATATCGACCGCTTCAAGCATGTGAACGACACCTATGGCCATGACGGCGGCGACGAGGTGCTGCGGGAATTTTCAAGTCGCGTCCGTTCGACCATCCGCGGTGCCGATCTCGCCTGCCGCTACGGTGGAGAGGAATTCGTCGTCGTGATGCCCGACACCTCCCCAGAAATTGCCGCCGCCGTCGCCGAGCGCCTGCGCGCGGCGATCGAAACTGCTCCCTTCATGCTGAAACACTCCGGGGAAGCGCTGAACGTCACTGCTTCCTTCGGCATCGCTTCGCGTATTGCGTCGGTGCTGACCCCGGGCCAGCTGATGAAACAGGCGGATCTGGCTCTTTACGAGGCCAAGAATACCGGCCGCAACCGTGTGGTCGCTGCGGCCGCGTGACGAATCATTTGCCGCCATATGCGGGTTTTCCACCGCGGTAAGCCAATTGTTACCGATTTTTAATCTTCGCCTGTGCAGGGCGGAACGAAAAATTTGCAGTTCAATAGCCCAAAAATGGACACGCTGCGTTGCTGCGGATGTGTTGCCGCACGATAGTCTTGAGAGCATCAGCCCGTAGCTCAAAATGAAATGGAGAATATAAAAACTGCCTGCCGCCGACAGGGTCAAATAGATTGCGGCGGCATCACCCCACGTAAGGGGAGGGGTGGCTTAAGTTATTAAGTTTAATTGTCGAATTTCTTCGAAAGGTCAGGCGCTACGCTTCGAGTCCAAGCAGAGCCGATAAATCTTTGTATGTCCCAAAACTGGACTTTTAACCATAGAATCAAGCTGCAAACATTCACCATTAAGAATTTGTTGATTTTCTTTCATTTTTGCGCAAATTATCGGCTCATAAGAGAAGCGCTCCCGTTGAGGAGTTGTCGATACCCCATGATGCTCAGGTCCGCCGCATCTCCTGGGTCGTGGGGTCGGTCGGCTAGTAGGCAAGTTATAGCGGTTCCTCGTGCCGTTTTGCATGCTGGCCGACCCCCTTTCAAGAAAACGCCGCCACTTCCCGAAGATGGAAGGGCGGCGTTTTTCTGTTTGCGCTATCACTTTTGAAGACGATCAATCCAGGCAATAAAAAACGCGCAACCCGAGGGCGCGCGCTTTTTTGAAATCCGTCAGGCCAAGTGATTACTTGATCTTGGTTTCCTTGAACTCGACATGCTTCTTTGCAACCGGGTCGTACTTCGTCTTCGTCATCTTGTCCGTCATCGTACGGCTGTTCTTCGTGGTGACGTAGAAGAAACCGGTGTCGGCTGTCGACAGCAGCTTGATCTTGATTGTTGTAGCCTTGGCCATGGTCGTCCTGCCTTTAAGAAAATGAAAGCCGTGGAAGCCGGATGGGCTCCACGGCAAATCCTAGCGCGAAACTACGAATCCCGCCCGAAAAGTCAAGCCCGTTTTCGGATGAACATCAGTCTGATGCCGGAAAGTAGGGCGTAAAGACCGAAGAATGCCGCAATCGCCCAGGCAAAACCGTTATTTCCAGCGACATCGATCGCCGCGCCGATCGCCTGCGGGCCGGCCACGGTTCCCATCGCATAACAGAAGACAAAGGCAGCATTGGCCGCAGCAAGATCGGACCCGGTCAGCCGCGAGCCGAGATGGCTGAGGCCGACCGTATAGAGTCCTGAGACGCAGCCGCCCCAGAAAAGCAGGAGCCCGGCCATCAGCAGCCAGTTGTCGAGCAACAGCGGCAACATCATCGAGCCGATGAAGCCCATCAGCGCCATGCCGGCCAGAAGCGGCCGCTTGTCGGCGATGCGGTCGGAAAGCAGACCGAGCGGGATCTGAAAGATGACGTTGCCGACACCCATCATGGTGAGCAGCAGTGCGGCCTGCGATTCGGTGAAATGGGCGCGCACCGCAAAGATCGGAAAAAGCGACAGCCCGCCCGCTTCGACCGCGCCGAAGATGAAGACCGCCGCCGTCGCCGTCGGCACCAGGAAAACGTAGCGCATGAAATGCAGCTCCGGTTTTTCCTCGAGCACCGGGCTTTCGTCGCGGGCGATGAAGATCGGGATGGCCGCAAGCAGGATGGCGGCGGCGCCGATCAGGAAGGGGAAGATGCCGTCGCTGCCGAGGATCGAAAAGAGCAGTGGTCCGGCCGCGAAGCCAAGGGAAAGCACCGTCGCATAGATGCCGAGCACGAAACCGCGCTTGGAAGGCGGCGAGGCGGCGTTGATCCAGAATTCGGAGAGGATGAACAGCGTCGTCGTCGCGCCATGGAAGGCGAAACGCAGCGGAAACCACATCCAGAAATCCTGCGCGTAATAGAAACCGAGCGCGCTCAGCGCCGAAATCAGCACGGCCCAGAGCATCGTCGGCGCAACGCCGTATTTATGGGCAAGCCGGGTGGTAACAGGTGCGGCGGCCATCGCCGCGACCCCGGCCATCGCCGTGTTGAGCCCGATCAGGGTGGACGAGATGCCGCGTTTTTCGAGGATGATGCTGAGGAGGGGCAGACCGAGGCCGATTGCTATGCCGACGGCGGATATGGACGAGATGGCTGCCACCAGAGAAGGCCAATGGATTTCTTCGACATCGCCCGGTGTGCCGGTTCTCGGCTGAGACATTTATCCATCCTTAGAGAGCTGCGCGAACGAAGCGGTCGGTCCCATCAGATAGATAGACACGGACGTGCCAAATCCAGGTGACGGATGCCGCTTCGCAGTATTTCCGATGTGAGTGACCATCTGCGGAATGTAAAGCCCGTTCGGGCAAGAAATGCTAACCATGTCAGGTCTTGAGGATCGTTGGCTCCCGCATTTGGGTGGTGGTCGGTGGAGGGCTGGCACTACACGTTAAATATGTCTGGAAGGTGAAGGCGCTAATTCGACCGGCCGGGGATGTCATAATCGTCCGGACCATCACTCTCTCCGCCGAAGCCGTGCATGCGCAGCGCCCATTGCAGACCGATAACCCCGCCCTTGATCGGCTGGATCGAGGCAAGCGCGGTAATGACGGTGATCGGCGCCCAGATGGCGAGATGCACCCAGACCGGCAGCACGAAGGTCATGTCGGTCAGCATATAGCCGCCGACCACGACGTGGCCGAGGACGAGGATGACGATATAGGGTGGCAGGTCGTCGGCGCGTTGGTGATGCATCGCCTCGCCGCAGGCCGCGCAATGATCGACCGGCTTCAGGAAGGCACGAAAGAGCTTGCCGTTGCCGCAGGCAGGGCAGCGGTTCATCAACCCGCGC
Organism: Rhizobium brockwellii; assembly: GCF_000769405.2. Taxonomy (NCBI): domain Bacteria; kingdom Pseudomonadati; phylum Pseudomonadota; class Alphaproteobacteria; order Hyphomicrobiales; family Rhizobiaceae; genus Rhizobium; species Rhizobium brockwellii. Next base: position 1,380,851 of record NZ_CP053439.1, read on the forward strand.
ATGATGGAGCGCCCAAGCGGACGCTCGACCTCGGGCGTACCCCCGTAGCGGGCAGCCGGATCGGTCGGTGTGCTCATCGCATGTTCCTCTTCGGATCTAAAGCATATCGCGCGAAACTGTGCTGCGGTTTCGCCGTAACGACATGCGTAAACACAAGGACCTACGGCGCGGGGAGCCAATCTGAACGATTGCGACGCGCTTTAGTGCCGTCCGCGCGGCGGCCTCGTTCCGGGCTTCTTGCGGACCTGGCCCCTGTCGCGGCGGCCCGCCTTGTGGAAGGAGCGCACCGCCGCCGGCATCTCGCGGCCCTCGCTGACCATTTCGAAACGCAGCGCGCCGGCAAGCGGGATCGCTTCGGCAAGCTTCACGGTGACGCTGTCGCCCAGGCGATAGCCGAGCCCCGTCTTTTCACCGGAAAGCGCCTGATGCGCCTCGTCATAGATGAAGTAATCGGTGCCGAGCGTAGATATAGGGACGAAACCGTCGGCACCATAGTCCGGTAGGGCCACAAAAAGCCCCGATTTCGTCACGCCCGAGACCCGCCCGGCAAATTCCTCGCCGACCCGGCCGCTGAGGTGATGCGCGATCAGCCGGTCGACGGTCTCGCGCTCGGCTGCCATGGCCCGGCGCTCGAAGGTCGAGATTTCGGCGGCGATATCGTCGAGCGCTGCCTCTTCTTCGGGCGTGATGCCACCTTCGCCGAAGCCGAGCGAGCCGACGAGGGCGCGATGCACGATGAGATCGGCGTAGCGGCGGATCGGCGAAGTGAAGTGGGCATATTTCATCAAGTTGAGGCCGAAATGGCCGATATTCTCCGGACCGTAGATCGCCTGGCTCTGCGAACGCAGCACCATCTCGCTCACCATGGTTTGATGCGGCGTGCCGTCCGCCTTCGCCAGAATGCCATTGAAGTTGTTGGCGCGCATGTTTCCGCCCTTGGCAAGCGAGATGCCGAGCGTGGCGAGGAACTCGCGCAGGATCTCCTGCTTGGCAAGCGTCGGACCGTCGTGGATGCGGTAGATCAGCGGCTGACGCTTCTTTTCCAGGGTCTCGGCGGCGCAGACGTTCGCCTGGATCATCATCTCTTCGATCAGCTTATGCGCATCGAGACGTGGCGGCACGACGACCCGGTCGACAGTGCCGTCGGGCTTCAGCAGGATCTTGCGCTCCGGCATGTCGAGTTCCAGCGGCTGGCGCCGGTCGCGTCCGCGCTTCATCACCTCATAGGCGTGCCAGAGCGGCTTCAGGATCGGTTCGAGCATCGGGCCGGTCTGATCGTCCGGCTTTCCGTCGATTGCCGCCTGCGCCTGCTGGTAGGAGAGCTTGGCGGCACTCTTCATCATGATGCGATGAAAGATGTGGCCGATCTTGCGGCCTTCCCCGGAAAAGCTCATGCGCACGGCGAGCGCCGGGCGGTCGACGCCTTCTTTCAGCGAGCAGAGATCGTTAGAGATACGCTCGGGCAGCATCGGCACGACACGATCCGGAAAATAGACCGAATTGCCGCGCTTCAGCGCCTCGCGGTCGAGCGGCGAATTGGGTCGGACATACCAGGAGACGTCGGCGATCGCGACGGTGACGAGGACGCCGCCGGGATTGTCGGGCGAGGGATCGAGCTCGGCATAGACGGCGTCGTCATGGTCCTTGGCATCGGCCGGGTCGATGGTGATCAGCGGCACGTCGCGCCAATCCTCGCGATGCGACATGGTGGCGGGCCTTGCGGCTTCCGCTTCGGCGATGACGGCCGGCGGGAAGACATGCGGAATGCCGTGCGCATGGATTGCGATCATCGAGAGCGCTTTTTCCGAACCGACGGAACCGACGACGGAAAGCACCTTGGCGCGCGGCAGGCCGAAGCGGCCGAGACGGGCGATTTCGACCTCGACCAGATCGCCGTCCTTGGCGCCGCCGGTGAAATCAGGATCGATCACCATCTCCTCGCCGCGCCGCTCGATCGGCAGCAGCCGGCCGGCACCGCCCGGTTCTGTTCGGAAGACGCCCATCGAGGCGCCGCGGCGCCTGTCGATCACCTTGATGATCCGCGCCGTATACGCCGGCCCGCCGCGATCGGCGGCCGGGAAGATCTTTGCCAGGATGCGGTCGCCGAGCCCGGCGACGGGCGCCTTGCCCTTGCCCTGGCGGCCTGCGGGCGATTGCTGGCGGATGGCGACGGCGGGTGCTACGCCCTGATCCTCAGGCCATTCCGCTGGCCGGCCGATCAGATCGCCATCCTTGTCGCGTGTGGTGATATCGAGAACGGTGACAGGCGGCAGCGCACCGGGACGGATCAGCGACTTGCGGTTCTTCTGCAGCATGCCTTCCTGCTCGAGCTCCTGCAGCATCTGCTTGAGCTCGACGCGGCTATCGCCTTTCAGGCCGAAAGCCTTGGCGAGTTCACGCTTGGACGCCTTCTGCGGATGATCGGCGATGAAGCGCAGAACCACCTCGCGTGAAGGCAGAGCGCCGTGGACTATGTTCAGCGGCTCGACGGCGGGAGCATCCTTGCCCGGGCGGCCGATCTTGCCCGGGCGCTTGCCCGCGGGATTTGTTCTTTCGCGCGGTATCCTGCTCACGTCAGCTCTTTTTCGATTTCGCGGGCGCCTTCGCCTTCGTTGCCTTCGGCTTGGCGGCCGTCTTGGTGCTCTTGGCCTCGGCGGCCGCCGCCTTCGGCTTGGCTTTCGTCTTGGCCGCTTTGCCCACAGGTGTCTTTCCGGCCTTCTCGGCGATCAAGGCGAGCGCCTCCTCGACGGTTATCGCCTGGGGATCCTTGCCCTTCGGCAGTGTGGCGTTGACCTTGCCCCAGTTGACATAGGGGCCGTATTTGCCGTCGCGAACGGTAATGGCGCCGCCATCAGGATGATCGCCGAGCGTCTTCAGCGCTGCCGGCGTACCGCGCGCGCCCCGGCCGGGTGCCTGGTTCGCCTTTTCGGCGATAACAGTCACGGCGCGGTTGAGGCCGACCGAGAACACGTCCTCGACGGTCTCCAGATTGGCATAGGAACCGTCATGGAGGAGGAACGGCCCATAGCGGCCGATGCCGGACGAGATCATTTTGCCCGATTCGGGATGTTTGCCGATATCGCGCGGCAGCGAGATCAGCGCCATCGCCTTTTCATAATCGATGTCCTCGGGCTTCCAGCCCTTCGGCAGCGAGGCGCGTTTGGCTTCCTTGCCGTCGCCGCGCTGGATATAGGGGCCGAAGCGGCCGGAACGCAGCGTCAGTTCCTCGCCGGTGGTCGGATCGGTGCCGAGGTTCTTCGGCTCGTTGAGCGCTGCGCCGTCCGCTTCTCCGCCGTTTTCGGAGGAGAGCTGGCGGGTGTAGTTGCAGTCCGGATAGTTCGAGCAGCCGACGAAGGCGCCGTATTTGCCGAGCTTCAGCGACAGGTTGCCGGTGCCGCAGACCTGACAGATTCTGGGGTCGCTGCCGTCCTCCCGTTTCGGGAAAACGAGCGGTGCCAGCGCTTCGTTCAGCGAATCCAGCACGTTGGTGACGCGCAGTTCCTTGGTGTCCTCGATCTGGGCAAAGAAATCCTTCCAGAAATCGCGCAGCACCTGCTTCCAGTTCAACTCGCCGGCGGAAATCCGGTCAAGCTTCTCTTCGAGATCGGCGGTGAAGTCGTATTCGACATATTTGGTGAAGAAGCTCTCGAGGAAAGCCGTCACCAGCCGGCCCTTGGCCTGCGGGATCAGCTTGCGCTTGTCGATCGTCACATAGTCGCGGTCGCGCAGCGTTGCCAGAGTCGCGGCATAGGTGGAGGGGCGGCCGATGCCGAGCTCTTCCATCTTCTTGATCAGCGTCGCTTCCGAATAGCGCGGCGGCGGTTCGGTGAAATGCTGCGTCGAATTGATCTTCTGCTTGGCGAGCGCTTCGCGCGCATTGATCTCTGGCAGGCGGCCATCCTCGTCGCCGTCGTCGCTCTGTTCGCCGTCCTCTTTCTGGTCGGTATAGGCGGCGATGAAGCCGTCGAAACGGATGACGGAACCAACGGCGCGCAGCCCGGCCTTCTCGCCTTTGTTGTCGGCTGTGATTTCAGCCGTCGTGCGCTCGATCTCGGCCGACGCCATCTGGCTGGCGATGCCGCGCTTCCAGATCAGCTCGTAGAGCCGGATCTGGTCGGCATCGAGGAATTTGCGCACACGGTCGGGCGACCGATAGAAATCGGTCGGACGGATCGCCTCGTGGGCTTCCTGGGCATTTTTCGCCTTGGTCGAGTAGAAGCGCGGCTTCTCCGGCATGTAGCGCGCGCCGAACTGGTCGACGATGGCGCTGCGTGCCGCATCGATCGCTTCGGGCGCCATCTGCACGCCGTCGGTTCGCATATAGGTAATGAGACCGACCGTCTCACCGCCGATATCGACGCCCTCATAGAGCTTCTGGGCAACCTGCATGGTGCGCGAGGCCGAGAAGCCGAGGTTGGAGGAGGCGGCCTGTTGCAGCGTCGAGGTCGTGAAGGGCGGTCCGGGATTGCGTTTGACCGGTTTCGCCTCGACCGAGTCGACGACGTAGCTCGCGCCTTCGAGCAAGGCCTTCAACCGGCCGGCATCCTCGCCGTTGCCGATTGCGCGCGGCTGCAGCCGTTTGCCATTCGCCGAAACCAGTCTTGCCTCGAACTCGTCTCCGCGCGGCGTCTTCAGGTGCGCCGAGATGTTCCAGTATTCTTCCGAAATGAAGCGCTCGATCTCGGATTCGCGGTCGCAGACGAGGCGAAGCGCCACAGACTGGACGCGGCCGGCCGAACGTGCGCCGGGCAGCTTGCGCCAGAGCACCGGCGAAAGATTGAAGCCGACGAGATAATCGAGCGCGCGGCGCGCGAGATAGGCATCGACCAGCGGCACGTCGATGTCGCGCGGATCGGCCATCGCGTCGAGCACCGCCTTCTTGGTGATGGCATTGAAGACGACGCGCTTGACCGGTTTACCGTTCAGCACCCGCTTCTTGTTCAGCATGTCGAGAACGTGCCAGGAAATCGCTTCGCCTTCGCGATCGGGGTCGGTCGCGAGAAACAGGCCATCGGCGGACTTCACCGCGTCGGCAATGTCCTTCATGCGCTTGGCGGAGGCGCTATCGACCTCCCAAATCATTTCGAAATCCTGATCAGGAAGAACTGAACCGTCCTTGGCAGGCAGATCGCGCACATGGCCGAAGGAGGCGAGCACTTTGTATCCCGGACCCAGATACTTATTGATCGTCTTGGCCTTGGCAGGCGATTCCACCACTACAACATTCATGATGATTCTCTAAAAAGGAAACGACGCCAGCGTTGAAGCCAGCGCGACACACACCGCAACATGGATATCGGCCCTCCGACATGGACAGGGAAATCGCCGCGGTCAAGGGGTTTGCTACAATTTTACCTCTTGTGTCTTCTGCAGCCGAAGGAAGAGCGTTTGGAAAATACAATTCCAGATGGGTTGCCAAAGGTCTTCGACTCAGGGTTCGGCAATTCGCAAAGCCGCCGCCTCATGTGTACCCAGGTTCAATCGGAAAGCGAGACAAGACCACCCTGATGCCGGTGCAGCCTTCCCGATATATCGAGTTCCAGAAGGATGAGATAGACCGCGGATGCCGACAGGCCGGTATGGCGGATGACATCGTCGATTTCGACCGGCGTCGGCCCGAGCGCATCGATGATGCGGTTTCGATCGGAATCGCCGGGCGGCATCGACATCGGCTTGCCGTCAGGCGCGGGTTCCTCCGCCATCGATGACGGGAACAGGTCGAATTGCGCAAGCGGCGCCAGGGCCTCGACGACATCGGCGGGTGCGGTGACGATCGAAGCACCGTCCTTCAGCAGGCCGTTGGTGCCATGGCAGCGCGGATCGAGCGGTGAGCCGGGCACGGCAAACACCAGGCGGCCGAACTCGCCGGCAAGCCGCGCCGTGATCAGCGAGCCCGAACGCGCCGCCGCTTCGATGACGACGAGGCCGAGCCCGATGCCGGCGATCAGCCGGTTTCGGCGTGGGAAGTCGCGGGCGCGGGGTTCCCAGCCGAAGGGCATCTCGCTCACCGCCAGGCCGTTGCCGCCGGTTATCTCTTCGAGCAGGCCGATATTCTCCGGCGGGTAGGGCTGGTCGAGACCGCCGGCGAGCGCCGCGATCGTGCCTGTATCGAGGCTTGCCCGGTGGGCTGATGTGTCGATGCCGCGTGCTAGCCCCGAGACCACTGTGTAACCCGCCCGACCGCAGTCGCGCGCCACCATCGCCGCGAATTTCGCGCCTGCGATCGAGGCATTGCGCGAGCCGACGATGCCGACGGCCGGCCGTTTGGCAGCGGCAAGTGTGCCCTTGACGGCCAGAAGCGGCGGCGCGCCGTCGATCTGTTTCAGCGCTTGCGGGTAGTCCGGCTCGCCGATGCCGACGAAGCGGGCGCCGAAGCGATGCGCCGCCTCGAGTTCCCGATGCGCCTCGCCCTCACTGGCGATGCGGATTGCTCGCGTAGCGCCACCGCGTGCCGAAAGCTCCGGCAGTGCGGCAAGTGCTGCCTCGGCCGAACCGAAATGATTGATGAGGTCGCGAAAGGTGGCAGGGCCGATATTGTCGGAACGGATGAGGCGCAGCCAGGCAATTCTTTGCCGTTCGGTCAGAACAACGCCTTTTGGTCCGGCGCTCAGCGCATCCATTACCCCTTTGCCCCGATCTTGCTTTCCGTCCCGCCCATCAGGCGCGAAATATTCGCTTTGTGCTTCCAGTAGGAGATGAGGGTCATGATCGCCATCACAGCTGCAACCTTTTCGTTGCCCAGTATCCACAGCGCAACCGGAATGACAAGCATGGCAACCAGCGCCGACAGCGAGGAGTAGCGGGTAGTGAAAGCGACCGCCAGCCAGACGGCGGCGAAGAGCACGACCATGATCGGCGCGACGCCGAGCAGGGTGCCGATATAGGTGGCGACACCCTTGCCGCCCTTGAAGCCGATCCAGACCGGGAAGAGATGGCCGATGAAGGCGAAGAAGCCGGCGATGATAGCGGCCTCCTCACCGAGGAAATAGCTGACGACCCAGGCGGCAGCCGATGCCTTCAGCGCATCGAGCAGCAGCGTCGCCGCAGCGAGCGTCCGGTTTCCTGTTCTCAGCACATTGGTCGCACCGATATTGCCGGAGCCGATGCTGCGCACGTCGCCGAGGCCGGCGGCGCGCGTCAGGATCAGGCCGAACGGGATCGAGCCGAAGAGATAGCCGATAACGGCGGCGGCAAGCGCGATCGGCAGCGTGATCTGCCATGACATGAGATTGGATAACATATGCCCCCTCAGCCTCTCCATCCTCGAGTCAGCCTTCTCCCGCTGGGGGATGGACGGCGATTGTGTCGGTTCTAAATTGCGTGGACAAGCTTTCCCGAGACGTATGTTGCGACCGCCCGCCCACTGAAGCGCGCATCCTCGAACGGCGTATTCTTCGAGCGGGAGAGAAGCATGTCTTTGGCGACAAGCCAAGGCTCATCGAGATCGATCAGCGCGATATCGGCGGCAGCGCCTGGCTTCAGCGTGCCGGCCGCGAGGCCGAAGATTTGCGCGGGGCGGGTCGACATGGCGTCGATCAGCCGCATCAGGCTCACCTGGCCGCCATGGTGAAGCCTGAGCGCTGCCGCCAGCATGGTTTCGAGGCCGATCGCGCCGTCCTCCGCCTCGCCGAAGGGCAGACGCTTCGTATCGACGTCCTGCGGGTCGTGCGAGGAGACGATGATATCGATCGCGCCGCTCGCAAGGGCGTCGGCCATCGCCACCCGGTCGTCTTCCGGACGCAGCGGCGGATAGAGCTTGAAGAAGGTGCGGTATTCGCCGATGTCGTTTTCGTTGAGCGCCAGATTGTTGATCGAGATGCCGCAGGTCACCTTGGCACCGCGGCTGCGGGCGCGTTCAATCGCCTCGACCGATTCCGGCACTGAGATCATCGCGGCGTGATAACGACCGCGCGTCAGCTGCGCGATCCTCAGATCGCGCTCGAGCGGGATGAGTTCGGCTTCTTTTGGAATGCCGGAGAGCCCGAGCCAGCTGGCGAAAAGCCCCTCATGCATGACGCCGTTGGCGCCGAGATATTTGTCGCGCGTTTCGCAGCAGACGACGGCGCCGAATTCGCGCGCATAGGTCATGATCCGGCGCAGCACCTGTGTGTCGTGGACGCTGGAATGGGCATCGGTAAAAGCGACGGCGCCTGCCTGCATCAACAGGCCGATCTCCGTCATCTCCTCACCGGCAAGGCCCTTGGTGACGGCGGCTGCGGGATAGACGTTGACGGCGGCCGTATCCCGCGCCGTCTTCTTGACGAATTCGACGAGCGCAATGTCGTCGATAACAGGATCGGTGTCCGGCATCATGATGATCGAGGTGACGCCGCCGGCCGCCGCCGCCCGGCTCACTGAGGCGATCGTCTCACGGTGTTCGCCGCCGGGTTCGCCGACATGGACGCGCGCATCGACGAGGCCGGGCGTCGCGACAAGGCCCGTGCAGTCGCGGATGACGGCTCCATCAGGGGCGCCCTGGTTCTGCGCCTTATGGCCGGCGGCGAGAATCACGCCGTTTTCGGCGATGATCGTTCCGACTTCGTCGAGATTGCGCGAGGGATCGATGATGCGGACGTTCTTGAGGACGATCGGGTTGCTCATGCCATCATTCCATCGCTTCGGGGACCCTGGTTCTGCGAGACGAGCAGCGTCTCCATGACGGCCATACGCACCGCGACCCCCATTTCCACCTGTTCGGCGATGACGCTCTGCGGCCCGTCCGCCACTTCCGAGGCGATCTCGACGCCGCGGTTCATCGGGCCGGGATGCATGACCAGCGCATCGTCCTTCGCCGCCTTCAGCGTTTCGGCGTCGAGTCCGTAGAAGTGATAGTATTCGCGCACCGAAGGCACGAACGCGCCGGACATGCGCTCGCGCTGCAGCCGCAGCATCATCACCACATCGGCGTCCTTCAGCCCTTCCTGCATCGAATGGAAGACCTCGACGCCCATCTCGGCGATGCCGGCAGGCAGGAGGGTCGCGGGCGCGACGACACGGACGCGGGCGCCCATCGCGTTGAGCAGCAGGATATTGGAGCGCGCCACCCGCGAATGCAGCACGTCGCCGCAAATCGCCACGATGATGCGCGACAGCTTGCCCTTGGCGCGGCGGATCGTCAGCGCGTCGAGCAGCGCCTGGGTCGGATGTTCGTGCTGCCCGTCGCCGGCATTGACGACTGAGCAGGAGACCTTCTGGGCGAGAAGGGCGGCGGCACCGGCGCTCGAATGGCGGATCACCAGCACGTCGGGGCGCATCGCATTCAGCGTCATCGCCGTGTCGATCAGCGTTTCGCCTTTCTTCACCGAGGAATTGCCAACCGACATGTTCATGACGTCGGCGCCGAGCCGCTTGCCGGCAAGCTCGAAGGAGGCCTGCGTGCGGGTCGATGCCTCGAAGAAGAGGTTGATCTGCGTCAGCCCGCGCAGCGTCGACGTTTTCTTTTCTCTCTGGCGGCTGATCTTGACGGCCTCATCGGCCTTGTCGAGAAGATAGGTAATATCCTGCTCGGTGAGGCCTTTGATGCCGATGAGGTGGCGGTGGGGGAAAAAGACCATGACCCTGCCTCTTGCTGTCTCTGGCGGGTCTATAAAGAGTGCTGCCCGCCGGGGCAAGCATGTGCTGTGGGCAAAGGCTTATGTCCCCATGCATTTTCGCCCGAATTCCGATAGAGCAGAATGAACCGAATCATAACTTCCGGTTTCCCTTTGCCGGGTTCTTACACTAGAAGCGAATTATGACCTCCGCCAACCGGACAGACGACAAACTCGCAGAACTCAACCAGCCGAGCCTGTGGTCCGGCATCAACGCCTATCGGTCCGATCCGCTGATCGTCGACCTGACGGCGGCCCTGCCGCGCGGCATCCGCGAAGACCTGGAAAACATGGGCCGCTACGTCACCTCGCCGGAGGCGCAGGAGATGGCGCGCATGGCAAACCAGGGCGCACCGCAGCTGCGCACCCACGGTCCGCGTGGCGAGCGCCTTGACGTCGTCGAATTCCATCCTGCCTGGCATGCGCTGATGCGCCGCTCCATGTCGGTCGGCCTGCATTCCTCCGTCTGGGATCCCCAGGCCGATACCGAGGCCAAGGACGAGGCCCATAAGGTTCGCGCTGCGCGGTTTTATCTGACGTCGCAGCTGGAATCCGGCCATCTCTGCCCGCTGACCATGACGAGCGCCTCCGTTGCGGCGCTCTCGGCCTCGCCCGCGGTCCAGAAGGACTGGGCGCCCAAAATTCTCTCGCGTAAATATGATTCGTCGAACAAGCCCGCCATGCAGAAATCCGCTGTGACCATCGGCATGGGCATGACGGAAAAGCAGGGCGGCACGGATGTGCGCGCCAACAGGAGCGCTGCCGAAAAGGTCAGCGAGGGCATCTACCGGCTGTCCGGGCACAAATGGTTCATGTCGGCGCCGATGAGCGATGCCTTCATTATGCTGGCGCAGACGAAGGAGGGCATGGGCTGCTTTCTCGTGCCGCGCCTTCTGGAGGATGGTTCCGCCAACGGCCTGCAGTTCCAGCGGCTGAAGGACAAGGTCGGCAATCGCTCCAACGCCTCTTCAGAGGTCGAGTTCACTGACACGTTCGGTTTCTTGCTCGGTGGTCCGGATGCCGGCATCCGCACAATCCTCGACATGGTGACGCTGACCCGGCTCGACTGCGCGCTGGCTTCGTCAGGCATGATGCGCGCCTCGCTCGCCGAAGCCGTGCACCACACCCGCGGCCGCAGCGTCTTCGGCAAGATGCTCGTCAACCAGCCGATCATGACGCGCGTGCTCGCCGACATGGCGCTCGATGTTGCCGCCGCGACGGCACTGTCCTTCCGTCTTGCCGACGCCTTCGACAAGGCGCGCGGCAATGCCGAGGACGCGGCCTATGCCCGTGTCATGACGCCGGTCGCCAAATACTGGTGCTGCAAGATCGCGCCCGCGCTGATCTACGAGGCGATGGAGTGCATTGGCGGCAATGGCTACATCGAAGAGCGCCCGATCGCTCGCCATTACCGCGAGGCTCCCGTCAATGCCATCTGGGAAGGCTCCGGCAACGTCATGGCGCTTGACGTGCTGCGCGTGCTCAACCGCGGCAAGGATCTGTTCGAAACGGTCTTCGCCGGCCTTGCCCGCGATCTCGGCCCTGCCGGCAAGAAGACCATCGACGTGCTGCGCGCCGCAATTGCGCTGTGTGAACAGGATGAGGGCGCCGCGCGCCTGCTCGTCGAACAGCTGGCGCTCGCCGCCGGTGCCGCCGAACTCTATCGCCTTGGGGCAGGGCGCATTGCCGATGCCTTCATCGAGACGCGTCTTGCCGGCGGCTGGCGCTCCACCTACGGCATGCTCGATTCCCGCTTCGACGCCGGCTACATCGTCGACCTGCTCTATCCGCCAGCGGCCTGATCGCCGCGGGGTCAGACGATCCCTGAGGCCAAGACGCTGGGCCATCGGATTGTCCTACGACGATCACCGTTTATCGTCCGGCCGGTCGCGACGTATCGCGCCGAGGTCGCCTTCCCAGCCTATCACTGCAAGATCTACGATCGCATTTTTGCGGCGGTGCCTCTCAACGAGGCTTCGCAAAGCCGGGTCGACGGTGGCCTTTTTTCCCGTGGTGGTCATTGCCGCGTCGAGCAAGGCATCATCGATACCGATATTCGTCCGCATGATCGCGCCCCATGAGTATGATTATCATAGAGATACACATCCACGTCGCGGCGGTTCAAGCTCGGCGACGAGTCACCGCCATAAACGAAAATCCGGCCGCGTCGCCGCGGCCGGATTTCAGTGTTTACGTCCGAATATCAGCGTTCAGAAGAAGCCACGGCGCTGCCACCAACCGGCTTTCTTCGGCTTGCCGTCATCGCCTTCGACATTCTCGACGCGGGTGGATTTCACCGTCGGCTCGGAGGAGGAGATGTTGGATTCGCGGTTGGCGCGAACCGGTTTTGCTTCTTCCTGAACGGATGTTTCGAGATCGGCGGAGGCTTCCACCAATTCCGGTTCGGGCTCGGCCACAGGTGCCGTCTCGGCAACCGGTTCCTCGACCGGCACTGCGGCCGGTTTACGGCGGCCGCGGGCACGGGCGGGCTTTACCTCTTCGGTTATGACAGGCGCGCTCTCGACAGCTGCCATCGCGGCCTGGCCTTCGTCGGCCTGTTCGGCAATCGCTTCGACCGCTACAGCTTCGCTCGGAGCGCCGTCGTTCGAAACGTCGTCGCCTTCGTCCTCGTCGCTGCCATTGTCTTCACCGGCTTCGCCAGCCGCCAGTTCGGAACCATCCTCGGCGCGATTGCGGCGACCGCCACGCTTGCCGCGACGGCGGCGCTTGCGGCGCTGCGACTCTTCGCTTTCAGCGCGTGTCTCGGTCGTGGCTTCGGTGTTTTCATCATCTTCGCCGCCCTCGTCGTCACCGTCCTCATCCTCGTCGCCGGCTTCGCCTGCCGATACCGACTGCTCGGCATTTCCGTTGCGGCCGCGGCGGCGCCTGCGGCGCTTGCGCTTGCGGTTGCCGTCGGCTTCGCCTTCCGCGCGGGCCGCGACGGGCCGTTCGGAAACAGCCGGCTTTTCCTCGAGTTCTTCGTCTTCCTCCTCATCCACTTCGATGACGATATCGTCGTCGTCATCCTCGGGAATGGCTGCGAAGTTGAAGAGCGTTTCGATCTTGACCGGGTTTTCCACCGGTTCGCCGCGATCGATCGCGAAATGTTGCGCGCCGACCGAGCCGTCCGCATCGATGATGATCGCAACGCCGAAGCGGCTCTCATAATCGATGATCGTCTGGCGCTTGTGGTTGAGAAGGTAGAGCGCGATGTCAGGCGTGGTGCGCACGGTGATGTTGTGCGTGGTGTTCTTGAGCAGATATTCCTCGATGCCGCGCAAGACATGCAGGGCGACGGAGGACTGCGAACGCACATGGCCGCTGCCGCCGCAATGCGAGCAGACTTGCGTGGTGGATTCGAGAACCGAAGCGCGGATGCGCTGACGCGACATTTCGAGCAGGCCGAAATGCGAGATCCGGCCGACCTGGATGCGGGCGCGGTCGTTCTTCAGGCATTCCTTCAGCTTCTTCTCGACAGCGCGGTTGTTGCGCTTCTCTTCCATGTCGATGAAGTCGATGACGATCAGGCCGGCAAGGTCGCGAAGGCGAAGCTGGCGGGCGACTTCGTCTGCAGCCTCGAGATTCGTCTGTAGTGCGGTGTCCTCGATCGAATGTTCGCGGGTCGAGCGGCCGGAGTTGACGTCGATCGAGACCAGCGCTTCGGTCTGGTTCATGATCAGGTAACCGCCGGACTTCAGCGTCACCTGCGGCTGCAGCATGCGGTCGAGCTGAGCCTCGATGCCGGAACGCGAAAAGATCGGATGGATGTCGCGGTAGGGCTGAACCACCTTGGCATGGCTCGGCATTAGCATCTTCATGAAGTCTTTCGCTTCACGATAGCCTTCTTCACCGGAAACGATGACTTCGCTGATGTCCTTGTTGTAGAGGTCGCGGATCGAGCGCTTGATCAGCGAGCCTTCCTCATAGACGAGGCAGGGAGCCGTGGACGCCAGCGTCAGGGTGCGCACATTCTCCCAGAGGCGCATCAGATATTCGAAGTCGCGCTTGACCTCGACCTTGGTGCGGTTGGCACCGGCGGTGCGAAGGATGACGCCCATGCCCTGCGGCACCTCAAGCAGGCGCGCAATTTCCTTCAGGCGCTTGCGGTCGGCAGGGTTGGTGATCTTGCGGGAAATGCCGCCGCCGCGCGCCGTGTTCGGCATCAGCACGGAATAGCGGCCGGCGAGCGAGAGATAGGTGGTAAGGGCTGCACCCTTGTTGCCGCGCTCTTCTTTGGCGACCTGCACGAGCAGGATCTGGCGGCGCTTGATGACTTCCTGAATGCGGTACTGCTTGCGCGGCTTGCGCTGCACGCGGTCCGGCACTTCTTCCATCGCGTCTTCGGCGCCGACCGATTCGATGACTTCCTCTTCGCCGTGATCGTCATCGTCGTCGTCGTCATCGTGACGACGCTTGCTGGTATCGACGTCCTCGGAGATCGAGTCGGTTTCCACCATCGCGGCCATCGCGCCGCCGGTCGAACCGTCATCCTCATTGTCGACGCTCGAAGCGCCTTCGGCTTCGACGTCTGTGGGAACGGCATCCTCGGTCGCGGTCGTTTCGGCAACCGGTTCTACGACCTTCTTGCGGCTGCGGCGCGGCCTTGCCTTCTTGGCCGGCGCTCCCTCGGTGGCCTCGGGTGATGCCGCGGCCTCTACTGCTGCGGTCTCTTCAGCCGCTTCCGGCGCCTCCGCCGGAGCGATGCCGACATCCGGCTGATCCTGCTTGGAAAGATCGACCATCGGCGCGGTTTCGACATGCTCGACGTCTTCGTCGCGGCGATGCTCCTCGGCTTCGGCCCGAAGCAGTGCCTGACGGTCGGCAAGCGGTATCTGATAATAATCGGGATGGATTTCGGCGAAGGCCAGGAAGCCGTGCCGGTTGCCGCCGTAATCGACGAAGGCGGCTTGCAGCGAGGGTTCGACCCTCGTTACCTTTGCAAGATAGATGTTGCCGCGGATCTGCTTCTTGTGCTGGGACTCGAAGTCAAATTCTTCTATGCGGTTCCCGCGAACGACAACGACGCGCGTCTCTTCCTCGTGAGACGCATCGATAAGCATTTTGTCTGCCATGTAAGCTGTGCTCCTCGGCGTGGCCGCGAGAGCGCATTCCCGACTGCTGTTGAGACAGAAAGAATGCGGTCCACTGTAGCCGCGCCGGATAATGAAAGTCGCGCCTGATGCGAGGGGGAGGGCAGCAGCCAGACCGCAGCCGGAACCATTTCGGTCCGGGGCCTGTACACTTCAGATAAAACCTGCTGCGAAACCATCAACAACCAAGCGTGATCGACAAATACGAAGACCCGTTCGGGTCCGATGAGTTTGCTCCCTGAGAGCGTGGTGGCTGATCCACCAATGAATTCCGACAATAAGCCGGAAAATCAGGATCGAGTTCTAGGGATTAAGTGCATGAGACGGCGGACGATGACCGGTGTGGCGCCAGGTCCTGATCTGGCTGGCAGCCTTTGCGGCGACTCTATCCCGTCAACACTTTACCCTGAAATTCGTTGTATGTTTTCTGTGTCACAATAGCAAGGGAAAAGCCAAATGTGCCATAATATTGATGGATTTCGCAACGCATAGAAGCTCGGGATAAAGTGATCGCGATTCGGCAGGCCGCAGCGGGTGTTTCGTCATGGGGACGTTGGCCGCAGCCGCGTTGGGTCCATCGCAATACAGATAGGGTGTGGCGGTTTATTGTTTAAGAGGGCTCGGATCGCGGCGAAATCCGCAGCGCGGCGATCGACATTCGCAAGGCGGGTTCTGGCGGCGCTTCTGGCCGCTAGTCTGCTGCCGGCCGCTGCCAGCTCTGTCGAGGCCAGGGATCCGCTGCTTGCCTATGGCGCGCGCATCGTCGGCGACGACGCAAGGACCCGCATCGTCATCGATTTCGATCGCGAGCCGCGTTTCTCCGTCCACTATATCGCCAATCCGGAACGCATCGTCGTCGACCTTCCGGCGACCGCTTTCGGTTTTCCGGCGAAGGATCTTGCCGCCCGCGGCCTGTTCAAGGATATCCGCTACGGCAAGATGGACGAGGAGAGCGCCCGCATCGTGCTGACGACGACTGGACCGGTGAAGCTGGCACTTGCCAAAGTGCAGGCCGACGAGGCCGGCAAGGGGCATCGCCTCGTGCTCGATGCCGAGATGATCGACAAGCGAGCCTTTGCGGAACTGGTGAAGACACAATCCTGGAGCGATCGGACTGACGCGGCTCAGACGACGAGCGCCATTCCGGCACCGGAAAAAGCCGCCCCCGGCGATTTTGTCATCGCCGTCGATGCAGGCCATGGCGGCATCGATACCGGCGCGATCGGCGTCGACACCAAGACCGAAGAAAAGCAGGTGACGCTTGCCTTTGCCAAGGCTTTGACCGACCGGCTGAACAAGGAGCCTGGCATCAAGGCTTTCCTGACGCGTGAGGATGACGAGTTCCTGTCGCTTTCGCAGCGTGTGCTGATTGCCCGTCAGAACCATGCCGGCCTTTTCATTTCGCTGCATGCCGACACGTTGAAGCAGAAGGACATCCGCGGAGCCACCGTCTACACGATCTCCGACAAGGCATCCGACAAGCTCGCCGCCGACCTTGCCGAACGGGAAAACCTCTCCGACCAGATCGCCGGCAAGGAGACGGTCGCCGAGCCGCCCGAGGTCGCCGACATCCTGCTCGATCTGACGCGGCGCGAGACGCAGGCCTTCTCGATCTCGCTGGCCGAGAGCGTGCTGAATTCTTTCAAGGATCAGGTTGGCACCATCAACAATCCGCACCGTCATGCCGGCTTCCGCGTGCTGCAGGCCCCTGACGTGCCCTCGATCCTTCTCGAGATCGGGTTCCTCTCGAATGCCGAGGACGAGAAACTGCTGCTCGACGAGGCCTGGCGCGGGAAGATCGTCGGTCTCTTGACCGACGCAGTCAAGCGATACCGCGCCGCCGTCATGGCGAATGGCGGCTGACGGCCGCCGCCTAAAAATCTGTAGCGGTTGCAGTACGGCGACATGCATGAAAACAAAGATTTAAGTACGCCGCATGAATCAAATTCTGAGCAAGATACCTCAGATTGACGGCGGCGACGGGCGTTGCTTGGATGTGACAGTTCTAATGAAACGCTGCCGCAGCGGTGAATGCGGCGCAGACAGCCCTATTTTGCTCACATTCGCGCCGTTACTCCGGCTTATGTTTCGCAGCCTGAGGCGCGAAATCGGCTTGTGGCGGTAGCGCTCATAGAGTAAGCCGCGCAACGTGCAAATTGCCTTGATCTGTGCAATCGTTGCGGCTGCGCCGATTGAAGATCGAAGAGACCGGTAGCTGAAATATGGTTAGACTTTTTGGATATTTCTTCGGAATCGCCAGCGTCCTGTTTCTGGTCGCGGCGGCGGGTATTGCCATCTATCTCGCCAATGTCGCGAAGGATCTCCCGGACTATGCCGTTTTGAACAGCTATGCGCCGCCGGTGACCACCCGCGTCCATGCCGGAAACGGCGCTCTGATGGCCGAATACGCCAAGGAAAAGCGTCTCTTCCTGCCGATTCAAGCCATTCCCGACCGCGTGAAGGCCGCTTTCCTGTCGGCCGAAGACAAAAATTTCTACAATCACCCTGGCGTCGATCTGACCGGCCTCGGCCGCGCAATCCTCGTCAACCTGCAGAATTTCGGTTCCGGCCGCCGCCCGGTCGGTGCCTCGACCATCACCCAGCAGGTGGCCAAGAACTTCCTTTTGAGCTCGGACCAGACGATCGACCGCAAGATCAAGGAAGCGATCCTCTCCTTCCGTATCGAGCAGGCCTACAGCAAGGACAAGATTCTCGAACTCTACCTGAACGAGATCTTCTTCGGTCTGAATTCCTATGGCATCGCCGGCGCAGCACTCACCTATTTCAACAAATCCGTCACCGAACTGACCGTCGCCGAAGCCGCTTATCTGGCATCGCTGCCGAAAGGCCCGGCCAATTATCATCCGTTCCGCCATCCGGAAGCTGCGCTCGAGCGCCGTAACTGGGTGATCGACCGGATGGTCGAGAACGGCTACGTCAGCCAGAGCGACGGCGAGGAAGCCAAGAAGCAGCCGCTCGGCGTCACGGCTCGCACCACCGGCCCTTCGCTCTTCGCGTCGGATTATTTCGCCGAAGCTGTGCGCCGCCAGCTGATCGACCAATACGGCGAAAAGGTCCTCTATGAGGGCGGCCTTTCGGTGCGCACGTCGCTCGATCCCCAGATGCAGCTCGCTGCCCGCAAGGCGCTGCAGGACGGTCTGGTCACCTATGATGAGCGCCGCGGTTTCCACGGCCCGATCAAGCAGATCGATGCAAACGGTGACTGGGGTAAGGCGCTTGCCGATATTCCCACCCTGTCCGACGTTCCGGAATGGCGGCTTGCCGTCGTGCTTGCCGTGTCCGACTCGACCGTCGACATCGGCCTGCAGCCGGGCAAGGATGGAAGCGGCAAGGTTGCAGCCGACCGCCAGCGCGGCACGATCGACGCCAAGAACATGCAATGGGCCTTCCGTTCGGCCGACGGCGCCCGCAAGACCACGAAATCGCCGGTCGGCGCCGTAGCCCCTGGTGACGTCGTTTATGTCGAAAAGCTCGGCGACGACACGTCGACCTCCTACCGCCTGCAGCAGCCGCCGAAGGTCCAGGGCGGCCTAGTCGCCATGGACCCGAAGACCGGCCGCGTGCTCGCCATGGTCGGCGGCTTCTCCTACTCCCAGTCCGAATTCAACCGTGCTACCCAGGCGATGCGCCAGCCGGGCTCCTCATTCAAGCCCTTCGTCTATGCCGCGGCGATGGACAATGGTTACACGCCGGCCTCCGTTATCATGGATGCGCCGATCGAGATCGTCTCGGGCGGCCAGGTCTGGAAGCCGGAAAACTACGGCGGCGAAGTCGGCGGCCCATCGACGCTTCGCTCGGGCATCGAGCATTCGCGCAACCTGATGACGGTGCGCCTCGCCAACGATCTCGGCATGAATATCGTCGCGGAATATGCCGAGCGCTTCGGCATCTACGATCACATGCTGCCGGTTCTCTCCATGTCGCTCGGCGCCGGCGACACGACGGTATTGCGCATGGTCTCGGCCTATTCGGTCATTGCCAATGGCGGCAAGCAGATCAAGCCGACATTGATCGACCGCATCCAGGACCGCTACGGCAAGACGATCTTCAAGCATGAGGAGCGTCTCTGCGAGGGCTGCAATGCCGGTGACTGGCAGAACCAGGAAGAGCCGAATATCGTCGACAACCGCGAAACCGTTCTCGACCCGATGACCGCCTACCAGATCACCTCGATGATGCAGGGCGTTATCCAGCGCGGCACCGCTGCTGGCAAGATTGATCTCGGCGGTCGCGACGTCGCCGGCAAGACCGGCACCACCAACGACGAGAAGGATGCCTGGTTCGTCGGCTTCACGCCGGATCTGGTCGCAGGCCTTTATATGGGCTTTGATACGCCGGCCCCGCTCGGCCGCGGCGGCACCGGCGGCGTTCTCTCCGCCCCGATCTTCAACGAATTCATGCAGGCTGCCGTCAAGGACACGCCGGAATCGAAGTTCGTCATTCCATCAGGCATGAACCTGATTTCGATCGACCGCAAGACCGGCATGGCGGCTGGCGACGGCGATCCGAACACCATCATCGAGGCCTTCAAGCCCGGCACCGGCCCAGCCGACAGCTTCTCGGTGATTGGTATGGACAGCACCATGGCGCCCGAGGAAATCCTGAAGACCTCGCCGCAGGCGAACCAGGCTGTCCAGACGGGCACGCCCGGCCTGTTCTGACCGTCGCCGAATTTTTGAACGCCCGCTGCGGCCCTTTACATCCGCGGTGGGCGTCTTTATGTCACCAGCACCTGAGAAGACCGAGACAGAGAAGCAGGAAAATGCGAGCGGAAATCGAAAATGTGGTCGATGAAACCAAGCAGGCTATCACCCTGCTGAGGAGGCATCTTTGACTGGGACCAGGCGATAAGACGGCTGGACTGGTTGAACAACAAGGCAGAGGATCCGAACCTCTGGAACGACGCTTCCGAAGCGCAGAAGCTGATGCGCGAACGCCAGCAGCTCGATGACGGCATCAACGGCGTCAAGCAGCTCGAACAGCAGCTCAACGACAATATCGAGCTGATCGAGCTTGGCGAGGAAGAGGGCGACCAGAGCGTCGTCAAGGAAGCCGAAGACTCGTTGAAGGCCTTGAAGGCCGAGGCCGCGCGTCGCCAAGTGGAAGCCATGCTCTCCGGCGAAGCCGATGGCAACGATACTTATCTCGAAGTCCATTCCGGCGCCGGCGGCACCGAAAGCCAGGACTGGGCGAACATGCTTTTGCGCATGTACACCCGCTGGGCCGAACGCCAGCGCTTCAAGGTCGAGCTTCTCGAAGTCCATGACGGCGAAGAGGCGGGCATCAAGTCCGCGACCCTGCTCGTCAAGGGCCACAATGCCTATGGCTGGCTGAAGACGGAATCGGGCGTGCACCGCCTGGTGCGCATCTCGCCCTACGACAGCAATGCGCGTCGCCATACCTCCTTCTCGTCGATCTGGGTCTATCCGGTAGTCGACGACTCGATCCAGATCGAGATCAACGAAAGCGACTGCCGCATCGATACCTATCGTTCGTCGGGCGCCGGCGGCCAGCACGTCAACACCACCGACTCTGCCGTACGCATCACGCATATCCCGACCGGTATCGTCGTGCAGTGCCAGCAGGAGCGCTCGCAGCACAAGAACCGCGCCAAGGCCTGGGACATGCTGCGTGCCCGCATGTATGAAGCCGAATTGAAGAAGCGTGAGGACGCCGCCAGTGCCGAAGCCGCTTCCAAGACGGAGATCGGCTGGGGCCACCAGATCCGCTCCTACGTGTTGCAGCCCTACCAGATGGTCAAAGACCTGCGCACCGGTGTCGCCAGCAGCGCGCCGGACGACGTTCTCGACGGCGACCTGAACGAGTTCATGGAAGCAGCACTTGCTCACCGCATCAGCGGCGCCGCCGACGCGGTCGTCGATGATGTCGACTAATAGGCTTTAGTCAGATCGAGACGCTAAAGCCCCGGAAACGGGGCTTTTCCTTTACTCAAGCCATCGCGCTGATGTCGTTGTCTTGAAACAGCGCCGCCGACAGATCGGCGATCTCGTCATGAACGACTGCGCGCTCGATGCCCGGGGGATCGGTAAAGAGTTCTGCCGCAAAGGCAAGGCCGAGCGCCGTGCCCTCTGGCACGAAGACATAATGCCCAAGGCCGCCGCCGAAGATTTTAAGGACGCTGCGCCGCAGCCGCGCCTGTAGCCACGACGAACATTCTTCGGCCGGAGCTGCCTTGTCGGCATCACCGACCAGGATAAGGGCGGGCGCATCGACAGCTTTCAGGCTTTCCTCGCTGAAACCGAGAACGGACCGACCCGGCGCGCAGATGAGGGCGGCCCTGATTCTGTCGTCTCGGTAGGACTTCGACATCCGGGACCACGAATCGCGAAACACATCGCTGGTGCGCAGCAATGCCGGGATATGATCGGCAAGGTCGGGAAATTCTCTCGGTCCGCGCGCGCTCCCCGGCTTCATCCTCGATGGTTCGAACTGCGAGAACTGGGCGACAGCCCCAAGAAGCAGCATCACGCTATAGGCTCCGGCTGAAAATCCGGCTGCGAAGACGCTGTTCGTATCGATATGGCCCGAGAGATCGCTGAGCCACGCATCCCGGTGATCAAGCATGTAGCTTAGGTCAGGCGCCCGCTCCCAGAGGCAGGCAAAGGCTTCAGCGCGATAGGGCTCGATGCCGGTATTGCCGTGATGGCTGACGCCGAGCGCGGCAAATCCGCGATCGACCAGGCGTCGCGCCAGCCACTCCAGTCCGGCCGCGGATCCGCCGGTGCCATGCGACAACAGGACAAGGGGATAGAGCCTGGCCGCCGGCCGGATGGGTGCATCGCGGGCGACAGCCGGCTTATGGAACCAGCTTCTTTCCGGGACTTCGCTTTGCGAGTCGTCGGCGGCGGGATACCAGAGGGACCAACTGATGGGTCTGGGTCCGGCGGCATCCCAGTCCGACCTTTTCTCGTCGTAGAGGACGCCGTCACGAAAGCCCAGTTTCATCTCTTAGATGCCCCCCTGAACAATTCCCAGCCGTTCAATTCGTCGCCTTCTCAACGGTGATGTCGCCGAATTCGTCGATCAGCACGGTCCAGCCATCCGGCTCCGCGGCGGGGTCGGTCTTCAGATAGACCGTGGCGAAGAGCCCCGGCTCCTTGATGATGCCGTTCGAATTCTCGGGGCGGATATCGGTCACGTAAGGCTTCAGGTCGCTGAACTCCTGCAACTCGATGGTCGAGCCGACCGCCGGGCCGGTCTCGGTCTGGGCGACCTGCTGCAGATAGACCTTCGAGGTCCTGTCCGGCTGGCGCACGGCAAAGAGCTTGTAGTAGCCGTGGCGCTGCGCGGCCTTTCCCTCGGGATTGGCGACGCTCTCGGCGCCTGTCGGCACCCGCTCGACATCAGGTGCATTGCCGTCGTCCTCCCAGTAGCCGGTGCTGGTCGCGAAAATCACCGATGCCGGCAGGAGGGCATCCTGCGCCGGCGCAGCCTCGGCTGTGACGCTCCATCCAGCAAGCAGGAGGCTGGTCATCAATATCCGTAGCATGGCCATCGTCTCAATCCTTGAACTGCTCGGCGAGAATACGGTCGGACCAGGAGCGGTCGGGATCAGAAAGGATGCGCGCCGTCACATACTCCGACTGGGCGATGCGGATATGCAGCACCGACTTGACCTCGGTATTGTCGGCCACCGCATTCACCGGCCGCTTCTCCGGCTCGAGAATGTCGATATCGACGGTCACCTTGTTCGGCAGCAGAGCACCCCTCCAGCGCCGCGGCCTGAAAGCGCTGACCGGCGTCATGGCGAGCAGCGGCGCCTCGAGCGGCAGGATCGGGCCATGGGCGGAAAGATTATAAGCCGTCGATCCGGCAGGTGTCGCCACCATCAGCCCGTCGCAGATCAGTTCTTCCAGACGGACGCGCCCGTCCACCATGACCCTCAGATTCGCGGCTTGATAGGACTGGCGAAAAAGATAGACCTCGTTGATGGCGAGCGCCGTCGAGTTGGTGCCATCGGCGTTGGCCGTCGTCATCTGCAATGGCCGGAAGACGTTTTCGACGGCGACGCAGATGCGCTCCTGAAGCCGGTCTGTACGATAGTCGTTCATCAGGAAGCCGACAGAGCCGCGATTCATGCCGTAAACCAGCTTGCCGGAGTTCATGGTGTTGTGCAGCGTCTGCAGCATGAACCCGTCGCCACCGAGCGCGACGATGACGTCGGCTTCGTCAGCCGGGACGTCACCATAGAGGCCAATCAACTCCTCGCGCGCGGCAAGCGCCTCCGTCGTCGGTGAGGCGAGAAAGGAAAGCGTCTGAAATGAACGGCCCATGCAATGCCCTTTATGATGCTGCCCTAGCTAAAGGATAAAGGCCTTGCGCGACAAGGACGTTTTCTATCGCCAAGCGTTTTGAGCTGCAGCCGACCAGTCCGCGCAGACACGGATTTCCCCTTTACAGAATCATAGAATCTGCTAGTTGGGCAATTATTGCCCTTGTAGCTCAGTTGGTAGAGCACCTGATTTGTAATCAGGGGGTCCCGGGTTCGAACCCTGGCGGGGGCACCAAAATTCTACAATCGAGTCAATGACTTAAAGGAGAGCCCGCCCTTAGAGGCGGGTTTTTCATGCGCCACTAATTTAACCAGAATTACCATGTTTTCCGGGCTTTTCCCTAGAGTAGCGGGGATTCCGTGGAACATGAATGGCGCATGGTATGGGGACGAGCATGAATGAGGATTTCCATGAAACCGACGCGGGCAAGTTTATTAGTAGAGCGAAATGCTTCCTCGAAGCCGCCCGTGTCCTCGATAACAAAATGGTCGATGGGCGCAGCCATATGCTTTTTGCTCCTGCGCTTCACCTCGCTGGGCACGGTCTTGAACTACTGTTGAAGGGATGCCTCATTCACAATGGCCAATCGAAGGTCAGGGCGTTCGGTCACCGAATCAATGAGATGTGGGCGGTGGATCTCGTTGAGCCACTCAGACTGGCCGCCGGGCGCAATGCCGACATCACGCACTTAGAGGCTGTTGCAAGCGGCATGTTTCCTGACGCCGAGAACATCAACAATCCTCGTGAGGTATTCGAGGAATATCGCTCAGCGCTCGGTGAATTGCACGCCGAGACCAAGGTCTTCCCAATTCGTTATCCTACCGACGACGATCGAGTTGGTCCTAAGACACCGCTGTTAGTTGGCACCCTTTGGCTGACTGCTGACGACTACGTGAAGCGGCCCGACGAATTCCGCGCACGAAACGCTATCTAAACATGAAATACCGCCGGCTGGTGAGGCCGACGGCGCGCTGTGGTGGCGTGATGAACCGGGGGAGCCCCGTTATCACGCGAGGCTCCGTGCCGGCCACGGCGCCGTTGTGACGCGGCGTCGCTACCCTGTCGTCTTCGTGGATCGACAGGATTTGAACTGTATCGAACCTAGTGCAGTAGATGTCGATTTCAAATACCGGCCAGCGCGCGTCTGATATTCGCGACGGTGGTGATCGCGCTGGCCATTGGTAACTTGGAGCCCTCGGCCAGATTCGAACTGGCGTTATCCTCTACGGCTTCGCGGGGTAGAACTCCCGGACCGATACGAGGGCGAAACGGTTAATTCTGCTGGGCTGTGCGCTGCGGCAAATAGAAGTCAAGACGCGTGGCGTGCATGTCGATGGCGTAGGCATCGGCAAGCCCTTGGGCAGTACCCCGCAGCAACCCCTCCAGCTTCTTGATAACCTCATCGATCTCAAGCCCCCGGTATGCGCGGTCATAGACCGTATCGAGCAACTGGTGGGCGCAGCCGATGCGGTGGAGAACGTTCTCGATATCCCGCGGGACGATATCGACCGCAGCGTCGAGGATGGCGTCGACGGTCGCGTATCCAATGTCGCGCGTGACTTCGCAGCCAGCCGCATCGGCTTCATCGACCTTTGCGACCGCCTCGGCGAAAATCGGAAAGATGTCGAGGTGCTGCGAGCAGACATTGGCGCGCAATTTATTAATCGTGATCTGCGTCATTTCGGTGCCCTCGTTGCGTCTGTTCTGAAATCGGTATAATGTACTGATAACCGAACAAGATCGGGACGTCAACAGGAAATCGGTACATTGTCACGATGAACGCAATTCAATGCAAGATGGCGCGTGCGGCGCTGGGGCTCGGCGTGAGGGATTTGGCGAAGCTCGCCGATGTCTCCGTCGACACCTTGTCCAGATTAGAAAGAGGCGAAGAGCTCATGCCCCGCACCATGGCCGCAATTCGCTCCGCGCTGGAAACGGCCGGGGTCATCTTCATCGATGAAAACGGTGAAGGGCCAGGCGTTCGATTGCGGAAAGAGAGATAGACAACTTTTCAGATGCATGGCATTTTCCGCCTCGCAGGATGGGGCATGCCAATTGACCGAAATAAAGAAAATACCTCGCTTCAAGCCGTTGATGCTTGGGGAACTTCCAGTTCATCACTTAAAAACGTTTGGGTTAGAGCTTCCGGAAGGTAACGTCACATTCACCATTCCAGCACAACAGCATGCGCTTAAGTCGCATCCTGACAGCTTCATGTCCTGCGTACCCTACTTGTCGCAGACCATCGTCGATCCGACCCACGTCGGGCAATCGCCAAAACACGCTGAGAAGGGATTTGAACTAGTCAGGGAGGTGAATGAAGCCGGCCTGATCATTTTGGTGGCTGTGCTGATTAGGCCGACGGGTCGCGGAATCTACATGGTGAAATCGACATATCCAATAGACAGCGATAAGCTTGAAAACCGCGTTCGAAAAGGCCATCTCATATCAACCAAATAAAAAACCCCGCATCAGAGCGGGGCTTTCTATTTTCGCCAGGGTGCCAAGTCCTAGATCTCTTCACCTTTCGGCTACTAACCCTTTCGGGTGCGTGGGGAGGCCGTTCCCACCTCGAAACTGTTGATCTGTATATGGGCTATGTACGAGTGTTTGTCAACCAAATGTTGACTGCAAAAGAGGGGACTTAAATCCCAGGTGTCGGTGGATCCTGACCGGTAAATTACGGCAAGGGTTCTGTTTTCTGTGAGCATTTGGGGGAAAACAGGGATTTCGCTTGGACGGACCATCGCCGCCGCTTGATTTTGGGCTGTGATGCTGTCTCACTCAAGATCCTGGCAACGGGGAATACGGCATCAGCTTGCAGGCAAACCGTATTCTCCCGCGCTAGGTGGCTCCTCGGGGCGAGATCAGCGCGAATGCTGGTCTCGCCGACAGCCAAGACAACAGTGCTACAAGCAAACCTTCCAATCAACGACAAATATCGGACTAGACCGAATTCGATGTGGACGAACGTCCGCGCGACCAAAACCGTGAAGCGAGCGGCCGAAGCCCGCCCCTAACTCGCCAGTGCTGCCATCAACGCCGCCACTGCCAGCGTCGCGCGCTGATCCGCCCCGGTTTCATTCAAATGGGTGTTGTCGTAACGCCCGCCCGAACCGATAGAGTCGACGTTCTCGCCCGCGAAGACAGTCGTGCCATTCACGACGCTAGCTTGTGCGGCCAGAACAGCCGCACTCGTGGCGCCGTAATAGTAGCTCTCCTGGGCGACCAAGATTGGACAATTCGGGATCGCGTGATTGAACTCGGCGATCACCTTCTGCAGACTCGCCGCATACGACGCTTGCGATGTTCCTGCGATGGTGTCACTCTCGCCTTGCCCCCACATAATAGCAGTGCACGGCAGGCCCGCGTCGCGCAGGCGCAACGCCACAACGTTGATTTTGTTGAATAGATATGGCGCCGTTGTTTCACTCGCCCACTGATCGGCTCGCGTATTGCCGACCGCCATCGGCACTAAGATCACGCGATCGAAATGGCCGGCATCGACGAGCTTGTCGGCCATACGCAACATCCATGTGCCGCGGAGATCGGTCACCGCACCGCCTGAAACGTTGATACCGAGAAGCGGGTCTTTCGCCCGGTAGAGCTTGCCGTCGAAGATGTTGAGCTGATCGATCGCCCCGCCATGTACCGGAATGTATACGGTCGGCACTTCGTTCACGCTGAGCGATTGCCCGATGACGACAATCACTGCCGTGCGCGGCCCTATGTCTCCTCGCGCAACCTCAATGCGTCCAGTCAGATCCAGAACCGGATCTGCTCCAGTGATCACATCGCCGGCCGGATAGATGTAGAACGCGGCCGGGCTCGCGAAGTTGTTTTGCGCCAAGCCGGCGCCACCAAAAACCATCGCCATTCAGATTACCACCGAGCCGATAATGCCGGTCTGGTAGCCATTAGCCTGGCCACCGTCACCGTACCAAGTCTGCGCGCCTCCCGTGCCACGCTCGAGCCACCGGAGTTCATGGTATCCGAGGCCGAGATAACCACTGTAGCTCGCCGCAGAGGGAAGGATTGGAAACACGTTCGACGCCGCGCCTGGCCGCTTTGTTTGCGAGCTATCGGCTGACGAGCTATCGATGCCGATGCCTGTGAAGCCGGCGACAACAGTGCCGGTTCCGTTTAGCATGTAGCCCGATGCTTCGACGCGAACCATTCTTCCGGAAACGCCGTTGAAGACCTCAATTTGGTTGAGCGCGCTGCCGTTCGCCTGCCGCCATGCAGCAGCGCTATAAGACCAACTATCCGTAGCATCCGTGCGGCTTACCGGCATGATCACCGCACCGCCCAGGCTCCAGACTAACCGCGACTGCAGCGTGCTTCGCGTCTGGCCGGCGGCATGGCATCGGAAACCGCCGACAAGCTCGCCGGCTTCCGCGGCGAGCGAACCAATTGCATCTGCGTTGACGAAGCGGCCATCGACCTCGAGGACAGCCATGGCGCGAGTCACCGAGTTGGTCCACGCTGGCCCGATCACGAGAACACCACCCGGCGACAGAAAAACGTCGTAGTTCTTCCCGGCCTCGGCAGATGAGATGTCGAGTGTGGTGCCGCCATAGTACAACGTCGAGGTCGTAAGATCGGTCTCGGGGTAGCTGTCGGCGGAGACGGAAAGCCTTGTGCCGCCTCCGCCAGTGCCAACATTCCCATCGATCATAACTGCTGGAATTTTCGTAAGTGTCATATTAGATCCTTCCTCGACGGTCGATGTAGCCACGCGTTGCGATATAGAGGCTGCCCGCAGCGCCCGCCTTATGGCGTACCTGGCCTGATGCATTTGTTCGCACCTCGATGCCGGCCGAGGCGTTCTCGCTCGCGTTCTGCATGTTGGTAATGTTGAAGAGCGAATTGCCGACGCCTAGCGCCTGATCACCCTCGTCGGGCGAGCTAATGAAGGCCCCGGCGCTGTCGCTTGCCGACGTGTACGTGGCATTTAGAATGGCGCGAACCTTAAACCCGGAAGGCACGCCGGCCAGCGTCACCAAGGCAGCGGTCGTCCCGGTGCTGTAGGCAGCGCCGCCGTTTTCCTTGACTGCCGTCTGCCAGAGCACTTCGTCGCCATCCTGGGAGTCCGCAATGATGTTCCCGCTGCCATCGGTCTTGGTGCTTCGGATCCGGCGATACTTTGTGTACGCTGCCGGGATGTTCCCGCCGATCGTAGGCGCTGAAGCGCTTGCCGAGCAGCAGACGTCGACGACGCCCGTGTCGGGCCGCTTTATCACGTACCAGTGCAGCCAACTGGTCGTTGGCTTCGTGCCTGTGTCCATGGCACCGTTGCCGCTACCGACAGCCCATGCGGCGTCAGATCGCTTCGTGATGGCGGACGCAAGAACCATGATGACGGGAGACGCGCCGGCGCTGGCGGCTTCGCCAGTGGCAAAGTCCATATCATTTGCCGCGTCTGTGGCGTTCTGCGAACCTGCCAGACCGTAGAGGCGGCCAGCAACTCCAGAAGAAACCGCGACAGCCGAATCAACCTCAGCCTTGCTGTAGACGCTGAGCTTGGTGCGGATCGCGGCGATGTCGGTCGCCTTTATCTTGTCGGCGTCGACGGTTTCGCTGCCCGGGACATTGATGTTAATGCGGCCGCCGAACGAGACTTCGATGTTGTTTTCGATGCCATCGCCGGGAGGCGCTTCGCTGAAAGTCAAAGTCGTGCCCGAGATCGAGTAAGACGATTTGAACTGCAGCACGCCGTCGAGGTTGACATCGGTGTTGTTTTTCGAGCCGGGATCAATGGAAAGCGTGAATACCGTTTGAGTGCCGTTGCCCGCGAAAGTGTTCAAAACTTGGTCATTCAGTGCCAATGCCGCATAGTCGGCGGCAAGGTCTGCAGCAGCTTCGGCCGCCGCGACGATCGCAGATGAAGCTTGGTCGCTGATCAGGCGGAACTCTGCACCCTGTTGGCGGCCGAGAACGATCATTCCGGCAGGAAGTCCGCCGACGACAACGTCGTTGCCCGGATTCGTTTTGACGGTGAGTGGCGAGGCGCCATTGAACGCGACTGTTACAGGTGACGCCGTGTTCGTTGCGAAGATCGGCAGCCACACGAGCGCCGTTTCGGAGATCGGAATGTCAGTCGTGGCCTGCAGAGCGTTAGGCGTGCCGGCGCCGACGTTCGATGCTGGAATAAATGGATACGGCAGATCGGCGACGCGATTCCACGTACCGAGACCTGACGCGCCAACCTTCTCATAGATGCCGTTGTAGGCGGTCGTCGGGTCGGTGATGACCCAAGCCATCGTACTTTCTTCGTGATCCACATCGGCAAGAAGAAGCGCACGCGTCGTCTTTATGAGGCTGTTGACGACAGACGAGCCCGCGATAAAACTTTCCAGATAGCCACCCCAACTGCGAATATCCGCTTTCGTGGGCTTGTGGTTGCCGGACGATGGGATGCCATCGGTCACGAAGTCTCGGTAGACCTGCCTCGC
This sequence comes from Rhizobium brockwellii, assembly GCF_000769405.2. NCBI lineage: Bacteria > Pseudomonadati > Pseudomonadota > Alphaproteobacteria > Hyphomicrobiales > Rhizobiaceae > Rhizobium > Rhizobium brockwellii. The sequence continues at coordinate 1,410,301 of NZ_CP053439.1, forward strand.
GGTCAGAACCATTGAATTCTCCAATAAAAAAGCCGCTCAGAGGCGGCTGTGAAACTGTGATTGTGGTGACGAGGCTCTGGTCTATGCCCAGCCCGTGCCGTCGCTGAACATCGAGCCGTCGTCGAACGGCACGCCGGTGTCTTCGGGCGGATTGGGGTCAATCCGTTCGCCGACGACGTCTGGCCACGTCAGGAGCAGGCGTCGTTCGTAGCCGTCGGAACGAACGACGGTGAGATCGAGATGGCCGCCGATGGAATAGATTAGCTCGGCGTCCGGATAGGCAGGATTTTGCCTCTTTCGAGCTCGCATGTACTCGAAGAGAAAAGGCCCATACTCGGCAAGCGGTGCGCTGTGGCTCCAGCCCGCAGCCACCATTTCCTCAGGTGGCGGATATTCACCCTGGCCAAAACCGAACGGCCGGTCATGCAGCTCAAATGGTGCCGCTGCTTCATCTTCGAACGTCGAGAAGAACAGCGTCAATGGCCCGCGCGTTTCGGAGATGGCTCCGATGGCCATCCTGGCCGGGCTGTCTCCAGCAAAGCCTTTCGCCCTGATGGCGCTCAGCGACTCGGCGAGAATCGCCAGTGTGTCGTCAACGGATTCAGTTACCTTAGCAGCAACGAAGATCATGTCAGAAAGCACATCGATGACCGGCACCGATCCACTGCCGACGACCGCCAGGGGTAAGATCGGAGAGGTTTTCACCTTCTCTCGTATGTCAACGACCGTGCCGTCGGGCAGGTAGTTGGCGCCATCCGACAGAATCTCAACGCGGTCGAAAAACGGCTTTAGAATATAACCGGTCATTGGTGCTCCAGTTCGAAAATGACGCCGTTTATGGATTCCTGCGCTGCGGTCTCTGCTTGCAGTGCCGCCGTGCGCTCCTTGATCTGCTCAATCTCGCGCTGGTATTCGTCAGCACTCTTGCTGCCTCCTCCGCCCTTGCTTTTACTGCCGCCTCCGGACGACGTTCCGGTAACGGGATAGTCTGCCAGCGATATCGGCCTAACCTTTGGCGTCTCCGGAAGCCGGCCAGCCTTCGGTGTTGTGGCCTCTCCACCACCGATGACGCTTTTCTTCACGGCGTCGGCAGTAAGATCACCGGTTTGCCGGATAGCGCTGTCGATCGTTTCGGTGAACGCATCATTGATTCGGTCGGTGATGAGGCCGTCTTGTTTGATGACGAGGCCGCCACCAAGGTAACTCTTGACCGTATCGCCCGGCAGCGAGCCCACAATGGCCTTGCCGACGTTTGCGAGACCGACGGCTTCCCCGAAGGCGCGCGCCGTTGCCGCCGCACTCTCGAATTGCGCCCCCACGGCCTGTAGCTGCGTGATGATTTGGTCGAAGTTCAAGCCGTTGACGAATGCGGCCGTGCGGTCGATCTCGGCGCCGAACGTTTCCCCAGCCTTCGCCGAAGAGTTGAACTCCCGGGCGGCATTGATGAGCGCGGTTTGCAAGTTGCCGAGCCTCTGGTCGATCGTGAGAACGGAGCCCGCGACTTTCTGCGCAAGGATCGGCGCACCGGCTTGGAAACCGTCAAAAAACGCCTTGGATGACAGACTGCCGTCTAGCATAATTTGGCGTAGCTTCGCGACCGATCCGTCAGCCTCTTTGATGCCCGCTGCAGCGGCCTGCAGGATGGTCGGCGCGCCTTCGAGGATAGAATTGAACTCTTCCGCCCGAACAACGCCGCCGCCCAAGGTCTGGCTCAACTGCAGTAGCGCGCCGCTGGCCTCGGTTGCGGACGTTCCGCCGACGCGCAACGCGAGTGCGATGTTATCCGCGAACGTCACGATTTGTTGCTGGGAGACACCCAGTTCGTTCTGAACGAGAGAAAGACGGCTATAGAGCTGCACCAGTGTCTCGATCGGCGCAGCGTTTTTTGTCGCCGACGCGAAAAGCGACTGATAAACCTTCTCGAGTTCCGCACCGGAAAGACCTGCAACCTTCAGCGCATTGTCGATGCCGGTCGCGGCGTCGCTGAGTGTCTTGAACCCTTGCACCCCGCCGATCAGGGCAAATGCCCGAGCCGCGCCAGTGGTCAACGTGTTGAAGCCGCCGCTTATCTTTTTGTTCAGACCGGCGAAACGCGTCTCGATCGACTTCGCCGCCTTATTGGTTTGGCCCATCGCGCGGTTGAGCGAGTTCTCATATTTTCGAATGTCGGCCGACAGGGACACCACGAGTTTTTCGAGGTCAGTTGCCATCGGTTGCTCCGTGCGCTCGGCAAGCAACGGCGACCCGCGTGATTGGCACGGTCAAAATGTCCATTCAAATTCTCCAGCTAATTCTGATGTTTAGTGGTCGACGGGACGATCATTATGAGACGTCCTTGTAATCATCCACACCGTGTTATATATATACGCTGTGCAGCCAATTCCGGCTGCACGTAACAAGGAAGGAGCTTCCATGTGCAAAGCACAATTACACACACGTTGGCGGAGGCAGAGGTTCACGAAGTAGGTTCGTTTGAACTCAAACTCTTAGCAACCATCAACAAGCTAAAAGAGCAATCTTGGGGGTCCAAACTTCAAGCAGAACTTAGCCAGCTACTCGGGCGAGATGTGGCCGTGGGCCAACTCTACCTTGCGCTCTCCAAGTTGGAGAAAAAGGGGATGATCTCGGCCGAGATAAAGGATCCAGAGCCCGTTCGTGGCGGCCGTTCGAAGAAGGTGTTCCGACTTGAGACACCAGGTGCGAGGGCTCTGGCTAGGACCGCCGCGATTGTGAATGCACCAGGTGTTCTCCGTCCAATGGAGAATTACCATGGCGAGACAGCCACATAAAATCGTTCGATTTCTCGTCTGGTCATCAGCGAGTCGCGAATACAAAGAAGATGCTCTCATTGCCTTTGATGAAGCATTCGAGCAGGTATACTTCAGCTTTGGGCCGATCTATGCCCATTGGTGGAGCGTTAGCCAAGCAATTCGGTCATTGCCGTATGGCATGATAATTACTCTCGCGAAGGTAGGCACCACAATTGCCGCACTTGTGAGCTAGCAACCGAGGGTGAGAAGCGGCGCTTCTTACCCTCGCTCTCTTTGCCGACCTATACTGCCGACCCTCATATTTTCAATCGTGGCGTTGCGTACGAATGCCCAATGCCGGTACCCAGGGCGAGCGAACGTCAAAGGCGACCCACCCCCGGCTAGACCGGGATGCCTCGCGCCTTCATCGCCGCCTCGGCCTTCGCCTTGACCGATTTCGCGTCCCGCTTACTGAGACGGCGCTCTCGGAGGATTAGTGCGATCTTGATCGGATCGTTAGGCAAGTCTGGATCAAGCTTGCCGTTCACGCGGATTTCGTTCTTGACGCGCGGATAGCCGCCTCGTTTAGGTTGGCTGGCTCGTTCCATTAGACTTTGAGCTCCTGCGGAATGTCAGATTGTTTGATGAAGCCCGCAGCACCAGCGTCCTTCAGCCAGATGGCAAGCTTGCCGCCCTCGTGCCCGAAAATGCCGTGAGCCTGGAGCGGAGCCAGGTGGCCAGTCCAGGCAACGTCCTGGGCCGACAGTTCATTCGTCATAGACAGTAGAGCCGCGTGTGCCGCGTGCGCGGCCAGCAAGGCGTCGGCAAGGGCTTTAACGAGTTCCGCGTAGGTCGGCGCCACTTCTGCGCAGATCGCCCTGCTTGCGCCAAAGCGAGCCTTTGCGAGGCGCTGCTGCGCGATCTCGATCGCGGCACGCAGATCGACCCGCTCGCCTGCGATTGTCTTAAGGCGAGCACGCACGCCGTCCGGCGCTTCGTCTTCTTCCGGGGTTGCGTCGCCAAGGAGGGCAGCAACGCGGCCGGTCTTTTCGGCGGAAGGCGGGCGGTTGGCGAGCCGGTGCATGAGCTCGCTTTCCTCGGTGTCAAGCTTCGCGCTCGAAGCTTTGAGGCGGGTGACAAGCTCTTTCGCGGCCGCATAATTTTGATCGGCCTCCGCCAGGCTGCGCACGCGGATTGCCGGCTTTGCCGGCGCTGATTTTTGCATTTTCATGTCCTTGAATATCGGTCGCGCAGCCGCGGGCGGCCGGCGCGCACTTCCGGAGCTGCGGCGATGGCCGCGGCGAGCTTGATGAAGACTTCAGGCCCAAGCCTCACCTCGCGATCGAAGGCCGGCCTCGGTTTTGGGAGGACCGGATAGAAGGCGATGGTGGAGACGCCGTGATCGACGCCTCGAAACGTCACGGAAGCGCCGGGCGCCAACGTGTCGATTGTGATCTCAAGTAAGTCGTTCGGTTTTTCGACGAAGCCGGCAAGCACCTCTCCGAAGGTCGGCCCGCCTGTGCCTGGCCGAAGATTGAGGTAATCATCGATGAGGGGCGAGCCGACCGCGATTGCAATCATGATGGCTGCCACGTGTTCGCTACTGATTTGGGTGGGCAGTCCCTGTACCGCAGGCAGGTATCCTGCCGACCGTAGCCGCTGTGCGTGCCCCCGTGCTGCGGAAGGTGGCAGGCGCAAAACCTCGTCCAGCGCCGCGCACGTTTGGCGGAGCGTCGCCATATTACGCGGCCTGCCACATGAACTTGTCGCCGGGCTCCGGATAGACGTCGACGTCGGTGTTTGCCGGGATGGCTACGCGGACGGCGCCAGCGGAGTTGGGAGACTTCCCATACGACAGCCATGAGTCGGCCGCCCCGCGGGCACGGAAGATTGCGGCGCCAGAGGCGTCATTAATGTCAGGCGCGATGCTGGTGGATGGTACACCCGTGCTGGGCGCTTCCTGCCACACAAGCTTGCCGATGAGCGAGTGAGACGCATAGCGCGCGGCGCTAGATCCTGCGTAGCCGCAGGTCACGGTGAATGAAGGTAAAGCCATTTTTGATTCCTTATTGTGTGAGGTTTTGTGAAAGCGTAAGCGCCCCGCAGGTGCCTAACCCGCAGGGCGCTCGATCGACCGGCATTACCAAAAGAGATGCCGGGATTTGACGGTGGGACACCCCGTAGGGCAGCCCACCGGCAAGCCGGTGATAGGCGGCTTGCAATAAAAAGGGCCGCCGAAGCGACCCTGGTTCCTGCCTATAGCTCTTGGGATTCGAGAATGAGGTACCCCTTCATGCCGCTCGTCGTTGCCAGAAGCGATCGACGATCTGAAAACCGTCGAACACCCAGGCGCGAGCCGCGCCTTTTGCGCCCTTGCTTCCCGCGCCTAATGCCCGGCCGATTGCTTCGAGGGTGTCGCCGTCTAAGACGGCCATTTCGAAGGCGGAGATGATGTTATCAGTCACGGCTAGCCGCGCTCTGAGATATGCGAGTTCGCGGCCTGCATCGATCTTTGCGATTAAAGGCATGTCGCCTTGCCACGTCTTGGGTACGGGAGCGGCCCGCCTCTTCGTTTCGCTGGTCATCGCCGCGGCGCGTGTTGGAGCCGTGTCGACGTTTGCTCGCTTGCCGGTGACCACCTTGATCTCCTTCGGCCTCCCTTCTGCATCCTCCTTGTGGAGGATGTACACGTTGTCTGCCGCATCGGTCCCGATAAGCTCGGTGGGCAGGGTGGCTACGTCGTGGAGGTGTCGATAGCGCCTTGCCAGCCGAAGGCAGTGATCGTTCTGTTCGGTATTCAAAAGCTTCTCGAGCGGCCAGTCCCGTCGGTCGTTCGCGTGCTGGTCTCTGTAGAAATTTGAGGAATACCAAGCCTTGCCGCGGTCGATGAATTCGAGTTCATCGCCGCAGCCGGTGGCGATCGGGCGGAAATTATCGTTGGCCGCGGCGTGTAGTCGAGGCGGTGCCTCCCAGATCTGGCCGTCGGTATTCTTGCGCGCGAAAGTTATTCTCGTCGTCATGCTATCACTCATGAATCGAGGACGTCTGACCGCTTAGGCGGTCGGCGATATGTTTCCGTGCGGTGATGATGGCTGCAATGACAAGATATAGTGTAAACAGCGGAAAATATCCAGCCGGGCGAGTAGAAATGCGGCCGCGCCTTTTTCGGGCACTTGTCGTTGGCGGCCTTCGTACCCACCTCAGTTTCAACACGGAACAGCCGCGTGACGATGACCACCGCCCAGCTGTTTTAACGGGAAATAGTCATCGACATTGGTCCAACTGTGCATGGGCGGATACCAAAGACCACGCACGACGATATGAAAGGAGGCGTCATGAACGCTCTCTTCCTTATCGAGGCCAATCAGTCGGAAAAGACTTTCCGGTTGTGCTTCGCTGTGAAAATCAGCTGGGCCTCAATCGTTGGGTTCTTCTCCTAACTGAGACAGAAGGCCCTCTTGCGAAAGCAAGAGGGTTTTTTGTTTTTGCGAATTTTGCGGATGCAAGAAATTTGCTGCCAGACCGGTCCCGCGGCAGAACGGCCGAGAACGCCGATGCCCCCCCCCTCCGGCATGCCAAAAAACGTAGTGTTTTCTCGCGCGCGCGTTACGCGTGATCGCGCGCGTGGAAAAAACTGTAATTGCATTAGTGATGAGGGAGGGCGCCGGTACGGCTGATGCGGCAGGGAGCGATCGGAGGTACCCCTATAGAAACATGTGTATTGGACATCGCAATAGTTGTGATGACGAAAGTGAAACGTCATATTTGACGAACAAACGGCTGGGGGGACAGATGGCTATTACATTAACCGAAGTTGCGGACAGTGTGCTGGGGCTGAGAACCAAGTTGGTAGCCGCTTTTACATCTCAGGGGTGGCCAGAGGATCGGATGCTGAATACGATTCAGGGATACCTGCCGGCATACAGCGCGTCGTTCGTCTTTGACTATATCACCTTCACGGCTGACAGAATTCGTGGCCTTTCGGACGGTGATATGAAGAAAGGGAAGCTCGGGCAATATCTAGCTACCTTGCCAGAGACTTTGTCCAATGTGAGCTATGGTCAATTGCCTAGTGATCCGAACACCGGGTTTAACGGCTTGATGATGACCCTCCAAATGATCAACGCCAGGCTTCCCACCGAAGCAAAAGGCCCGGTACCCTTGGATTGGGAAAGTGTACAGGACAAGTCCACCCTTCCTAAGGATTTATCGCGAAGGCTTCGCGCGGTGGAAGCAAATCTTGAGCGGCTTGAACCAAAATCACTAGAACTGGAAATGAAGATCTCCGACATTGATGCTGCGCATGCAGCCGCGGAGCAGTTGCCAGAAGATCTCGCGGAGCTTGCGTCAAAACGAGAGGAGGTCGCGACGATAATCCATGATGTCCAAGTGCTGTTTGAGGCAGCCCAAAAGAATCTGATTAACATCGAAAATATCAAGGATGGAGCTGCGGCGGCATCGTCGCGGATCGACGAAGCAGAGGTTCGCGCTGATAAACTCGTGGAGAGAAGTGAGCAAGCGCTGCGCGGTTCAACCGGAGTGGGTCTGGCCACGGCTTTCGAGACAAGAAAAGCCAGCCTTTCCTGGGCTGGCTCTGCTTGGGTGATCGGTCTGCTGGCCGCGCTCATAGCGGCCTTTTTGATTGGCTCTGAGCGAGTGACCACACTTCAGGCCCTGTTGAAAAATGACAGCCCCGTCCACGTCATTTGGATGAATTTGGCGCTGACCTTGTTTGGTGTCGGCGGACCAATATGGTTTGCATGGCTGTCTACCAAACAGATCGCAGTGAGCTTTAAACTTGCGGAGGATTATGCTTTCAAAGCCGCAGTCTCGCGCGCCTACGAGGGCTACAGAAAGGAAGCGATTGAGATCGATCCATCCCTGCAAAAACGCCTGTTTTCTTCGGCGCTTGATCGTCTTGAAGAGGCTCCTATTCGCCTTATGGAAAAGGAGACGCATAGTTCTCCTCTCCAAGAGTTGCTTTCGAATCCAGGCATTAGAAAAAGCCTAGAAAGTATTCCGGGCATTGCTGACAAAATTATCGCTTTGATACCGTCAAAAGGTTCCGCTGCAGTTTTGGCTCCGGCCGCGGCAGTTGCGGCTGCCGCGGGGGTTTTGAACGGAAGTTCGAGCAAGAACGCCGAAAACGCCGAGTGAGTTATCGCGGCGCGGGACGAGGACGCGTCATGCGCAACCTTCGGTATCCTACCCAGTCAGCAGTCGTTTATTTTGGGAGTGCGAACAACCGGTAGGGCTTCCACCCTACCAGGGGTGTTCCACCCCTATGGGGGTTATAGGGGGTGGAAGGAACAGGGGGTGGAACAGGGGTAGTAGGGGGGTGGAACGTGGGGTGGAAATAAGAACCAAGTGCCAGGTTTACTCCGCCGCCCCGTAGCATTCCGCCTCCAGTATGAGCCGCTGCCTCGGCTTTGACGGCGGTCCTTCCATAACAACCCGGAGCTCCCCCGCAGCGAGTAATCGCTGCATTGCGGCTTCCAGTAACTTCGCGGAAAGCCCCTCTGCATCGGGCCGCTCGGCCATCACCTTCGGCGCATAATTGAGGCCCTTGGTCTTCGCTACACGCTCGCCGGATCTGTTTATTGCCGACAGCACGTCGCGAAAGATGCGTTCGGCCCGCACGTTAACGAGGGCGGAGCTAGGCGACGGTTTGCCATCGTCTAGGACAAAGATGCCGTCCTTCCACTTGATGCGAATTTCGTCGCCCGTCTTGCCGTAGTTCGACTTCATGGTCTTCAAAATGCGAATGTCAGGATCAGCGTCCTTGTCGCCCTTGGTCAAATAGAGGCGAGAGCGCACCGAGTTGTTCCACGCCGTTGAGCCAGACGAGCCGGTGCCGCTTGCCATGCCTTGCACCGATGGGTGCGCCAACAGGACGACGGCGCAATCAATCTCCATCGCAAGCTTGCGAAGCATGGCGATGAACTGCCGAACCTGAGAACGTTTGATTTCGTCGCCGCCGAAGAGGTCGGCCGCCGTATCCAATATGATAAGCTTGGGTTTGAAATCCCGCGCATATGTTTCGATCCCGCGCCAAAGCGGCGTCGGCTGCATCACCTGTGCGCGATCGGGAACGGCTAGCAGCGCATCCCGATCGGCCAATGGGATTAGGCGTAGCATGGATAGGACGTCGAGTTCCTTGCCGTGAGCCCTCGCGATATCGTCAAGGCGGCGCTGGAACTCGTCTGCATCATCCTCGGCGCCCAACACAAGCGTACGACCAGCGAGCGGCTCCATGCTTAGCGTGTCAAGGCTCATGGCACCAGCCGCGGCGAGCTGCAACGCGAGCAGGGACTTGCCGACACCGCCATCGCCGTTGAGGATGGTCACGGTCCTCATCGGGATAAGACCCTCGCAATACCATTCCCTCGTCGGAACTGGCTCACCGTGCCAATCGGCAGGGTTGATGACCTGTACGACGGTGGCGCCGGCTGTTTTCGCGGCGGGCGCCTGTTGTGGCGCGGGCTTGTTGTCGTTAGCGGCGATGGGCTTCTCCCTATCGCGTCGCGCAATGAACTCGTCCATGCTCTTGAGCAGGGCGCTTGGCTCATTGTCTTGTACGGGCGGCGCTGCGCCGATATCGCGCGCGATGATCCGCATCGCGATGTCGGCATCGGCCGCCGGTCCGGACACCTGCTCAAGCGTCGGGTTGCCGGTTTCATGGTTAACCCAGAAGATGAGAGAGGTTTGCGGTTCGCATGCATCTATGTCGTCGATGAGCACAACCCAACGCAGCGCCTCGGCCATATCAAACGGCCCGCTATCGCTCGACGGGCTCGCCATGTTGACGGGATGCGCTTTGCCGTGATCGGGCGAGCCGTCGTCCTTGGCCGGCACAACGGCTATGTTCGCCGAGGCGTGCCCCCAGTCGATTATCTGGTCGCAAATTTCGTAAAGGCGCTGCGCGATCTCATCGTGCTCGGCTAACTTAGGCTGCGTTGCTGCGGTCAAGGTTTTCTCCTGCAAGTGCTGCCAAGGCGGCGCAGATCATGGATTCGGCGAACGCGGGCGCGAAAGTGGCGCAGTTGTGCGTCGAGGTGTGCGGCGGGTACACTCGGTGCCCGCGAGCCGTGGCGACCAACTTCATGCCGAACATCCGAATGTCTGGCGTTAGTTGCACGTCGAAGCGCGCAAGTGTGTTTCCGCCCGTTGTTTCCGGGCGGATTGATATGATGTGCATATTGTCTCCTGGTGGTGAGGTTATCTCTGCCGTCGCTTGGCTTCTTCGAAGGTCGCTCCGATAATCTGCTCTCGGAGGGCCGGGTCCGCGCCGTTCACATTGATAGATGTACCGTTGTCGATGACATCGACATCTCGGAGTATGGTGCCGTCGTCGAGTTCGACGTCTACCGAAAACCACGAGATTGATGGGTTGCTAGAGAAGACATTTTCGATGCGGATGACCTTCATGCTGCAGTCCTCTCGGCTTCGGCCATCCATTTTGTGAGGGACGATCGCCGAGCCGCAACGCTCCCACCCAGTTTGAAATGCGGCATTATCCCATCATAGGTGAGCCGATAGACCTGCCGGCTCGATACGCCGAGGAATTTCGCAATTGCGCTGGCCCCGATAAGGAGGTCGCCGCCAAAATTATTATCGTTATCAGACTTCATTTTTTCTCCTCATTGGGATTGACATAATTTTTGTAAACATGCTATTTCTGAACGTGGATAAGTGTGCCTTATCCAGTTTCCCCACATTGCTGTAAACTTACAAATTTAGCAAGGATTAACCTTGCTTACGTTTCCGTGCCATGCTTTCATGTGCCATTCAATCAGGGGGTCATGGAATGGCGACAATCACCAAACGAAAATGGAAGACAAGCAAGGGTGTCGAGCGCGAGGCCTGGGTGCTCGCTTACACTGATGCGGGCGGTAAGCGGCACAAAGAGCAATTCGAGAAGAAGCGGGACGCCGAGGCCCGCCGCACAGAAGTAACGCATCAGGTCGTCAGCGGCACATATCGAGCCGATGCGGCCAGCACCACGATCGACGAAGCTGTTGCTGACTACCTCAAGCTGCTCGCCGACAGGCGAGACCGCGGCGAACATGTGACAGAACATTATTATAGGACCGTCGAAGGACAGTTGCGGAATTACGTTGCCCCGACCGAAGAGCACCGAGCAAAGCAGCCGGAGAAGACCAGGATAATTTTCGATGGCGGAATCGGTGCTGTAAAGCTTTCCCAAGCATCCGCGAAGGTGATCGGGGATTTCCGTGACCGTTTGCGCGCGGCCGGGGTCGGCGTGGTGACGACTCGGCGCATCCTCGGAAGTCTCTCTAGGGCGCTTCAGAACGCTGTTGGCAATGATCTTATGGCGATCAATCCGGCGGCTACCATCCGCGTAACCGGCAAGCGAGGCGAGGGGTCTAAGAAGGTTATCTCGCCATCGAAGGCGGATCTAGCGGCGGCGCTCGCCGAAGCAGTGGGAAGCTTGAGGGTTCGTATGCGTCTCTCGGCGTCGTCAGGCGTGCGTGCTTCCGAACTCTATGCACTTCGCTGGAAGCACGCGGCGTTCAACGCTGGCGAGCTCACCGTCGACGGTCGTGTCGACGCTTACAAAAATGAGGACACCACTAAGTCGACCGCAGGCATCCGGCGCGTGCCACTCTCCTCAGCTATGTTGGCCGAGTTGCGAGCATGGAAAGAAGCAGCCATGAGCTCGGAAGCAGAAGATCTGATTTTCCCAAATGCCAAGGGCGGATTCCTCGATCATAAAAACATCTTGAAGCGCGAGTTCCGGCCGCTGCTTATCGCTGCTGCCAAGAAGGCTACAGATGAAGGCAGGAAGTTCACGCCGTTCAATTGGCATGCGCTCCGCCACTTCGCGATCAGCACATGGATCGAAGCCGGTATGCAGCCGAAGACGGTTCAAACCTTTGCCGGTCATTCGTCACTCGCCGTCACCATGAGCCGGTATGGGCACATGTTTCCGAGCGATACTCACCGCAACATCATGGATCAGATTTCGACGTCCATTTTCGGCGATGGCGCACATATGGCGCATGAAGCCGAAGAAGCACTGTGAAACATAGTTTTTACACCTGATTTGTAATCAGGGGGTCCCGGGTTCGAACCCTGGCGGGGGCACCAGCCTAGCTCTGTGAGCTTCGGCTCGGCGAGCCGAAGAGAGCAGCTAAGCGGAGGCTGTCGCGTCGTAGTTACGTTACGAACGAAGGCGGCCTGGTTCGAGAATGCTCTGGTTGGCTGCACCATCTTTTCCCTACGATACCGCCTTCTAAACCGTAGCCTGGGTTCGACGTTGCTTCGATCGATCGCACCAGCAGACTTTTCAGACAGCACGTATCGCTTGATGAACCGCGCGTGAAGGGCTGCTTCACTGCCAATTCAGCCGCATCCGCTTATCTTCGCCTCATCATCAATGAGGAAACAGCCATGAAGCTCGCACATCTCTTTCTCGCCGCAACCATTTCCGTCGGTGCGGCTTTCGCGTCCGTTGCACCGGCCGCCGCCATGCCGGCCGAGCGGCCGGCGGTGTCGACGCAGGGCGATATCGTTCAAATTCGTGATGGCTGGCGAGGTGATCGCGACCGTGATGACCGTGGCTGGAGCGATGGGCGCGATTGGCGCCGATCCGACTGGCGCGATGATCGCCGTCACTCACGGCGGTGGCGCGCCGAGCGTTGGCAGGAGCGTCGCGACTGGCGCCATCGCGATCGCGGCATGCCGTTCTGGCTCTACCGCAGCTGACAATAATGGCCCGGATCACCCGGGCCATTATTTTAATGAGTGACGGGTTCGTTGACGCTCGCCTCGATCCTGTCGCCATTGCCGGTCTGTCCGGCGCCGGAGGGCGACATGATCGCGATGCTTAGCACGGAGACAATCATGAAGGCGACGACGGCGATCATTATGCGCATAAGCGTTCAATCCTCGTTCGATTCCGGGATTAACGCATGATCGCCGTCCGCGTTCCTGCCAGTATTATTGTACCTGTCCCGGCGTCGCGGGGCCGGGCGCCGTCGGCGACAGGGGATCGGGCTGGTGGATGGGGTGCGATGTGTCCACCCAGATGATGCTGATGATAATCACGACGAAGACCGCGATGAAGAGGATACCGAAAATCAGCGGTCGAATGGCCATGATAGGGATCGTTCCTTCTTGCTTCTGAGCTGGTCGCTACAACCGGACATCGCCCGATCATAGTGCCCCGGGGCGTCATTCCAAGGCAAAAGTGGATTTTTCCGTCATCGGAGCCTGGCTGCGGGTTAGCGGCGGACGAGCGAAAGCGGCTTGCCGCCTTCCTCCTTCGACTTATCGAAATTGCCGTCGGCGCGCATGTCGAAGCCAAGCGACGAACCGTCACGGCCCATCAGCGTCAGCCCGAAACCCTCGATATGCCAGACTGCGAGCTTCAGTCTGGCGACATTGGCAGCGCAATCTTCGGAAAGTGACAGCAGCGCGTTGCCGTCCGTATCGACATCGCTGTTGAGCGTCACGCCGCAGAGCCTTTCGCCGTCCGGTCTTTGCATCGTCCATGTCCCGGCAAGGCTGCTGGCGGTCGGCAGGCGATCGACGCCGTCAGGGGCCGCGATCAGCAACAGCGCCGCACCATTTTCCGTCTTCATCGGCGAACCTTCGTTCTCGACGAAGCGAGCGAGCACCTTGCGCGTCGCATCGATCAGGATGACGCCGCCATTGCCGTCGAAATTCCAGGAATAGGCTTCAGCAAGTGCCGGCAGCGGCTTGATGCAGGAGTCCTGACCGGAGAGCGAATAGCCGCCGATCGCTTCGCCGGTTTCCAGCGTCAGCCGGCATCCGGCTCCTCCGTCTTCCGGGGCAACGAGATATGTCCCGGCCTGCGCTTTGAGAATATCGGGATCGATATCCTGCCCGTATGCGAAACCGCAGACGAGGAGTGCTGCCGCCGAAGCCGCAAGCCTAGGGATGAAACGGATCATGACAATTCCCCTTTGTCGCGACGACAGCGCTGCGCGTCTTTTCAGACGCGCAAAAGGCTCTGTAGCAATTTGAATGACTGCCTGCGGGCCAGCCTATGCCTTTAGGTGGAGCCGCGCCGCATAAAGCGCGATTGCCGCTGCGTTCGAGACGTTGAGCGATTTGATCGCGCCCGGCATGTCGAGACGGGCAAGTGCGTTGACGGTTTCCCGTGTCTTCTGCCGAAGTCCCTTGCCCTCGGAGCCGAGCACGAGCGCCACCTTCTCGCCCGAGAAGGTGCCTTCGAGTGGCGCCGGCCCTTCCGAATCGAGGCCGATGGTGGAGAAACCGAGCTTGTGCAATTCACCGAGTGCATCGGCGAGATTGGTGACCTGTATATAAGGTATCAGTTCCAGCGCGCCGGAGGCGGACTTGGCGAGCACGCCCGATTCGGTCGGGCTATGTCTCTGGGTGGTGATGACCGCACCCGCATTGAAGGCGACGGCCGAGCGCATGATCGCGCCGACATTGTGCGGATCGGTCACCTGATCGAGGACGAGCAGGAGAGGGCTTTCCTTCAGCGCTTCGAGCCGGCGGACCGGAAGCGGCCGTGTTTCCAGCATGACACCTTGATGGATCGCCTCAGGGCCGAGCACCTTATCGATCTCCTGCGGCGAGACGAGCTCGTAGGGAATGCCGAGCGCTTCGACGTCGACTTCGAGGCGCGCCAGTGCGTTCTGCGTTACGAACAGCTTGATCTTCTTGCGCTCGGGATTGTCGAGCGCGGCACGCACCGTATGCAGGCCATAGAGATGCACTTGGTCGGGCGCAAGCGCCGGCGGCTTCCAGTCTTCGCCGCCGCGCTTTCGCTTCTGCGGCTGAGGTGTCGGAATTTCCCCGCGTTCGCGCTTGGCGTCACGGTGGGCGCGCCGCAGAGTGGCGTAATGCGTATCCTTAGCGGATGGGTCTGTCGCGGTCTTGCCGCCGGATTTGTTGTCTTTGCTCATGCAGCTTTATAGCCATGGCGCTCGCTGCCGCATAGGCTTTCTTTCATATGCCGGCTTTCGGCGGCGAATGAAATTTTTCGTGTTTTTTCCGTTGTCATCGTGTTGACAGACTGAAATGCTCCGGTCATATACGCGGCGCAGACGACGGGCGGCAACGCTTCGAAGTCTGACGAACTTGGTCTTGCGATCCGGACGAAAAAACTGGAGAGATGCCCGAGTGGTTAAAGGGGACGGACTGTAAATCCGTTGGCTCAGCCTACGTTGGTTCAAATCCAACTCTCTCCACCATTCGTCATCGGATCGGACCACCCCGCGGGTATAGCTCAATGGTAGAGCAGCAGCCTTCCAAGCTGAATACGCGGGTTCGATTCCCGCTACCCGCTCCAGTTTCCGCTACACGACTTCATACGACCGCTGCAGCGATTGTCCCGAGACGTCTCCGGCGCTGGCGGAGAAGCTGACGATTGCAGTTATCGGTTGGCAGGGAAGGGCGCTCGACGCCGAACGTCTATGGCGCGTCTCAGGCGGCCCATGCGATTTTCTCTAAGATTTCAGCGATTTTCGAGGGGGCTTTGGCGAATCGCCTTGCAGGCGGCGAATTGTCTCCCATATGCGCTGTCAGGCCAAGAATGGCGTCTGCAATTAAGTCTTGCGCAATGTCGCCGAAAGCCTTAAACGGCGGCACTAAACCGGTTCGCCGGGGCCACCATTTTCGTTCACAGGAAGCATTCAAATGGGAAAGAGTAAGTTTGAGCGCAACAAGCCGCACGTCAACATTGGCACGATTGGCCACGTTGACCACGGTAAGACGTCTCTGACGGCAGCGATCACGAAGTACTTCGGTGAGTACAAGGCGTACGACCAGATCGACGCGGCTCCGGAAGAAAAGGCGCGTGGCATCACGATTTCGACGGCTCACGTTGAATATGAGACGCCGGCCCGCCACTACGCCCACGTCGACTGCCCCGGCCACGCCGACTACGTCAAGAACATGATCACCGGTGCTGCCCAGATGGACGGCGCGATCCTTGTGTGCTCGGCCGCTGACGGCCCGATGCCGCAGACACGCGAACACATTCTGCTGGCTCGCCAGGTTGGCGTTCCGGCAATCGTGGTGTTCCTGAACAAGGTCGACCAGGTTGACGACGCCGAGCTTCTCGAACTGGTCGAGCTCGAAGTTCGCGAACTGCTGTCGTCCTACGACTTCCCGGGCGACGATATCCCGATCGTCAAGGGTTCGGCGCTGGCCGCTCTCGAAGATTCGGACAAGAAGATCGGCGAAGACGCGATCCGCGAGCTGATGGCTGCTGTTGACGCCTACATCCCGACGCCTGAGCGTCCGATCAACCTGCCGTTCCTGCTGCCGATCGAAGACGTGTTCTCGATCTCGGGCCGCGGTACGGTTGTGACCGGCCGCGTCGAGCGTGGCATCGTCAAGGTTGGCGAGGAAGTCGAGATCGTCGGCATCCGCCCGACGACGAAGACGACGGTGACCGGCGTTGAAATGTTCCGCAAGCTGCTCGATCAGGGCCAGGCTGGCGACAACATCGGCGCGCTGATCCGCGGCGTTACCCGTGATGGTGTTGAGCGTGGCCAGATTCTGTGCAAGCCGGGTTCGGTCAAGCCGCACAAGAAGTTCATGGCTGAAGCCTACATCCTGACGAAGGAAGAGGGTGGCCGTCATACGCCGTTCTTCACCAACTACCGTCCGCAGTTCTACTTCCGCACGACCGACGTGACCGGCATCGTAACGCTGCCGGAAGGCACGGAGATGGTCATGCCGGGCGACAACGTCACGGTATCGGTCGAGCTGATCGTTCCGATCGCGATGGAAGAAAAGCTGCGCTTCGCCATCCGCGAAGGCGGCCGCACCGTCGGCGCCGGTATCGTCGCGTCGATCGTCGAGTAACTTTCGAGTTATCCGCAATTATGAAGACCCCGCTGGAAACAGCGGGGTTTTTCATTTTGATGGCTTCCTGTAGGTTTAACAGGTGTTGTAAAAATATCGTTAAGTTGGCCTGTCACAGTATTTTGTTCATCTCACGTTCAGAAACCGGTTTGTGATTGGACCAATGTAGTCCAGACTCCTCCTTGCAAAGAGGAGAGCCCGGATGATTCCAAAGGCCACATTCGCTGCGACGATATTCGCGATGTATGTTTTCACGATGTTTTTCATCGCTGCAATACCGCAAGAAGTTGTTCAGTCTGCCGTAGTGCAGATTGGCGAGGTAAGTGTCGTCAAGTGACGACCTTTGCCGAACATCGCAGGGTTCTGCGGTGATCGGAAATAATCGGTCAGGTGCTCCCGGATAGGATGCTCCTGGCGACGCGGGGGTGAACCCTTGCAGGACGCTCGCTTGCTCTTCGCGCGGAAGCGTCTATCTATGCCTCCGATTTCATGACGCGGAGGATATTCCATGAAGAGACGTATTCTATTCACCGGCGGTTCGGGCAAGGCAGGTCGCCATGCGGTGCCGTGGCTCGTCAATGCCGGCTACGAGGTTCACAACCTCGATCTCGTGCCGCTCGATAGCCCCGGCGTCACCAATCTCATCGCCGACATCACCGATAGCGGTCAGGTCTTCAACGCGCTTTCGATGCATCGCGATTTTCCCGATCTCGACGCGGGCAGGGGCGTGCAGCCCTTCGACGCCGTCGTGCATTTCGCCGCCATCCCGCGCATCCTGATCAAGCCCGACAACGAAACCTTCCGCATCAACACGATGGGCACATATAATGTCATCGAGGCGGCGGTAAAGCTCGGCATCCGGAAGATCATCGTCGCATCGAGCGAGACGACCTACGGCGTCTGCTTCGCCGAAGGCCATCGCGATTTCCACCAGTTCCCGCTGGAGGAGGACTACGACGTCAATCCGATGGATTCCTACGGCCTTTCCAAAGTGGTCAACGAAAAGACGGCGCGCGCCTTTGCCGAACGTTCGGGTTTCGACATTTATGCGCTACGCATCGGCAACGTCATCGAGCCTGACGAATACGAGAAGTTTCCGACCTATTTCGCCAATCCCGAGTTGCGCAAGCGAATCGCCTGGAGCTATATCGACGCCCGCGACCTCGGGCAGATCTGCCATCTCTGCATCGAGAAGGACGGCCTCGGCTACCAGGTCTTCAACGCCGCCAACGACACCGTCTCGGCCAATACGCCATCGAAAGAGCTTGCGAAGCGATTCTTTCCGAACGTGCCTTTCACCCGCGAGATCGGCGAATATGAGGGCCTGCTCTCCAACCGCAAGATCCGCGAGGTGCTGGGTTTTAAGGAAGAACACGATTGGCGGAAGTATGTGAAGGTCTGAATGGACCGTGGTTCCGCGACTGAAAGGCCGATCGCTCGCATATCAGGAGAATGGCCTTGAAAATCGAAAATCGTGCTTGCCAATCCCGTGTCGTCGTCTTAAAGGGAGCGCCATGCTTTTCAGCAGCGATTTGCGGGCCTTGGCCCAGGCGCTGAATGATCGGTATGAAGGGGTATAGCTCAGTTGGTAGAGCGGCGGTCTCCAAAACCGCAGGTCGTAGGTTCGAGCCCTACTGCCCCTGCCATTTTCCTGGATGCGGGACAGCGCGGACATGCTCGCGGCATTTCCGGCTGGGGATTGATTGGTGGCAAGTAATTTCGTTAAACTTCGGTTTCCCTCTTGTGTATTCGGAAATCGGTGTTTATTTAGGGTTCAACAGACACGCGGTGCGTGGGGCTGATAGTTTCAGCTTTACGCGCCGTAATTGCGTGGGCAGTCGATGGCATCCAAATCCAATCCGTTTACGTTTCTGCAGCAGGTTCGCTCCGAGACGTCCAAAGTTACATGGCCGTCGCGCCGCGAGACCATGATCTCGACGGTCATGGTGCTGGTGATGGTGGTTTTCGCCGCGCTGTTTTTCTTTGCCGCTGACCAGCTGATCGGCTGGGCTCTGAGCTTCGTGCTGAATACCGGCAACTGATACGGGTGGAGATGAAAATGGCGGCACGTTGGTACATCGTCCACGCATATTCCAATTTTGAAAAGAAGGTGGCTGAAGATATCGAGAACAAGGCTCGCCAGAAGGGGCTTGAGCACCTGTTCGAGAAGATCCTCGTGCCGACCGAAAAGGTGGTGGAAGTGCGTCGCGGCCGCAAGGTCGATTCCGAGCGCAAGTTTTTCCCGGGCTATGTCATGGTTCGCGCCAATCTGACGGACGAAGCCTACCACCTGATCAAGAATACGCCGAAGGTCACGGGTTTCCTCGGCTCCGACAACAAGCCAGTTCCGATTCCGGACTATGAGGCCGAGCGCATTCTCGGTCAGGTCCAGGAAGGTGTCGAGCGGCCGAAGGCCTCGATTACCTTCGAGATCGGCGAGCAGGTCCGCGTTTCCGACGGCCCGTTCGCTTCGTTCAACGGCACGGTTCAGGATGTGGACGAAGAGCGTTCGCGCCTGAAGGTGGAAGTGTCGATCTTCGGCCGCGCAACGCCGGTCGAGTTGGAATACGCTCAGGTCGAGAAGGTCTGATTGCGAGAGACTGGAGGCTGGCCCTTGCGGCCTGTCTCCTGCGGACCTTGTCCGCATCCGCGTGGAAGGTGAGGGGTCTTAGCCGGACCCTAATGATCCGCACCACGCAACCGCAGCCGCCGGAGAGATCCGGCATCACGGGCCGGGCGACCGGCCGTTCATGAAAGGCAGAGAGATATGGCTAAGAAAGTTGCAGGCCAGCTCAAGCTTCAGGTCAAGGCAGGATCGGCAAACCCGTCCCCGCCGATTGGTCCGGCGCTTGGTCAGCGTGGCATTAACATCATGGAATTCTGCAAGGCGTTCAATGCCGCCACGCAGGAAATGGAAAAGGGCATGCCGATTCCGGTCGTCATCACCTATTACCAGGACAAGTCCTTCACCTTCGCGATGAAGCAGCCGCCGGTCAGCTACTGGCTGAAGAAGGAAGCGAAGATCACGTCCGGTTCCAAGACCCCCGGCAAGGGCGCCAAGGCCGGCTCCCTCACCAAGGCTCAGATCAAGTCGATCGCAGAAGCCAAGATGAAGGATCTGAACGCAGCGGATATCGAAGGTGCAATGGCGATGATCGAGGGCTCTGCCCGCGCCATGGGCCTGGAAGTGGTGGGTTAAGATCATGGCTGGTAAGCGCACGCAGAAGATCAACGAAGGTGTTGATCCCACCAAGCTCTACGCTCTGACCCTGGCCATCGGCATGGTCAAGGAACGGGCTGTCGCCAAGTTCGACGAAACCATCGAAGTCTCGATGAACCTCGGCGTCGACCCGCGCCATGCGGACCAGATGGTCCGCGGCGTCGTCAATCTGCCGAACGGCACGGGCCGTACGGTTCGCGTCGCCGTCTTCGCTCGTGGCGCCAAGGCTGACGAAGCCAAGGCCGCCGGTGCCGATATCGTCGGTGCCGAAGAGCTTGTCGAAATCGTCCAGGGCGGCAAGATCGAATTCGATCGCTGCATTGCCACCCCCGATATGATGCCGCTCGTCGGCCGTCTCGGTAAGGTTCTCGGCCCCCGCGGCATGATGCCGAACCCGAAGGTCGGCACCGTCACCATGGATGTCGCCGGAGCCGTCAAGGCTTCCAAGGGCGGCGCTGTCGAGTTCCGCGTCGAGAAGGCTGGCATCGTCCATGCCGGTATCGGCAAGGCCTCGTTCGACGCCAAGGCTCTGGAAGAAAACATCCGCGCCTTTGCTGACGCCGTCATCAAGGCGAAGCCGGCTGGCGCCAAGGGCAACTATGTCAAGCGCGTGGCGATTTCCTCGACCATGGGCCCGGGCGTCAAGATCGAGCCCGGCTCGGTCACCGGAGCTTCGGCTGCGTAAGTTTATGGCCGGGCTTTAAGCCCGGCGACTGAATTTCCGGCCTCGCAAGGGGCCGGAATATTCCGGAGAAATCCGGAATCCTGTCCGAGATTGCAGGTGGTTTTCCCTTAATCACTGTGCCTGCATGAGACGGGTAAGACCCGATTTGCATGAAGTTCGCTTCTAGGAACTCGGTTCGAGCCTTGGATGCCTTGTGCCTCTTTAGCCTTGATTGGCGCGAGAGCGCGGGGGGACAGGATCCTCAAGCGTCGCTTGGGATCTCGCATGATCCCAGGAGGCAAAAGGCAACCGGCGGGCCCATTTTCGGTCCCGCCAACTGGAGATAGGCAGTGGAAAGAGCGGAAAAACGCGAATTCGTCACGGAACTGAACGAAGTCTTCAAGGCTTCGGGCTCAGTTGTCGTGGCCCACTATGCTGGTGCCACAGTCGCGCAGATGAACGATTTTCGTTCGAAGATGCGCGCAGCTGGCGGCACCGTCAAAGTCGCGAAGAACCGCCTGGCCAAGATTGCCCTTCAGGGTACGGAAGCGGAAGGGATGTCCAATCTCTTCAAGGGTCAGACGCTGATTGCATACAGCACCGATCCGATCACCGCTCCGAAGGTCGTCATGGATTTCGCCAAGACCAATGACAAGATCATTGTTCTGGGCGGCGCCATGGGAACAACCACGCTCAACGCCGATGCAGTCAAGTCGCTTGCGACCCTGCCTTCGCTCGATGAGTTGCGTGCGAAGCTGCTGGGCATGATCCAGACACCGGCTACCCGCATCGCTGGGGTTGTTGCAGCACCGGCAAGCCAGCTTGCTCGCGTGTTTGCGGCCTACGCCAAGAAGGACGAAGCCGCGTAAGGCGGTTTTTCGCTGTTTATAATCAACCGGTTCGAACCGAACAAAAGGAACTAGTAAAATGGCTGATCTCGCAAAGATCGTTGACGACCTCTCCTCGCTGACCGTTCTGGAAGCTGCAGAACTGTCGAAGCTTCTCGAAGAAAAGTGGGGCGTTTCCGCTGCTGCTCCGGTAGCTGTTGCTGCCGCTGCCGGCGGTGCTGCTGCTGCTGTCGTTGAAGAAGAAAAGACCGAGTTCGACGTCATCCTCACGGATGTCGGTGCCAACAAGATCAACGTCATCAAGGAAGTCCGCGCCATCACTGGTCTCGGCCTCAAGGAAGCCAAGGATCTCGTTGAAGCCGCTCCGAAGGCTGTCAAGGAAGGCGTCAACAAGGCTGAAGCCGCTGACATCAAGAAGAAGCTTGAAGACGCTGGCGCAAAGGCCGACGTCAAGTAATCTTGAACTGCTTTTGGGAGGCAGTATCTCTACTGCCTCCCATTTGCCGTTTTTCTGAACGAATTACCCAAAAGCCGCGTCGAAACGGCTTTTGGGTAATGGGTTCTTCAAAAGGATGGTCTCGCACCGAGGGCAGCACAGCAATCCGAGCTGAGCGTTTTCTGGGGTCGGACGAGATTGAATTACTCATTGATTGACGGGATCGACTGGCCATCGGTTCCCGTCCGTTGCAGGCCCGGGTGCAAGATTTTGAAGGAGCGACGATGGCTCAGACCCTTTCGTTCAACGGTCGCAGGCGCGTACGCAAGTTTTTTGGTAAGATCCCCGAAGTCGCAGAAATGCCGAACCTCATCGAGGTTCAGAAGGCATCCTACGACCAGTTTCTGATGGTTGAAGAGCCGAAGGGCGGCCGACCCGACGAGGGTCTTCAGGCCGTTTTCAAGTCGGTTTTCCCGATCACCGATTTCTCCGGCGCATCCATGCTGGAATTCGTGTCCTACGAGTTCGAACCGCCGAAGTTCGACGTTGACGAATGCCGTCAGCGCGACCTGACCTATGCTGCGCCGCTGAAGGTGACGCTGCGCCTCATCGTGTTCGATATCGACGAGGATACCGGCGCGAAGTCGATCAAGGACATCAAGGAACAGTCCGTTTACATGGGCGACATGCCGCTCATGACCAACAACGGCACGTTCATCGTCAACGGCACCGAGCGCGTCATCGTCTCCCAGATGCACCGTTCGCCGGGCGTCTTCTTCGACCACGACAAGGGCAAAAGCCATTCGTCCGGCAAGCTGCTCTTTGCTGCGCGCGTCATCCCCTATCGCGGTTCCTGGCTCGATATCGAATTCGACGCCAAGGACATCGTCTACGCCCGTATCGACCGCCGCCGTAAGATCCCTGTCACTTCGCTGCTGATGGCGCTCGGCATGGACGGCGAGGAAATCCTCGACACCTTCTACACGAAGTCGCTCTACAAGCGCGACGGCGAAGGCTGGCGCATTCCCTTCAAGCCGGAAACGCTGAAGGGTGCCAAGGCGATCACCGAGATGGTCGACGCCGATACCGGCGAAGTCGTCGTCGAAGCCGGCAAGAAGCTGACCCCGCGCCTGTTGCGCACGCTGTCCGATAAGGGTCTGAAGGCCCTCAAGGCCGCCGACGACGATCTGTATGGCAACTACCTTGCCGGCGATATCGTCAACTACTCGACGGGTGAAATCTACCTCGAGGCCGGCGACGAAATCGACGAGAAGACGCTTGGTATCATTCTGGCGAACGGCTTCGATGAGATCCCTGTTCTCGGCATCGATCACATCAATGTCGGCGCCTATATCCGCAACACGCTGACAGCCGACAAGAACGAGAACCGTCAGGACGCTCTGTTCGACATCTACCGCGTCATGCGTCCGGGTGAACCGCCGACCATGGAATCGGCCGAAGCCATGTTCAACTCGCTGTTCTTCGATGCGGAGCGTTACGACCTCTCCGCCGTTGGCCGCGTCAAGATGAACATGCGCCTCGACCTGACGGTCGAAGACACTGTCCGCATCCTGCGCAAGGACGACATCCTGGCCGTGGTCAGGATGCTGGTCGAACTGCGCGACGGCAAGGGCGAGATCGACGACATCGATAACCTCGGCAACCGCCGCGTCCGTTCGGTCGGCGAACTGATGGAAAACCAGTACCGTCTCGGCCTGCTTCGCATGGAGCGCGCGATCAAGGAACGCATGTCCTCGATCGAGATCGACACGGTCATGCCGCAGGATCTGATCAACGCCAAGCCGGCCGCCGCTGCCGTGCGCGAATTCTTCGGTTCCTCGCAGCTCTCGCAGTTCATGGACCAGGTCAACCCGCTCTCGGAAATCACCCACAAGCGTCGTCTTTCGGCTCTTGGCCCGGGCGGTCTGACCCGGGAGCGCGCCGGCTTCGAAGTCCGCGACGTGCATCCGACCCACTATGGCCGCATTTGCCCGATCGAAACGCCGGAAGGCCCGAACATCGGTCTCATCAACTCGCTTGCGACCTTTGCCCGCGTCAACAAGTACGGCTTCATCGAAAGCCCGTACCGCCGCATCGTCGACGGCAAGGTGACGAGCGACGTGCTCTACCTCTCCGCCATGGAAGAGGCGAAGTATTACGTCGCCCAGGCCAACGCCGAGATGAACGCTGACGGTTCCTTCGTCGACGAATTCGTCGTCTGCCGTCATGCCGGCGAAGTCATGCTCGCCCCGCGCGACAGCATGAACTTGATGGACGTCTCGCCGAAGCAGGTCGTTTCGGTCGCAGCCGCGCTCATCCCGTTCCTGGAAAACGACGACGCCAACCGCGCGCTCATGGGCTCGAACATGCAGCGTCAGGCAGTGCCGCTGCTGCGTGCCGAAGCTCCGTTCGTCGGTACCGGCATGGAGCCGGTCGTTGCCCGTGACTCCGGTGCCGCCATCGGCGCCCGCCGCGGCGGCGTGGTCGACCAGGTCGACGCGACGCGTATCGTTATCCGCGCAACGGAAGACCTCGAAGCCGGCAAATCCGGCGTCGATATCTACCGCCTGCAGAAGTTCCAGCGTTCGAACCAGAACACCTGCGTCAACCAGCGTCCGCTGGTCACCGTCGGTGACGAGGTCAACCGCGGCGACATCCTCGCCGACGGCCCGTCGACCGATCTCGGCGACCTGGCACTAGGCCGCAATGCGCTCGTCGCGTTCATGCCCTGGAACGGCTACAATTACGAAGACTCGATCCTGCTCTCCGAGCGTATCGTTGCCGACGACGTGTTCACCTCCATCCACATCGAGGAATTCGAAGTGATGGCGCGCGACACCAAGCTTGGTCCTGAGGAAATCACCCGCGATATTCCGAACGTTTCGGAAGAAGCGCTGAAGAACCTCGACGAAGCCGGCATCGTCTATATCGGCGCCGAAGTTCAGCCGGGCGATATCCTCGTAGGCAAGATCACGCCGAAGGGCGAAAGCCCGATGACGCCGGAAGAAAAGCTTCTGCGCGCCATCTTCGGCGAAAAGGCCTCCGACGTGCGCGACACCTCTATGCGCATGCCGCCCGGCACCTACGGCACGATCGTCGAAGTCCGCGTCTTCAACCGCCACGGCGTTGAAAAGGACGAGCGCGCGATGGCGATCGAGCGCGAAGAAATCGAGCGTCTGGCAAAGGACCGCGACGACGAGCAGGCGATCCTCGACCGTAACGTCTACGGCCGTCTGATCGAGATGCTGCGTGGCCAGGCCTCTATTGCCGGCCCGAAGGGCTTCAAGAAGGGAGCCGAGCTGTCGAACGCCGTCGTCTCCGAATATCCCCGCTCGCAGTGGTGGATGTTCGCGGTCGAAGACGAAAAGGTCCAGAGCGAACTCGAAGCGCTCCGTGGTCAGTACGACGAATCCAAGTCGCGCCTTGAACAGCGCTTCATGGACAAGGTCGAAAAGGTCCAGCGCGGCGATGAAATGCCTCCTGGCGTCATGAAGATGGTCAAGGTCTTTGTCGCGGTAAAGCGCAAGATCCAGCCGGGCGACAAGATGGCCGGTCGTCACGGGAACAAGGGCGTCGTCTCGCGCATTGTTCCGGTGGAGGACATGCCGTTCCTCGAAGACGGCACGCATGTCGACGTCGTTCTGAACCCGCTCGGCGTGCCTTCGCGCATGAACGTCGGCCAGATCCTGGAAACGCATCTGGGTTGGGCTTGCGCCGGCATGGGTCGCCAGATCGGCGAACTGATCGAAGCATACAAGGCCAATGGCAACATTGAGCCGCTGCGCAAGACCATCGGCGATGTCGTCGGAGACGGCCCGAAGGCCGAACAGGTCCATGAGTTCGACGACGACTCGGTTCTGCGTCTCGCCGACCAGTGGAAGCGTGGCGTTTCGATTGCGACGCCTGTTTTCGACGGCGCGAACGAAGCCGACGTCAACGACATGCTGCGTCTGGCAGGTCTCAAGGATAGCGGTCAGTCGACGCTCTATGACGGCCGTACCGGCGAGCAGTTCGACCGTCAGGTGACGGTGGGCTACATCTACATGCTGAAGCTCAACCACCTAGTCGACGACAAGATCCATGCTCGTTCGATCGGTCCCTACTCGCTCGTGACCCAGCAGCCGCTAGGCGGCAAGGCGCAGTTCGGCGGCCAGCGCTTCGGCGAAATGGAAGTCTGGGCGCTCGAAGCATACGGCGCGGCCTACACGCTGCAGGAAATGCTGACGGTGAAGTCGGACGACGTCGCCGGCCGCACCAAGGTCTACGAAGCCATCGTCCGCGGAGACGACACGTTCGAAGCCGGTATTCCGGAAAGCTTCAACGTTCTCGTCAAGGAAATGCGCTCACTGGGCCTCAGCGTCGAGCTCGAGAACACCAAGCTTGACGAGGCGCAGGCAGCTCAGCTGCCCGACGCGGCCGAGTAAGCACTTGATAGGGCGTGCGCTGCCAATGCGGCGCACGCCGGTCCCACCGGGCGCCGTATCCGTGTCGGCCCGGGAGGGAAGTTTCGCCGCATCCAGCGGTTATTCTCGTTTAAGCGAGGGAGGCGGCTCCCGGGAAATTGCCGCCGATCATCGCATTTTGAGGGCGCTTTAGCCCATGAAGGAGACAGGCATGAACCAAGAGGTCATGAATCTTTTCAATCCGCAGGTGCCTGCACAGAATTTCGATTCCATTCGGATTTCGATCGCGTCTCCGGAGAAGATCCTCTCCTGGTCTTACGGTGAGATCAAGAAGCCGGAAACCATCAACTACCGTACGTTCAAGCCGGAACGTGACGGTCTGTTCTGCGCGCGCATCTTCGGGCCGATCAAGGACTACGAATGCCTGTGCGGTAAGTACAAGCGCATGAAGTACAAGGGCATCATCTGCGAAAAGTGCGGCGTCGAAGTTACGCTGTCGCGCGTTCGCCGTGAGCGCATGGGCCATATTGAGCTCGCCGCTCCCGTTGCCCACATCTGGTTCCTGAAGTCGCTGCCATCACGCATTTCGACGTTGCTCGACATGACGCTGAAGGATGTCGAGCGCGTCCTCTACTTCGAAAATTACATCGTCACCGAGCCGGGCCTGACCGCCCTGAAGGAGCACCAGCTCCTCTCGGAAGAAGAGTACATGCTCGCTGTCGACGAATACGGCGAAGACCAGTTCACCGCGATGATCGGCGCCGAGGCGATCTACGAGATGCTGGCCTCGATGAACCTCGAAAAGATCGCTGGCGACCTGCGTGCCGAGCTTGCCGACACCACGTCGGATCTCAAGCAGAAGAAGCTGATGAAGCGCCTGAAGATCGTCGAGAACTTCATGGAGTCGGGCAACCGCCCGGAATGGATGATCATGAAGGTCGTTCCGGTCATCCCGCCGGACCTGCGTCCGCTGGTTCCGCTCGACGGCGGCCGTTTCGCGACGTCGGATCTGAACGATCTCTATCGCCGCGTCATCAACCGTAACAACCGTCTGAAGCGCCTGATCGAGCTTCGTGCCCCTGGCATCATCATCCGCAACGAAAAGCGCATGCTGCAGGAATCCGTTGACGCGCTATTCGACAACGGTCGTCGCGGCCGCGTCATCACCGGTGCCAACAAGCGTCCGCTGAAGTCGCTCTCCGATATGCTGAAGGGCAAGCAGGGCCGCTTCCGCCAGAACCTGCTCGGCAAGCGCGTCGACTATTCCGGCCGTTCGGTCATCGTCACCGGTCCGGAACTGAAGCTGCACCAGTGCGGCCTGCCGAAGAAGATGGCGCTTGAGCTCTTCAAGCCGTTCATCTATGCCCGCCTCGACGCCAAGGGTTACTCCTCGACCGTCAAGCAGGCCAAGAAGCTGGTCGAAAAGGAAAAGCCGGAAGTCTGGGATATCCTCGACGAGGTCATCCGTGAGCATCCGGTTCTCTTGAACCGCGCACCGACGCTGCACCGCCTGGGCATCCAGGCCTTCGAACCCATCCTGGTCGAAGGCAAGGCGATCCAGCTGCATCCGCTCGTCTGCACGGCCTTCAACGCCGACTTCGACGGCGACCAGATGGCCGTTCACGTGCCGCTGTCGCTCGAAGCTCAGCTCGAAGCCCGCGTGTTGATGATGTCGACCAACAACATCCTGCACCCGGCCAACGGCGCGCCGATCATCGTTCCCTCGCAGGACATGGTTCTCGGCCTCTACTATCTGTCGATCCTCAACCAGAACGAGCCGGGCGAAGGCATGGCCTTCTCCGATCTCGGCGAGTTGCATCACGCCCTAGAAAGCAAGGTCGTGACGCTGCACACCAAGATCCGCGGCCGCTTCAAGTCGGTCGACGAGGATGGCAAGCCTTACTCGAAGATCTATGAGACGACGCCTGGCCGTCTGCTCATCGGCGAACTGTTGCCGAAGAACGGGAAGGTGCCCTTCGATATCTGCAACCAGGAAATGACCAAGAAGAACATCTCGAAGATGATCGACACGGTCTATCGCCATTGCGGCCAGAAGGACACGGTCATTTTCTGCGACCGCATCATGCAGCTCGGCTTCGCCCACGCCTGCCGCGCCGGCATTTCGTTCGGCAAGGACGACATGGTCATTCCGGATGCCAAGGCCAAGATCGTTGCCGACACCGAAAACCTGGTGAAGGAATACGAGCAGCAGTACAATGACGGCCTCATCACCCAGGGCGAGAAGTACAACAAGGTTGTCGACGCCTGGGGTAAGGCGACCGAAAAGGTCGCCGAAGAGATGATGGCCCGCATTAAGGCGGTCGAATTCGACGAGAAGACCGGTCGCCAGAAGCCGATGAACTCGATCTACATGATGAGCCACTCCGGTGCCCGCGGTTCTCCGAACCAGATGCGCCAGCTGGGCGGCATGCGTGGCCTCATGGCCAAGCCGTCGGGCGAAATCATCGAGACCCCGATCATCTCGAACTTCAAGGAAGGCCTGACCGTCAACGAGTACTTCAACTCGACGCACGGCGCCCGTAAGGGTCTGGCAGACACCGCCCTGAAGACCGCCAACTCCGGCTACCTGACCCGCCGTCTCGTCGACGTCGCGCAGGATTGCATCGTCACGCATGTCGATTGCGGAACGCAGACGGGCCTCACCATGACCGCCATCGTCGATGCCGGCCAGGTGGTTGCTTCGATCGGCGTCCGTATCCTCGGCCGCACGGCGCTCGACGACATCGATCATCCGGTCACGGGTGAGCGCATCGTCGATGCCGGCAGGATGATCCTCGAGCCCGACGTCGTCGAAATCGAGAAGGCCGGCATCCAGTCGATCCGCATCCGCTCGGCACTGACCTGCGAAATCCAGACGGGCGTCTGCTCGGTCTGCTACGGCCGCGACCTCGCGCGCGGTACGCCGGTCAATATGGGCGAAGCCGTCGGCGTCATCGCTGCTCAGTCGATCGGCGAGCCGGGCACCCAGCTCACCATGCGTACCTTCCACCTTGGCGGTACTGCAACCGTGGTCGACCAGTCGTTCCTCGAAGCCTCGTACGAAGGTACGGTGCAGATCAAGAACCGCAACATCCTGCGCAACTCCGATGGCAACCTCGTTGCCATGGGCCGCAACATGACCGTCCAGATCTTGGACGAACGCGGTGTCGAGCGGTCGTCGCAGCGTGTGGCCTACGGTTCGAAGCTGCATGTCGACGAAGGCGACAAGGTCAAGCGCGGCCAGCGCTTGGCAGAGTGGGACCCCTACACCCGTCCGATGATGACGGAAGTGGCCGGTACCGTTCAGTTTGAAGATCTGGTCGACGGCCTCTCCGTTCTGGAAGCGACCGACGAATCGACCGGCATCACCAAGCGCCAGGTTATCGATTGGCGTTCGACCCCGCGCGGCTCGGACCTCAAGCCGGCGATCGTCATCAAGGATGCCAGCGGCAATATCGCGAAGCTCTCCCGTGGTGGTGACGCCCGCTTCTTCCTCTCGGTCGATGCGATCCTGTCGGTCGAGCCGGGCACGAAGGTCTCCCAGGGTGACGTTCTCGCCCGTTCGCCGCTCGAAAGCGCCAAGACCAAGGACATCACCGGCGGTCTGCCGCGTGTTGCCGAGCTGTTCGAAGCCCGCCGTCCGAAGGACCACGCCATCATCGCAGAGATCGATGGTACGATCCGCCTCGGCCGCGACTACAAGAACAAGCGTCGCGTCATCATCGAGCCGGCGGAAGACGGTGTCGAGCCTGTCGAATACCTGATCCCGAAGGGCAAGCCCTTCCACCTTCAGGAAGGCGACTATATCGAAAAGGGTGACTACATCCTCGACGGTAACCCGGCTCCGCACGACATCCTGGCGATCAAGGGCGTGGAGGCTCTGGCCTCCTACCTCGTCAACGAGATCCAGGAAGTCTACCGCCTGCAGGGCGTCGTCATCAACGACAAGCACATCGAGGTGATTGTCCGTCAGATGCTGCAGAAGGTGGAAATCACCGATGCAGGCGACTCGACCTATATCGTCGGCGACAATGTCGACCGGATCGAGCTCGAAGACGTCAACGATCACCTGATCGAGCAGGGCAAGAAGCCAGCCTATGGCGATCCGGTTCTTCTCGGCATCACCAAGGCATCGCTGCAGACGCCGTCCTTCATCTCGGCCGCATCCTTCCAGGAAACGACCAAGGTGCTGACGGAAGCTGCGATCGCCGGCAAGACCGACGGTCTGCAGGGTCTGAAGGAAAACGTCATCGTCGGCCGTCTCATTCCGGCCGGCACCGGCGGCACTATGACCCAGATCCGCCGCATCGCCACGTCGCGCGACGAGATGATCCTCGAAGAGCGCCGCAAGGGCACGGGTGCTGCCGTTGCCACGCCGATGCTGCAGGACATGGCCGAAAAGGCTCCGGCTGCGGAATAACCCGCCGCTGAAGTCTATGAAATTGAAAAACCGCCCGGAGCGATCCGGGCGGTTTTTGTTTTATCTGCTCTGATTATCTGGCGGGGAGGGAGGCTGCTTCCGCTTATGCTGCCTTGACGGCGCCAGCGGTGGCTCCCAACCTCAGTTGAACCGGATGATCGCGACTTCGCCTTCGATGGCGCCCTGGTAGGCCGATGCGTGCGGCTCTTCGGCCGGGACCTCGGTCAGCATGCCGATCTGGTCGAGGTCTGCCTCGATGAAGCCTTCCTCGGCAAGGGCGTTCAAGGCCTCGCGTACGGCAGTGTCGTCGTCAGGCGCCTTCAGCATGATGTGCAGGTCGATGCCTTCGCTGGCGTCGGACTCGTAGCCCTTGCCGATGATGATGAAGATCATCGGGCCGTCGAAATTATTGTCGTTATCAGGTGTCGTGATCATCGCCTGTCCTTCGGCTCTTTGACGATTCGGTCGCTCGAATCCGGCTGGGAGGGCCGAACGCCGCAATTGCTGATTCCTTAACTGCTTTTGCTGCAATGCCCAAGTTTTTATCTTGGGGCACAGCCGTGAATTCGTCTAGAAGGATGAAACAGGGCGTTCGGCCGCCATATCAAGGCGATACGGCGAGTTTATTTCTTAACCGGCCTTGACGAGACGGGAGGAAACCAGTAGTACCCCGGCCATCAGATCCCATGTGAGGCTTGGCTGTTCGGGGCGACTCGCCCTGAAGTTCACCTCAAACAAGGTTCTAAACGCACGTTGAAGTCATGATGCTGCACGCACGACGCATATTCTATGCGTCCTCTGCTCCTTGTGGTCCATCTGCGGAAGCGGATCGGGCCATATTTTGCGCATTGACGGAAAGCGCGCGTCACTGCCGGAGACGGCGCGAGTTCAAGCCCGCAAGGGTACTGAGATAAAACGTAAGGGATGGTTGAATGCCTACCGTAAACCAGCTGATCCGCAAGCCTCGCCAGGCGAACGTAAAGCGTAACAAGGTTCCCGCACTCCAGGAGAACCCGCAGAAGCGCGGCGTTTGCACGCGCGTCTACACGACGACGCCGAAGAAGCCGAACTCGGCTCTGCGTAAGGTCGCAAAGATCCGCCTGACCAACGGCTTCGAAGTCATTGGTTACATCCCCGGCGAAGGTCACAACCTTCAGGAACACTCCGTCGTCATGATCCGTGGCGGCCGCGTCAAGGACCTTCCGGGTGTCCGTTATCACATCATCCGCGGCGTTCTCGATACCCAGGGTGTCAAGAACCGCAAGCAGCGCCGCTCCAAGTACGGCGCGAAGCGTCCGAAGTAATTCGGTTTTTGAATAATCCGGCGCTGCGCGAGGTCCTCCGCGTCATGAAGCGCCTTAACGGTTGAAGAGACAAAATATGTCCAGACGTCATAAAGCAGAAAAGCGCGAGATCAATCCGGACCCGAAGTTCGGTGATCTCGTTGTCACCAAGTTCATGAATGCCATCATGCTCGACGGCAAGAAGTCCGTTGCTGAAAACATCGTCTACGGTGCGTTCGACGTTGTTCACGGCAAGTCCAAGCAGGAGCCGCTCACGGTTTTCCATTCTGCGCTTGAGAACATTGCCCCGCACGTTGAAGTTCGCTCGCGTCGTGTCGGTGGTGCGACCTATCAGGTCCCGGTCGACGTCCGTCCGGAGCGCCGCCAGGCTCTTGCCATTCGCTGGCTGATCGCTGCTGCCCGCAAGCGCAATGAAACGACTATGGTTGACCGCCTTTCCGGCGAACTGCTCGATGCGTCCAACAACCGCGGCTCCGCCGTCAAGAAGCGCGAAGACACGCACAAGATGGCTGACGCCAACCGCGCGTTCTCGCACTATCGCTGGTAATTCCGAACGGTATCGAAAGGCAGTCCACAATGGCTCGCGAATATAAGATCGAAGACTACCGTAATTTCGGTATCATGGCGCATATCGACGCCGGCAAGACCACGACCACCGAGCGTATTCTTTATTACACCGGCAAGTCGCATAAGATCGGCGAAGTCCACGACGGCGCAGCCACCATGGACTGGATGGAGCAGGAGCAGGAGCGTGGCATCACGATCACCTCTGCTGCCACCACGACCTACTGGAAGGGTCGTGACGGCAAAACGCGCCGCTTCAACATCATCGACACTCCCGGCCACGTCGACTTCACCATCGAAGTCGAGCGTTCGCTGCGCGTTCTCGACGGCGCCATTGCGCTGCTCGACGCCAACGCCGGTGTTGAGCCGCAGACGGAAACCGTCTGGCGTCAGGCCGAGAAGTACAATGTCCCGCGGATGATCTTCTGCAACAAGATGGACAAGACCGGTGCGGACTTCTACCGCTCCGTCGAGATGATTAAGACCCGTCTCGGCGCAACGGCTGTCGTCATGCAGCTCCCGATCGGCGCAGAAACGGAATTCAAGGGCGTCATCGACCTGGTTGAGATGAACGCACTCATCTGGCGCGACGAGTCGCTCGGCGCCCAGTGGGATGTTGTCGAGATCCCCGAGGACATGAAGGCCAAGGCTGAAGAATATCGCGAAAAGCTGATCGAGACGGTCGTCGACATCGATGAAGCCGCCACCGAAGCTTATCTCGAAGGTATTCTGCCCGACAACGATCAGATCCGTGCGCTGGTTCGCCGCGGCACGATCGACGTCAAGTTCCATCCGATGTTCTGCGGCACCGCATTCAAGAACAAGGGCGTGCAGCCGCTGCTCGACGCCGTCGTCGACTACCTGCCGTCGCCGATGGACATTCCGGCGATCAAGGGCATCGATTTCAAGACGGAAGCCGAAATCGAGCGTCATGCCGATGACAGCGAGCCGCTTTCCATGCTCGCCTTCAAGATCATGAACGACCCCTTCGTCGGTTCGCTGACCTTCGCCCGCATCTACTCGGGCAAGCTCGAGAAGGGCACGTCGGTCATCAACACGGTCAAGGACAAGCGCGAGCGCGTCGGCCGTATGCTGCAGATGCACTCCAACTCGCGTGAAGACATCGAAGAAGCCTTCGCAGGCGATATCGTCGCTCTCGCTGGCCTCAAGGAAACCACGACGGGCGACACGCTCTGCGATCCGTTGAAGCCGGTTATCCTCGAGCGCATGGAATTCCCGGAGCCGGTCATCCAGATCGCCATCGAGCCGAAGACCAAGGGCGACCAGGAAAAGATGGGCCTCGCGCTCAACCGCCTGGCTGCTGAAGATCCGTCCTTCCGCGTCAAGACCGACCAGGAATCCGGCCAGACCATCATCGCCGGCATGGGCGAACTGCATCTCGACATCATCGTCGACCGCATGCGTCGTGAATTCAAGGTCGAAGCAACTGTCGGCGCGCCGCAGGTTGCCTACCGCGAAACCATCACCAGGACGCATGAAGAAGACTACACGCACAAGAAGCAGTCCGGTGGTACCGGCCAGTTCGCGCGCGTCAAGATCGTCTTCGAACCGAACCCGGAAGGCGACGAATTCAAGTTCGAATCGAAGATCGTCGGCGGTTCCGTTCCGAAGGAATACATCCCCGGCGTCCAGAAGGGCATCGAAAGCGTTCTGTCTTCGGGTCCGCTCGCAGGCTTCCCGATGCTCGGCGTCAAGGCGACCCTCATCGATGGCGCCTTCCACGACGTCGACTCCTCGGTTCTCGCCTTCGAAATCGCATCGCGTGCCTGCTTCCGTGAAGCAGCCAGGAAGGCCGGCGCTCAGCTGCTCGAGCCGATGATGAAGGTCGAAGTCGTCACCCCGGAAGATTACGTCGGCGACGTTATCGGCGACCTGAACTCCCGTCGCGGTCAGATCCAGGGCCAGGAAAGCCGTGGTATCGCCGTCGTCATCAACGCGAACGTCCCGCTCGCGAACATGTTCAAGTACGTCGACAACCTGCGCTCCATGTCCCAGGGCCGCGCCCAGTACACGATGACCTTCGATCACTATTCGCCGGTCCCGTCGAACGTCGCAACTGAAATCCAGGCAAAGTATTCCGGTCAGAAGTGACCGGAATACCAATTGACCGATAACAAGAATTAGATCCCTTCGGGGACTAGCAAAACGGAGACCCGAAAATGGGAAAGAGTAAGTTTGAGCGCAACAAGCCGCACGTCAACATTGGCACGATTGGCCACGTTGACCACGGTAAGACGTCTCTGACGGCAGCGATCACGAAGTACTTCGGTGAGTACAAGGCGTACGACCAGATCGACGCGGCTCCGGAAGAAAAGGCGCGTGGCATCACGATTTCGACGGCTCACGTTGAATATGAGACGCCGGCCCGCCACTACGCCCACGTCGACTGCCCCGGCCACGCCGACTACGTCAAGAACATGATCACCGGTGCTGCCCAGATGGACGGCGCGATCCTTGTGTGCTCGGCCGCTGACGGCCCGATGCCGCAGACACGCGAACACATTCTGCTGGCTCGCCAGGTTGGCGTTCCGGCAATCGTGGTGTTCCTGAACAAGGTCGACCAGGTTGACGACGCCGAGCTTCTCGAACTGGTCGAGCTCGAAGTTCGCGAACTGCTGTCGTCCTACGACTTCCCGGGCGACGATATCCCGATCGTCAAGGGTTCCGCACTTGCTGCTCTCGAAGATTCGGACAAGAAGATTGGCGAAGACGCGATCCGCGAGCTGATGGCTGCTGTTGACGCCTACATCCCGACGCCTGAGCGTCCGATCAACCTGCCGTTCCTGCTGCCGATCGAAGACGTGTTCTCGATCTCGGGCCGCGGTACGGTTGTGACCGGCCGCGTCGAGCGTGGCATCGTCAAGGTTGGCGAGGAAGTCGAGATCGTCGGCATCCGCCCGACGACGAAGACGACGGTGACCGGCGTTGAAATGTTCCGCAAGCTGCTCGATCAGGGCCAGGCTGGCGACAACATCGGCGCGCTGATCCGCGGCGTTACCCGTGATGGCGTTGAGCGTGGCCAGATTCTGTGCAAGCCGGGTTCGGTCAAGCCGCACAAGAAGTTCATGGCTGAAGCCTACATCCTGACGAAGGAAGAGGGTGGCCGTCATACGCCGTTCTTCACCAACTACCGTCCGCAGTTCTACTTCCGCACGACCGACGTGACCGGCATCGTAACGCTGCCGGAGGGCACGGAGATGGTCATGCCGGGCGACAACGTCACGGTATCGGTCGAGCTGATCGTTCCGATCGCGATGGAAGAAAAGCTGCGCTTCGCCATCCGCGAAGGCGGCCGCACTGTCGGCGCCGGTATCGTCGCGTCGATCGTCGAGTAATTAGCGGCTGGGCCACCTGGCCCAAGGAAAGGATAGGGACGCCGATCTCGGTGTCCCTCTCGATCTTTGAAACCGGTGGCCCGCTAACGTAACTGAAGGTAAGTCGTGTCCCTAAGTGGTGACACGCGGATAACAGACACAAGGATAAAGTCGAATGAACGGCCAGAATATCCGCATCCGCCTGAAGGCGTTCGATCACCGGATTCTCGACGCCTCCACGCGTGAGATCGTATCGACGGCTAAGCGCACAGGTGCAAGCGTCCGGGGCCCCGTTCCGCTTCCGACCCGCATCGAGAAGTTTACGGTCAACCGGTCCCCGCACATCGACAAGAAGAGCCGCGAACAGTTCGAGATGCGCACGCATAAGCGCCTTCTCGATATCGTTGACCCGACCCCGCAGACGGTAGACGCGCTGATGAAGCTCGATCTCGCCGCCGGTGTCGATGTTGAGATCAAGCTCTGAGACCTCGGGTCTTCGGGCTGAGTGAGAAGGATTGAACCGATGCGTTCAGGTGTGATTGCACAGAAGGTGGGAATGACCCGCGTCTATAACGACGCCGGCGAGCATGTCCCGGTAACGGTACTGCGCATGGAGGCCGTCCAGGTCGTTGCCACGCGCACTGTCGAAAAGAATGGCTATACCGCAGTTCAGCTCGGTGCCGGCCAGGCGAAGGTAAAGAACACGTCGAAGGCGATGCGCGGCAACTTTGCCATTGCCAACGTCGAGCCGAAGGCCAAGGTCACGGAATTCCGCGTTTCGGAAGACAACCTGCTGGAGATCGGCACGGAGATCAAGGCGGGCCACTTCGCAGCTGGCCAGCTGGTCGACGTGACGGGTACGACGATCGGCAAGGGCTTTGCCGGCGCCATGAAGCGTCACGGCTTCGGCGGTCTGCGCGCCACGCACGGTGTGTCGGTGTCGCACCGCTCGCACGGTTCGACTGGCTCGCGCCAGGATCCGGGCAAGGTTTTCAAGAACAAGAAGATGGCTGGTCACATGGGCCAGACGCGCGTCACGACGCAGAACCTGGAAGTGGTTTCGACCGACGAAGATCGTGGTCTGATCCTGATCAAGGGTGCTGTTCCTGGTTCCAAGGGTGCTTGGATCATCGTGCGCGACGCCGTCAAGTCGGCCGCGAAGTAAGGGAGCCAGATCAATGGAATTCAACGTCAAGACCCTCGAGGGAAAAGACGCCGGGAAGGTTTCCCTTTCGGACGCGATTTTCGGCCTCGAGCCCCGCGAAGACATTCTCGCCCGCGTCATCCGCTGGCAGCTTGCCAAGAAGCAGCAGGGCACGCACAAGGCTAAGGGCCGCGCGGAAGTTTCGCGCACCGGCGCCAAGATGTACAAGCAGAAGGGTACGGGCCGCGCCCGCCACCACTCGGCTCGCGCGCCGCAGTTCCGCGGCGGCGGCAAGGCTCACGGCCCGGTTGTCCGCAGCCACGAGCACGATCTTCCGAAGAAGGTTCGCGCACTCGGCCTTCGCCACGCCCTTTCGGCCAAGATCAAGGCCGATGACGTCATCGTCATCGACAACCTGGTTGCCGCTGAAGCCAAGACCAAGTCGCTCGCGTCCGTTTTCGAGACGCTCGGCCTGACCAACGCCCTCTTCATCGGCGGCGCAGAGCTTGATGGCAACTTCAAGCTCGCAGCTCAGAACATCCCGAACATCGATGTTCTGCCGATCCAGGGCATCAACGTTTACGATATCGTGCGCCGCGGTAAGCTTGTGCTTTCCAAGGCTGCGGTTGAAGCGCTAGAGGAGCGATTCAAGTGACCGATCTTCGCCACTACGATGTGATCGTCTCTCCGGCGATCACCGAAAAGTCCACGCTGGTATCCGAAAACAACCAGGTTGTTTTCAATGTCGCCAAGCAGGCGACGAAGCCGGAAATCAAGGCTGCGGTCGAGGCGCTGTTCGGCGTCAAGGTCACGGCTGTCAACACTCTGCTGCGCAAGGGCAAGACCAAGCGGTTCCGCGGTTTTGTCGGCAAGCAGAAGGACGTGAAGAAGGCTGTTGTGACGCTGGCTGAAGGCCAGACGATCGACGTCTCCACCGGTCTCTGAGGTATAAGAAAATGGCATTGAAAACTTTCAATCCGATCACCCCGAGCCAGCGCCAGCTGGTCATCGTCGACCGCTCGGCCCTTTACAAGGGCAAGCCGGTCAAGGCGCTGACGGAAGGTCTGACCAAGAGCGGCGGTCGTAACAACCTCGGTCGCATCACCGCCCGCTTCATCGGCGGTGGTCACAAGCGCACCTATCGTCTGATCGACTTCAAGCGTCGCAAGTTCGACGTCGAAGGCACGGTCGAGCGTATCGAATACGATCCGAACCGCACGGCTTTCATCGCGCTGGTGAATTATGCTGACGGCGAGAAGGCTTATATCCTCGCTCCTCAGCGCCTCGCTGCCGGTGACAAGGTTATCGCTTCCGAGAAGGCTGTCGACGTCAAGCCCGGCAACACCATGCCGCTGCAGTTCATCCCGGTCGGCTCCATCATCCACAATGTGGAAATGAAGCCGGGCAAGGGTGGTCAGATCGCTCGCTCCGCCGGTGGCTACGCACAGCTCGTCGGCCGCGACCAGGGCATGGCGATCCTTCGCCTGAACTCAGGTGAACAGCGTCTCGTTCATGGCTCCTGCCTTGCTTCGATCGGCGCCGTCTCCAACCCTGATCACGCCAACATCAACGACGGAAAGGCCGGTCGTACCGTTTGGCGCGGCAAGCGTCCGCATAACCGCGGTGTCGTCATGAACCCGGTCGACCATCCGCACGGCGGTGGTGAAGGCCGCACCTCCGGTGGTCGCCATCCGGTGACACCGTGGGGCAAGCCGACCAAGGGCAAGCGCACCCGGTCGAACAAGTCGACCGACAAGATGATCATGCGCTCGCGTCATCAGCGTAAGAAGTAAGAGAGGAAGTCTCCAATGGCTCGTTCAGTATGGAAAGGTCCGTTCGTTGACGGCTATCTTCTCAAGAAGGCTGAGAAGGTTCGTGAAGGCGGTCGCAGTGAAGTGATCAAGATCTGGAGCCGTCGCTCCACGATCCTGCCGCAGTTCGTCGGTCTCACCTTCGGCGTCTACAACGGCAGCAAGCATATCCCGGTCAGCGTCAATGAAGACATGGTCGGTCACAAATTCGGTGAATTCTCTCCGACCCGCACCTACTACGGTCACGGCGCGGACAAGAAGGCGAAGAGGAAGTAACAATGGGCAAGGCAAAAGCCGAACGCCGGCTGAAGGACAACGAGGCGCAAGCAGTCGCCCGCACGCTCCGCGTCAGCCCCCAGAAGCTCAACCTGGTTGCTGCGGCTATCCGCGGCAAGAAGGTCGAGCGCGCACTCGCTGAGCTGGAGTTCTCCCGCAAGCGCATCGCAGGCGCCGTCAAAAAGACGCTTGAATCTGCGATCGCCAACGCCGAGAACAACCACGATCTCGACGTCGACTCGCTGGTTGTCGCCGAGGCCTATGTCGGCAAGTCGATCGTCATGAAGCGTTTTCACGCTCGTGGCCGCGGTCGCGCGTCGCGCATTGAAAAGCCCTTCGCGCACCTGACGATCGTCGTTCGTGAAGTGCAGGCAGCAGAGGAGGCCGCATAATGGGTCAGAAAATCAATCCAATCGGTTTCCGCCTCGGCATCAACCGTACCTGGGATAGCCGCTGGTTTGCGGACAATGCCGAGTACGGCCAGCTGCTGCACGAAGACCTGAAGATGCGCAAGTTCGTCATGAGCGAACTGAAGCAGGCCGGGATCTCCAAGGTGGTTATCGAGCGTCCGCACAAGAAGTGCCGCGTCACGATCCACTCGGCGCGTCCGGGCCTGATCATCGGCCGCAAGGGCGCAGACATCGACAAGCTCCGCAAGAAGCTGTCGGAGATGACGAATTCGGAAACGCACCTCAACATCGTCGAAGTGCGCAAGCCCGAAGTCGATGCGACGCTGGTCGCTCAGTCGATCGCCCAGCAGCTCGAGCGTCGCGTGGCTTTCCGCCGCGCGATGAAGCGCGCCGTTCAGTCCGCGATGCGTCTTGGCGCCGAGGGCATCAAGATCACCTGCGCCGGCCGTCTCGGCGGCGCTGAAATCGCCCGTACGGAATGGTACCGCGAAGGTCGTGTGCCGCTGCACACGCTGCGCGCCGACATCGACTACGGCACGGCTGAAGCAGAAACCGCTTTCGGCATCTGCGGCATCAAGGTCTGGATCTTCAAGGGCGAAATCCTTGAGCACGATCCGATGGCTTCCGAGCGCCGCGCGATGGAAGGTGACGCCCAGGGTCCGGCAAGCCGTGATCGTGACCGCGACAGAGACCGTCGCCGCGACAACGCTTGATAGCGCGCGTGGCAGAGAAGTTCGGAGAATAAGAAAATGTTGCAGCCAAAGCGTACCAAGTACCGCAAGCAGTTCAAGGGCCGCATCAAGGGCGTCGCCAAGGGCGGTTCTGACCTGGCATTCGGCGAATTCGGCCTGAAGGCACAGGAACCCAACCGCGTCAACGCGCGCGAGATCGAAGCGGCCCGCCGTGCGATCACGCGTTATATGAAGCGCGCCGGCCGTGTATGGATCCGCGTGTTCCCGGACGTTCCGGTAACCAAAAAGCCGACCGAAGTCCGTATGGGTAAGGGTAAGGGCTCCGTTGAATACTGGGCATGCAAGGTCAAGCCCGGCCGTATGATGTTCGAGATCGACGGTGTCAGCGAAGAAATCGCCCGTGAGGCGCTTCGCCTCGGCTCTGCCAAGCTCTCGGTCAAGACGCGCTTCGTTCAGCGCATTGCAGAGTAAGGAATGAGCTCATGAAAGCCTCAGACGTTCGCGCGTTCACCGCCGACCAACTCAAGGACGAGCTTGCCAAGCTGAAGAAGGAGCAGTTTAACCTGCGCTTTCAGAAGGCGACCGGCCAGCTCGAAAAGTCCTCGCGCATCAACGAAGTTCGCAAGGACATCGCCCGCGTGAAAACCATTGCCCGCCAGAAGGCGGCAGAAGTTAAGGCCTAAAGGAAGAAAAATATGCCGAAGCGCATCCTGCAGGGCGTCGTCGTTGGCGACAAGAACGAGAAGACGGTAGTGGTTCGTGTCGAGCGTCGTTTCGCTCACCCGCTGCTCCAGAAGACCGTTCGTCGTTCCAAGAAGTACAAGGCCCACGACGAGAACAACCAGTACAAGATCGGCGATACCGTATCCATCGAGGAATGCGCGCCCATCTCCAAGGACAAGCGCTGGACGGTGATTTCCGCCCAGGGCAAGTAACAGAATTTTGCGCGAGGCCTTGCGTCTCGCCGAAATATCTGTATGAAGCAGCGTCAGAACGCTCGAATGCCGGGCGTTCTTTTGCTTTGAGCGCACGGAAGGTCCCGTTCGGGAAACCACCCTGGCACGATCGACCCCGCGCTATTCAGCTATTGCCGCGTCTGTGCTGCCTCACGGCAGCTCGGCCGGCGAAAATTTTCATAAGCCGGAGTAGGGGGCTAGCCCAACCATTCCGGTAAACCAAGAAGGCGACCTGATATGATTCAGATGCAAACAAACCTCGACGTCGCGGATAATTCCGGCGCACGTCGTGTCATGTGCATCAAGGTGCTGGGCGGCTCGAAGCGCAAGTATGCCTCGATCGGCGACGTCATCGTCGTTTCGATCAAGGAAGCGATCCCGCGCGGCCGTGTGAAGAAGGGTGACGTGATGAAGGCGGTTGTCGTTCGCACCGCCAAGGACATCCGTCGTGCGGATGGCTCCGTCATCCGCTTCGACACCAACGCAGCAGTCCTCATCGACAACAAAAAAGAGCCGATCGGCACCCGTATCTTCGGACCGGTTCCGCGCGAACTTCGCGCCAAGAACCACATGAAGATCATCTCGCTGGCTCCCGAAGTACTGTAAGGAGCGAAGCGATGCAGAAGATTCGTAAGGGCGACAAGGTCGTCATGCTCGCTGGCAAGGACAAGGGCCGTACCGGCGAAGTTGTCCAGGTCATGCCGAAGGAAGATCGTGCCGTTGTTCGTGGCGTCAACGTCGTCAAGCGCCACCAGCGCCAGACGCAGACCCAGGAAGCCGGCATCATCAACAAGGAAGCCCCGGTTCACCTGTCCAACGTTGCAATCATCGACAAGGACGGCAAGCCGACCCGCGTCGGTTTCAAGGTCGTTGACGGCAAGAAGGTCCGTGTGGCCAAGCGTTCTGGAGAAGTGATCGATGGCTGAGGCAAAATATGAGCCGCGGCTCAAGAAGGAATATGTCGAGCGCATCCGCAAGGCGTTGCAGGAGCAGTTCTCCTACGCCAACGAGATGATGATCCCGAAGCTCGACAAGATCGTGATCAACATGGGTGTCGGCGAAGCGACCGCCGACTCGAAGAAGCCGACGGTAGCTGCCGCCGACCTCGCAGCGATCGCCGGCCAGAAGCCGGTCATCACCCGCGCACGCAACTCTATCGCAGGCTTCAAGGTCCGCGAACAGATGCCGATCGGCGCCAAGGTCACCCTGCGCGGCGCCCGCATGTACGAGTTCATGGACCGTCTCGTGAACATCGCGCTCCCGCGCGTTCGCGACTTCCGCGGCCTGAACCCGAAAAGCTTTGACGGCCGTGGCAACTTCGCCATGGGCATCAAGGAGCACATTGTGTTCCCTGAGATCAACTACGACAAGGTTGATCAGATGTGGGGCATGGACATCATCGTTTGCACGACGGCGACGACCGACGACGAAGCACGGGCTCTTCTGAAAGAGTTCAGCTTCCCGTTCCGTCAATAACCGTAACGACGAGCGTAGAAAAGGAACCTGACATGGCGAAGACAAGCGCAGTTGAAAAGAACAAGCGCCGCCGTACTACGGTCGCTAACCAGGCCGCTAAGCGGGCTGGGTTGAAGGCGATCATCATGAACCAGGCTCTTCCGATCGAAGAGCGGTTCAAGGCCTCGATCAAGCTGGCATCCCTGCCGCGTGATGGATCGAAGACCCGTATTCGCAACCGGTGCGAAGTTTCGGGGCGTCCGCGCGCATATTACCGCAAACTGCGCATGTCGCGTATTGCGCTGCGTGAACTCGGCAATCTCGGCAAGGTGCCGGGTATCGTCAAGTCGAGCTGGTAAGGAGCAGGTTACATGACAATGACTGATCCGTTGGGCGATATGCTCACTCGCATCCGTAACGGCGCTTCCCGCCGCAAGTCGTCGGTTTCGACGCCTGCTTCGAAGCTCCGTGCACGTGTTCTCGATGTTCTGCAGTCCGAAGGCTACATCCGTGGCTATTCCGTTGTCGATTTCGGCAATGGCAAGTCGGAACTCAGCATCGAGCTGAAATATTATGAAGGCGCATCGGTGATCCGCGAGATCGGCCGTGTGTCCAAGCCGGGCCGCCGGGTTTATGTCTCGGTCAAGTCCATTCCGCAGGTCGCGAACGGTCTCGGCATCACCATCCTTTCGACTCCGAAGGGTGTGATGGCCGATCACCAGGCTCGCGAACAGAACGTTGGTGGCGAGGTTCTTTGCTCGGTCTTCTAAGATCGGGCAGGGATCTCCATAGCGAACAGACAGGATTGAAACATGTCTCGTATCGGTAAAAAGCCCGTTCAGGTGCCTGCTGGGATCACGGCTACGGTCGATGGCCAGAAGGTGACTGCAAAGGGCCCGAAGGGCGAGCTGTTTTTCGTTGCTAACGACGAAATCAGCCTCAAGCTTGAAAATAACGCCGTCGTCGTGACGCCGGTGAACCAGACCAAGGATGCGCGCTCAAAGTGGGGCATGTCCCGCACGATGATCGAAGGCATCTTCAAGGGCGTCAAGGACGGTTTCGAGCGCAAGCTTGAAATCAACGGCGTCGGTTACCGCGCCGCCATGCAGGGCAAGAACCTGCAGTTGGCCCTCGGTTTCAGCCATGACGTGATCTACGAGCCGCCGGTCGGTATCTCGATCGTTGTTCCGAAGCCGACGGAAATCGTCGTCAGCGGCATCAACAAGCAGCAGGTCGGTCAGGTTGCCGCCGAAATCCGCGAATATCGCGGTCCCGAGCCCTACAAGGGCAAGGGCGTCAAGTACGCTGACGAGCGGATCGTCCGCAAAGAAGGCAAGAAGAAGTAAGGATCACGCGAAATGGCTAGCAGGAAAGAAGCACTTGCACGTCGTGCCAACCGCGTGCGCCGTCATCTCAAGTCGGTGGCCAATGGCCGTCCGCGCCTGTCGGTTCATCGCTCCTCGAAGAACATCTACGCCCAGGTCATCGATGATGTGGCCGGCAAGACGCTTGCGTCTGCCTCCACTCTCGAGAAGGATCTGCGCGGTTCTCTGAAGACCGGTGCCGATACCGCCGCCGCTACCGTTGTGGGCAAGCTCCTCGCAGAGCGCGCCTCCAAGGCCGGTGTTACGGAAGTCGTGTTCGACCGTGGCGCTTTCATCTATCACGGCCGCATCAAGGCTCTCGCCGAAGCGGCCCGCGAAGGCGGTCTCACCTTCTGATCAGTTTCCGGCCGGACGCCTCAAGCGCCGGCCGGATTTTCGCCGGACCGCAGGCACTCTCCGAAAGGGGAGGCTGATGCGGTCCACATTTGTTTGCCGATTGCACCCGGAAAAGAAAAAGGAAGAGGACAATGGCACAGGAAAGAAGGCCGCAGCGGGACGACCGCCAGAGCCGTGAAGAGCGCGATAGCGAATTCGTCGACAAGCTTGTCGCGATCAACCGCGTCGCCAAGGTCGTCAAGGGCGGCCGTCGTTTCGGTTTCGCAGCACTCGTCGTCGTCGGCGACCAGAAGGGCCGCGTTGGCTTCGGCCATGGCAAGGCGCGTGAAGTGCCGG
Source organism: Rhizobium brockwellii (assembly GCF_000769405.2). NCBI lineage: Bacteria > Pseudomonadati > Pseudomonadota > Alphaproteobacteria > Hyphomicrobiales > Rhizobiaceae > Rhizobium > Rhizobium brockwellii. The sequence continues at coordinate 1,454,879 of NZ_CP053439.1, forward strand.
AAGCCATCCGCAAGGCAACCGAAGCCGCCAAGCGCGAACTGATCTTCGTACCGCTGCGTGACGGCCGTACGCTGCATCACGACGTTCACGGCCGCCACGGCGCCGGCAAGGTTCTGCTGCGCTCGGCCAAGGTCGGTACCGGCATCATCGCCGGCGGTCCGATGCGCGCCGTATTCGAAACACTCGGCATGCACGACGTCGTCGCCAAGTCGACCGGTTCGTCGAACCCCTACAACATGGTTCGCGCCACCTTCGACGCTCTGAAGCACCAGGTTCACCCGAAGGACATCGCAGCTCAGCGCGGCATCAAGTATGCAACGCTGCAGGCTCGTCGTAGCGCCTCCGGCAACGCCTCTGAAGAATAAGAGGAGTTTGACAGATGGCCAAGGCTACTAAGAAGGCTGAAGCGAAGACTGTCACGATCGAACAGATCGGCAGCCCGATTCGCCGTCCGGATGTCCAGCAGCGCACGCTGATCGGTCTCGGACTGAACAAGATGCACCGTCGCCGCACGCTGGAGGATACCCCTTCCGTTCGTGGCATGATCCGTGCTGTCCAGCATCTTGTTCGCGTCGTCGACGAGAAGTGAGACGGAGGAAACGCTCATGAAACTCAATGAAATCAAAGACAACGAAGGCTCGACTCACAGCCGCAAGCGCCTCGGCCGCGGTATCGGCTCGGGCTCGGGCAAGACTGGTGGTCGCGGCGTGAAGGGTCAGAAGTCCCGTTCAGGCGTCGCCATCAATGGCTTCGAAGGCGGCCAGATGCCGATCTATCGTCGCCTGCCGAAGCGCGGCTTCAACAACATTTTCGCTTCCGATTTTGTTGTCGTGTCGCTGGCCCGTATCCAGACGGCGATCGACGCCGGCAAGCTCGATGCCAAGACGACCGTTGACGCAGCTGCCCTCAAGGCTGCTGGTGTCATCCGCCGCGTCAAGGACGGCGTTCGCGTTCTCGCCGACGGCGAGATCAAGGCCAAGATCACCATCGTCGTTGCAGGTGCCTCCAAGCCTGCCGTCGAGAAGATCGAAAAGGCCGGCGGCACGGTGACGCTGCTTTCGGCTCCCGCTGCAGCCGAATAAATAATCTGATGATATCTCGCCCGGGGTGCTTCACACCGGGCGATTTTGCTCCCATATGTGGGCCTCACAAAAACTTGGCTGGCGCGCCCGCGTCATGCCGGTAAGACTCGAAAACAAGGGTGAGGCAAGGGGTTGCGCCGCAATCCGTCCTGAGCCCGGTTTTGAATAATTTCATACTGATTCCGGGTCCGGTCTGTCCCCCAGAGACGCCGGAATTGGTAGCGCGGAGAAACGCATGGCTTCTGCAGCGGAACAATTGGCATCCAACCTCAATTTTTCGACCTTCGCTAAAGCCGAGGATTTGAAGAAGCGCTTGTGGTTCACACTGGCAGCTCTCCTCGTCTACCGACTCGGCACGCATATTCCGCTTCCGGGTCTCAATCCCGAAGCCTATGCCCAGGCTTTCCGCGGCCAGGCAGGCGGCATTCTCGGCCTTTTCAACATGTTCTCGGGCGGCGCTGTTCAGCGCATGGCGATCTTCGCGCTCGGCATCATGCCCTATATCTCCGCTTCGATCATCGTCCAGCTCATGACCTCGGTCGTGCCGGCGCTCGAAAACCTCAAGAAGGAAGGCGAGCAGGGCCGTAAGATCATCAATCAGTATACCCGCTATGGTACTGTCATCCTCGGTGCACTCCAGGCCTATGGCATTGCCGCCGGCCTCGAAAGCGGCCAGGGCCTCGTCGTCGAGCCGGGCTGGTTCTTCCGTGTTTCCACCGTTCTGACGCTGCTCGGCGGCACGATGTTCCTGATGTGGCTCGGCGAGCAGATCACCTCGCGCGGCATCGGCAACGGCATCTCGCTGATCATTTTCGCCGGCATTGCCGCCGGCCTTCCGACAGCCCTTGCCGGCACGCTCGAACTCGGCCGCACCGGTGCGCTGTCGACCTTCCTCATCCTGCTCGTCATCATCGTCGCGATCGCCGTCATCGGCATCATCGTCTTCGTCGAGCGCGCCCAGCGCCGGCTACTGATTCAGTATCCGAAGCGTCAGGTTGGCAATCGGATGTTCCAGGGCGATACCTCGCATCTGCCGCTGAAGCTGAACACGTCAGGCGTCATTCCGGCGATCTTCGCGTCGTCGCTGCTGCTGCTGCCGGCAACGGTCGCCGGTTTCGCCAACACCTCGGCAATGCCCTCCTGGGTGACGTCGATCGTCGCGGCCCTCGGTCATGGCCAGCCGCTCTATATGGCGCTGTACGGCGCGCTGATCGCCTTCTTCGCCTTCTTCTATACGGCCATCGTCTTCAATCCGAAGGACACGGCCGACAATCTGAAGAAGCATGGCGGCTTCATTCCCGGCATCCGTCCGGGTGAGCGTACCGCCGAATATATCGACTACGTGCTGACCCGCATCACGGTGATCGGCGCGCTCTATCTCGTCTTCGTCTGCATCCTGCCGGAGATATTGGTGTCGCAAACCGGCATTCCATTAGCCCTTGGTGGGACTTCGCTTTTGATCGTGGTTAGCGTAACTCTTGATACGGTTGCACAGATCCAGGGTCACCTGATCGCGCAGCAGTACGAAGGCCTGATCAAGAAATCGAAGTTGCGTGGAGGAAAGAGGGGGCGATGAGACTTATCCTTTTGGGGCCGCCGGGCGCGGGTAAGGGAACCCAGGCCCAGCGGATCGTGGAAAAGCACGGCATTCCGCAGCTTTCCACTGGAGACATGCTGCGTGCTGCTACCGAAGCTGGCACTGAGGTGGGGAAACGCGCCAAGGCGGTCATGGACGCCGGCAAACTCGTCTCTGATGAGATCGTCATCGCCATCGTCTCTGAGCGAATCGATCAGCCCGATTGCGCCAACGGCTTCATTCTCGATGGTTTTCCTCGCACACTCGTGCAGGCCGATGCCACCGAGGGGATGCTAAAGTCCAAGGGCCTTGACCTCTCAGTGGTTATAGAGTTTCGCGTCGACGACAAGGAACTCATCCGTCGGGTGGATGGTCGATATACCTGCGTTCAGTGTGGCACTGTCTATCATGACACTGACAAGCTCCCGGCCAAGGAAGGTGTTTGCGACAAGTGCGGTTCGACTCACTTCAAACGCCGTCCTGACGACAACGCCGAGACCATGATCAAGCGTCTCGAGGTCTACTACAAGGAAACCTCGCCGCTGATCGGCTATTACCATGCCAAGGGCAAACTCAAGTCCGTGGACGGCATGGCAGAGATTGATCAGGTGACGGCCGAGGTCGAAAGCATTCTTTCCAAGCTTTAACGCTTTGAAAATAAACTTGGCGGACTGGTTGCTTTTCAGCAGTGATTCCGCTAAACACCGCGCCAACTCGCGACATTCCATGCGATCGGCGCGGATTTCCCAGGGAAGTCCGGGTGCGGTCGTTTTGACATGTTACGGACGTAAATCTGAACGGGCGGTTCTCAAGACCGCATAACGAAGCCCACTTGCCGGATGGCAACTGGAATGCAAGGAGAATAGGCGTGGCACGTATCGCTGGCGTCAACATCCCGACTGCGAAGCGCGTTGTCATCGCGCTGACCTACATTCACGGGATCGGTTCGAAATTCGCACAGGAAATCGTCGAAAAGGTCGGTATCCCGGCTGAACGTCGTGTGCATCAGCTGACGGACGCAGAAGTCCTTCAGATCCGCGAAGCCATCGACCGCGACTATCAGGTCGAAGGCGATCTTCGTCGCGATACCGCGATGAACATCAAGCGTCTGATGGACCTCGGCTGCTACCGTGGCCTGCGTCATCGCCGCGGCCTTCCGGTTCGCGGTCAGCGCACGCATACCAATGCCCGCACCCGCAAGGGTCCGGCAAAGGCAATCGCTGGCAAGAAGAAGTAATTTCCGGGAAACCGGGGTGGGGAGGCTGGCGGTCTGCGCCGGCCTCTTTTGAGTTTGGAGCGGGACCATATAGGCGCCGTTCCGGTGTAGCCGCTGGCATTACGGCGGTGAAGAGATCAACGAAAGGAATACCATGGCTAAGGAAGCCGTCCGCGTTCGCCGTCGCGAGCGCAAGAACATCTCGTCGGGTGTCGCTCACGTCAACTCGACCTTCAACAACACGATGATCACCATCACCGATGCGCAGGGCAACGCGATCGCCTGGTCGTCGGCTGGCGCCAAGGGCTTCAAGGGCTCGCGCAAGTCGACGCCGTTCGCCGCCCAGATCGCTGCCGAAGACTGCGCCAAGAAGGCCCAGGAGCACGGCATGAAGTCGCTGGAAGTCGAAGTCTGCGGTCCGGGTTCGGGTCGTGAATCGGCTCTGCGCGCGCTCCAGGCTGCAGGTTTCATGATCACGTCCATCCGCGACGTGACCCCGATCCCGCACAATGGCTGCCGTCCGCGCAAGAAGCGCCGCGTCTGATCATCGCTCTCGTCACCGGTGAGCGCCTTCGCGCTCCCGGTGGTTTTCAAGCTCGGTTGCCACGATTGGATGGTGGCAACGAACGGAAGGCAAACTCATGATTCAGAAGAACTGGCAGGAACTGATAAAGCCGAACAAGGTGGAGTTCTCTTCGAGCTCGCGCACCAGGGCGACGCTTGTTGCCGAACCGCTGGAGCGCGGCTTCGGCCTCACCCTCGGCAACGCGCTTCGCCGCGTTCTGCTCTCCTCGCTGCGCGGTGCTGCCGTCACGGCGGTGCAGATCGATGGCGTGCTGCATGAATTCTCCTCGATTCCGGGCGTCCGCGAAGACGTGACGGACATCGTGCTCAACATCAAGGAAATCGCCATCAAGATGGATGGCGACGATGCAAAGCGCATGGTCGTGCGTAAGCAGGGCCCTGGCGTTGTCACGGCTGGCGACATTCAGACGGTCGGCGATATCGAAATCCTCAACCCCGAGCATGTCATCTGCACGCTCGACGAGGGTGCCGAGATCCGCATGGAATTCACCGTCAACAACGGCAAGGGCTACGTTCCGGCCGAACGCAATCGTGCGGAAGATGCTCCGATCGGTCTCATTCCGGTCGACAGCCTCTATTCGCCGGTCAAGAAGGTGTCCTACAAGGTTGAAAATACCCGCGAAGGACAGGTTCTCGACTACGACAAGCTGAACATGACCATCGAAACCGATGGCTCGATCACCGGCGAAGACGCCGTCGCTTTTGCGGCGCGCATTCTCCAGGATCAGCTTGGCGTCTTCGTCAACTTCGACGAGCCGCAGAAGGAAACCGAAGAGGAAGCAGTCACCGAACTCGCTTTCAACCCGGCTCTCCTGAAGAAGGTGGACGAACTCGAACTGTCGGTCCGTTCGGCAAACTGCCTGAAGAACGACAACATCGTCTACATCGGCGACCTCATTCAGAAGACCGAAGCAGAAATGCTCCGCACACCGAATTTTGGTCGCAAGTCGCTGAACGAAATCAAGGAAGTTCTCGCTTCCATGGGCCTGCACCTCGGCATGGAAGTGCCGGCATGGCCGCCCGAGAACATCGAAGATCTCGCCAAGCGTTACGAAGATCAATACTGAAAAAACAAAAGGCAGGCTCTTTCGGCTGCCTTTCCCCGTCAAACAGCAGGCCGATCGCCTGCATGTGCCAGGAAACGGCAGGCCCACTTAGCGTAAGGGCACCTGCATTAAAGGAGAATAGCAATGCGCCATGGTAAAGCCGGCCGCAAGCTGAATAGAACTGCAAGCCACCGCAAGGCGATGTTCGCCAACATGGCGGCTTCGCTGATTACCCACGAGCAGATCGTCACGACCCTGCCGAAGGCCAAGGAAATCCGTCCGATCGTCGAGAAGCTCGTCACGCTCGGCAAGCGCGGCGACCTGCATGCTCGCCGTCAGGCGATCTCGCAGATCCGCGATGCGGCTGTCGTCTCGAAGCTGTTCGACACGATCGCAACGCGCTACGCCACCCGCAACGGCGGCTACCTGCGCATCATGAAAGCCGGCTTCCGTCAGGGCGACAATGCTGCCATGGCTGTGATCGAATTCGTTGACCGCGATGCCTATGCCAAGGGCGCAGCCGACAAGGCCCGCGTCGCTGCCGAAGAGCAGGCCGTCGCCGCTTAAATCTTCCGCTTCGGCGGAAACAGAACAGCCGGGCTGGAAAGCCCGGCTGTTTTTGTTTCTGATATAGTGACGGGACCGGCTTCATTGCGCAAAATCATTCAGACTCGCTCTCCGCAGTTCCTTCGTCTGGCCGCCCTGTTTCTCGTTATCGTTCTCGGGCTGGTGCTGCGCAGGTTTGGCTATGAGGCTGATCTGCCTTTTATCGTTGTCAAATATGGCGGATCGGCACTCTGGGGAGCGATGGTCTATCTGCTCGTGGCGTTCCTGGTCGCAAGATCACGCCCGGCAGTAATTGCCGTCACAGCGCTGTTCATAGCGATCTCAGTGGAATTGTTCCGGCTTTATCACACGCCGTGGCTCGACGCGTTTCGGCTGACCACGGCAGGCGCGCTGCTGCTTGGTCGAGTCTTTTCGCTTTGGAATATGCTGGCTTATGCAATCGGCATAGCTGCGGCCTGCGCCTTCGATCTGGCACGCTGGAGTGCGCTGCGTCCTTGCTAAAGCGCCGCGCGTCTTCTCAGACGCGCTAAGGACGCTCTATCACTTTGAATCTGCGCATAATCCTTTCCGAAAATCGATTCCGATTTTCCGGGTTATGCGCTAACCTGCCGTCTCACGAACAGACGCCACTGCGCGATTGCGCGTCCGCCCTTTGCCCTTCTGCCTGTTGCGTGCGATCGGTCGGTAGGAGCGGTAGAGGATGAGCGCGATGATCAGCCCGACATAGATATACTGCTCGAGATCGAGGATCTTGGTCGAGAGCGCGAAGTGCAGCGCCCCGCAGGCGGCGATGATGTAGACGAGGCGATGCAGCCAGATCCAGTTCTTGCCGAGGCGGCGGATCGAGAAATTGTTGGATGTCAGGGCCAGCGGAATGAGCATCGTAAGGGCTGCCATGCCGAACATGATGAAGGGGCGCTTCAGCACGTCGTTGATGACGGCGGGAATATCCATCGCCTGGTCGAGCACCATGTAGACGGTGAAATGCATCAGTGCGTAGTAGAAGGTCAGCAGGCCAAGCGCGCGGCGATAGCGCAGGTAGTTCCAGCCGAAGAGCTCACGGGCAGGGGAAACGGCAAGGGTCAGGATCAGGAAACGGATCGTCCAGATGCCGAGGAAGAGCTCGAAGCTCTTGACCGGATCGGCGCCGAGCTGATCGGTCGCGCCGAGATAGAACGTCCAGGCCGCAGGCACGAGCCCGACGACATAAAGCAGCCAGATGGAGGCGGGCTGCCAGCGCTTCGGGATGGCGAGCGACAGTTCCGCCATCAGAAATTCGCCTTCAAGTCCATGCCGGCATAAAGGCTTGCCACCTCGTCGGCATAACCGTTGAAGGGCAGGGTGGGATGGCGGCTCGCGCCGAAGAAGCCGCTCTCGCCGATGCGCCGTTCGCTCGCCTGGCTCCAGCGGGGATGGTCGACCGCCGGATTGACGTTAGCATAGAAGCCGTATTCCTGCGCATTGGTGACCTGCCAGGTATTCTTGGGCTGCTGGTCGGTGAGTGTAATCCTGACGATCGACTTGATGCCCTTGAAGCCGTATTTCCACGGCACGACGAGCCGGATCGGCGCGCCGTTCTGGTTCGGCAGCGTTTCGCCATAGAGCCCGACGGCAAGCAGCGCCAGCGGATGGCGCGCCTCATCGAGGCGCAGACCCTCGACATAGGGCCAATCGAGCGACTGGAAGAAACCCTTCTGACCAGGCATCTCCTCTGGCCGCACGACGGTTTCGAAGGCGACGTATTTGGCGCTGCCGAGCGGCTCAACCTTGTCGAGCAGCGATGCCAGCGGAAAGCCGTCCCAGGGGATGACCATCGACCAGGCCTCGACGCAGCGCATCCGGTAGGTGCGCTCCTCAATCGGGAATTCCTTCATCAGCGCCTCGAGGTCGAAGGTGCCTGGCTTGTTGACCATGCCGTCAACCTTGATCGTCCACGGCAGCGGCTTGAAATCGCCGGAAAGAGCTGCGGGATCGCCCTTGTCGAGGCCGAACTCATAGAAATTATTGTAGGTCGTGACGTCCTTGATCGGCGTCGCCTTCTCGTCGACCTTGTACTTGCTCTCAACGGCGGAGAGAGCCGCAGCACTCGCCTTGCCGGCGCTGTAGAGCGCCATGGCGCCAAGCGCTGCCGCACCGAGGAATTCACGACGGCGCACATAGATCTGGCGCGGCGTAATCTCCGATGACGCGATCTTCGGTGGGCGATAGCTTGGCATGTCGAAACCTCCTCGGCGGATATCCTGAAATATAGCCCTTAAACGAACCGCCGGCATGTCTAGATTAGTGTCTAAGCCTTGAATATTGCTGACGGGAAGCCAATTTTTTGTGTTCGGTCGTGATGGAATAGGCTGTAACAAAATGCCGCTTCGAACCGTATATCATCGATGGGCCTCATGGCGCTTCTCCCCGGCGTACCGGATTTGGGCTTCCCGGTAGTGACAGCCCCCGTCGATTGGATTAGGACAATTCCAAAAAGCAGCGTTTGCCCGGCCCGCAGGCTCCATGCCGCCCGGCTTCGCCTGATAATTCCGACACGTTGAGGAAGACACCGATGCCAGTTTACCGTTCCAGAACCACGACCCATGGCCGCAACATGGCGGGCGCCCGCGGCCTTTGGCGCGCCACGGGCATGAAGGATTCGGATTTCGGCAAGCCGATCATCGCGGTGGTGAATTCCTTCACCCAGTTCGTGCCCGGACACGTGCACCTGAAGGACCTTGGCCAGCTCGTTGCCCGCGAAATCGAGGCGGCCGGCGGTGTCGCCAAGGAATTCAACACCATCGCCGTCGATGACGGCATCGCCATGGGCCATGACGGCATGCTTTATTCGCTGCCCTCGCGTGAGCTCATCGCCGACAGCGTCGAATACATGGTCAATGCCCATTGCGCCGACGCCATGGTCTGCATCTCCAACTGCGACAAGATCACCCCCGGCATGCTGATGGCGTCGCTGCGCCTCAATATCCCGACCGTCTTCGTCTCGGGCGGTCCGATGGAAGCCGGCAAGGTCGTGCTGCACGGCAAGACGCATGCGCTCGACCTGGTCGATGCCATGGTCGCCGCAGCCGATGACAAGATCAGCGACGAGGACGTCCAGACCATCGAACGCTCGGCCTGTCCGACCTGTGGTTCCTGCTCCGGCATGTTCACTGCCAATTCGATGAACTGCCTGACGGAAGCCCTCGGCCTGTCGCTGCCCGGCAACGGCTCGACGCTTGCCACCCATCTCGACCGCAAGCGCCTCTTCGTCGAGGCCGGTCATCTGATTGTCGATCTCGCCCGCCGTTATTACGAGCAGGATGACGTCAAGGCGCTGCCGCGCACCATTGCCTCCAAGCAGGCCTTCGAGAATGCCATGACGCTCGATATCGCCATGGGTGGCTCGACCAATACGGTCCTGCACATTCTTGCCGCCGCCCATGAAGGCGAGATCGATTTCAACATGGCCGATATCGACGCGCTGTCGCGCCGGGTGCCGTGCCTGTCGAAGGTCGCCCCCGCCAAGAGCGATGTCCATATGGAAGACGTCCATCGCGCCGGCGGCATCATGTCGATCCTCGGCGAACTCGACAAGGGCGGTCTCTTGAACCGCGATTGCCCGACCGTGCATGCAGAAACGCTGGGCGACGCGATCGATCGCTGGGATATCACCCGCACCAACAGCGAAACTGTCCGTAAATTCTATCGTGCCGCTCCGGGTGGCATCCCAACCCAGGTCGCCTTCAGCCAGGAAGCCCGCTGGGACGAACTCGACACCGACCGCGAGAACGGCGTCATCCGCTCGGTCGAACATCCCTTCTCCAAGGATGGTGGTCTTGCCGTGCTCAAGGGCAACCTTGCGATCGACGGCTGCATCGTCAAGACTGCCGGCGTCGATGAATCGATCCTGAAATTCTCCGGCCCCGCCCGCGTCTTCGAAAGCCAGGATGCGTCGGTCAAGGCGATCCTTGCCAACGAGGTGAAGGCCGGCGACGTCGTCGTCATCCGCTACGAAGGTCCGAAGGGCGGCCCGGGCATGCAGGAAATGCTCTATCCGACGAGCTATCTGAAGTCGAAGGGCCTCGGCAAGGCCTGTGCGCTCATCACCGACGGCCGCTTCTCCGGCGGCACCTCCGGCCTCTCCATCGGCCACGCCTCGCCGGAAGCGGCAAATGGCGGCACGATCGGCCTGGTGCGCGAAGGCGACATGATCGACATCGACATCCCCAACCGTACGATCAGCCTGCGTGTCAGCGAGACTGAACTCGCCGCCCGCCGCGCCGAGCAGGACGCCAAGGGCTGGTATCCCACAGAAGTCCGCAAGCGCAACGTCACGACCGCCCTGAGGGCCTACGCGGCCTTCGCAACGAGCGCCGATCGCGGCGCCGTGCGGGATCTGAACGCCCGCTGAGTCGCTCGAACCGACGACCCCAGAGTTAGCTGCTTTTCCAACCGGTCGCCTTCAAAGCGGCCGGTTGATGTTTTTATAGGTCTCGCCAAGCTGTTTCAGCCGCTCGTCATAGGCGGCCTTGATACAGGCCGCATCTGCAGCGCATTCCTGCCGTTTCTTCAGCCATGCCGTCTGCTCGTCCTGCAAGGTTCCGCGCGAGCCCATCGCCAGCAGGCCGGAGAGCAGCTCGAAGGTCGTCGCCATCTTCACGTCGGCATCGTTGAGCGCGCGGTTGTCGCAGATCGCTTTTTCATCCGCCTTCAATTCTTTCGCATCGCAATCGAAGCTTGCTGCCTGTGCCAGGTTCGATGCAATGAGCAGGATCGCAAAGCCGAGGGCCGCTGTCGTCGTTCTTGTCTTCATCATTCATATGTTCCTATTGCTGCCGGTCAGGCTAGCTTCCGCAGTGCCAGAGCCAGGAAGATGATGCAGATGAGCCAGACGGCAAGGATGAAGATCAGTCCGACCCGGCTGGAGGGACGCTCGGTGCGCCCTGTCGCCTCCGTACGAAGCTCGTTCATCACCTCTACTGGCACGAGCCGGATCGCCAGCATGATACCGAGCGGCACGATAAGGAGGTCGTCGAGATAGCCGAGGACGGGGATGAAATCGGGGATGAGATCGATGGGCGAGAGCGCATAGGCGGCAACGGCGCCGGCCACCGCTTTGGCATGCCATGGCACGCGGGGATCGCGGGCCGCAAGCCATAGAGCCACGATGTCACGCTTCAGTGACTTCGCCCAGATTTTGGCTTTTGACATCAGTTGCATGGCCAATCTTCCTGAATCAAATTCATAATGACTTCAACCAGTTTCCAAGACGCTCTCTCGCCTTGTTCTTCCATGCTTCCGCCCTCTTTCCTTTCTAGCGTCGGGCCGCAGAACAGGATGATTTTAGGCCGTCGGCCTAAAATCTGAATCCTGTTCGCAATTAAATAGTTAGAGCATGATGTCGTCCGAAAACCGCTCACACTTTTCGGCATCATGCTCTAAAACGTCCTCAAGAGGATTTAAAAGGGATACCCATGCAAGGCCTGTTCAAGCGCGCCTCCGTCTCGCTATTTGCTGTCATGCTCGTTCTGCCGCTTGCTGCGCATGCGCAGACGGCAAAGACCGTACCCGAGAGCCAGATGCAGATGCAGCTCTCCTTCGCGCCGCTCGTCAAACAGACGTCGGGCGCCGTCGTCAACGTTTATGCGGAAAAGATCGTCCAGCGGCAGTCGCCCTTTGCCGGCGATCCTTTCTTCGAGCAGTTTTTCGGCCAGCAGATGCCGAACCGTTCGGAGAAGCAGTCCTCGCTCGGTTCCGGCGTCATCGTCGAGGCGAACGGCACTGTCGTGACCAACAATCACGTCGTCGAAGGCGCCGATGACATCAAGATTGCGCTGTCGGATGGCCGCGAATTCCCCTGCAAGGTGGTGCTGCGCGACGACCGAGTCGATCTCGCCGTGCTGAAGATCGACACCAGGGAGAGCTTTCCAACATTGCCGATCGGCAATTCCGACGCGGTCGAGGTCGGCGATCTCGTGCTGGCGATCGGCAACCCCTTCGGCGTCGGCCAGACGGTGACGAGCGGGATCGTCTCAGCGCTTGCCCGCAACCAGGTGGTCAGAAACGAATTCGGCTTCTTCATCCAGACCGATGCCTCGATCAATCCCGGCAATTCCGGCGGCGCGCTGATGAACATGCAAGGCGAGCTGATCGGCATCAACACGGCGATCTTCTCGCGCGGCGGCGGCTCGAACGGTATCGGTTTCGCCATTCCTGCCAATCTGGTCAAGGTCTTCCTCACCTCTGCCGATGCCGGCGTCAAATCCTTCGAACGGCCCTATATCGGCGCGAGCTTCGATGCCGTGACCTCGGAAGTGGCCGAGGCGCTGGGGCTGAACAAGGCCCGCGGCGCGCTCGTCGTCAAGGTTTCGGAAGGTGGGCCAGCCGCCAAGGCGGGGCTGAAGGCCGGCGAAATCGTCACCGCCGTCGATGGAATTTCCGTCGAGCATCCGGATGCGCTGCTCTACCGGCTGACCACCGCCGGTCTCGGCAATTCGGTCAAGCTCACCGTCATCGAGAACGGCCGCGAGGAGCAACTGCCGCTGACGCTCGCCCGCGCCCCGGAAACCTCGCCGCGCGACCAGCGCACCATCGGCGGACGCACGCCGTTTAGCGGTGCCGTCGTCGAGAACCTGTCGCCGCGGGTCGCTGACGAGCTGCGCATGCCGCCGGAATCGGCGGGCGTCGTCGTATCCGAGGTGAAGGAGGATTCGCCTGCTGCCCGTCTCGGTTTCGAACCGAAGGATATCATCGTCTCGATCAACGGCACGGAGGTGAAGACGACCAGCGAACTGTCGGAAATCGCCGATAGCGACCCCGGCCTCTGGCGGGTCGAGATCGAGCGCGACGGCCAGCGCATCCGGCAATTCTTCCGATGAGTAACGATCTCTTCGCGCCGCGTGTTCCGGAGGAGGTCGCCGCCAGGCGGCCGCTTGCCGACCGGCTGCGGCCGAAGACGCTTGCCGATGTCACCGGTCAGGAACACCTGACCGGTGAGGATGGCGTGCTGAAAAGGATGATCGAAAGCGGCTCGCTTGGCTCGATGATCTTCTGGGGTCCGCCCGGCACCGGCAAGACGACGGTGGCACGGCTGCTTTCGGGCGAGGCGGGCCTGGCCTTCGAGCAGATATCGGCGATTTTCTCAGGCGTCGCCGATCTGAAGAAGGTGTTCGAGACAGCCCGCCTGCGGCGTATGGACGGCCGTCAGACGCTGCTCTTCGTCGATGAGATCCATCGTTTCAACCGAGCCCAGCAGGACAGTTTCCTGCCCGTCATGGAGGATGGCACCGTCATCCTCGTCGGTGCCACCACCGAGAACCCTTCCTTTGAGCTCAACGCCGCTCTGCTGTCGCGTGCCCGTGTGCTCACCTTCAAGTCGCATGACGAAGAGAGCCTCGAGGAACTGCTGAAGCGTGCCGAGGCGATCGAGCAGAAGCCTCTGCCGCTGACGGAGGATGCCCGCGTCAGCTTGGTGCGCATGGCCGACGGCGACGGCCGCGCGGTGCTGACGCTCGCCGAAGAAGTCTGGCGCGCGGCGCGCGAAGGCGAGAGCTTCGACACTGAAGGCCTGACGCGCATCGTCCAGCGCCGTGCCCCGGTCTACGACAAGGCCCAGGATGGCCACTACAATCTGATCTCGGCGCTGCATAAATCCGTACGCGGCTCGGATCCCGATGCCGCGCTCTATTATCTCGCCCGCATGTTCGATGCCGGCGAGGACCCGCTCTATCTCGGCCGGCGGCTGGTGCGCATGGCGGTGGAGGATATCGGTCTTGCCGATCCGCAGGCGCTGGTGATCTGCAATGCCGCCAAGGATGCCTATGAGTATCTCGGCTCGCCGGAAGGCGAACTGGCGCTGGCGCAGGCCTGCGTCTATCTCGCCACCGCGCCGAAATCGAATGCCGTCTACACCGCCTTCAAGGCGGCAAGTCAGGCGGCAAAGCAGAACGGCTCGTTGCTGCCGCCGAAGCATATCCTCAACGCGCCGACCAAGCTGATGAAGGGCGAGGGGTACGGCGACGGCTATCGCTACGATCACGACGAGCCGGATGCCTTTTCTGGCCAGGATTATTTCCCGGAGAAGATGGGACGCCAGATCTTTTACGATCCGCCGGAACGCGGCTTCGAGCGCGATATTCGCAAGCGGCTGGAATGGTGGGCGAAGCTTCGCAAGGAGCGCAATCCGCGCTGAAGCCCGGCGAAACTCAGGAGGCGCGCGGCGTCTTCTGATTTGCCGGCGCGGCGATCACCTTGACGGAAGATTCCGCAAGACCGTGATGACCTTCCATATCGACGATGACATGCCAGTGACCGCTTTCCGGAACGGCGATCTTGATCGGCGATTTGCGTGCCACGCCACCGATATATTTGAAATCGAGAACCTCGGTGAATCGCTGGAAATTCGGGGCTGTCATCAGGCGGACATTGTTCACCGCATTCAACGACACCTCGATGATCGTTCCGGCGCGTTGTTCCTTGAGATCGTAATGGGTGAAGCGGAAATTCGGTTTCGGCATCGGTCTCATGGCGTCTGAAGTCTCTGCGCCAGGATTTTACCAGAATCTGGGTTAAGGAAAAGTTGGAAATCGGCCGTTCAGCTCATGTCTTCGTACTCCCGCTGCACGAAAACAGCGGGAGTACGGCAAGATTTAGTGGATATTCGCGGTGCCGTGCGCAAGGGGCGCGAATTCGAGCACCATGCCTGCGGCCGCCCTATGGATATCGGCGGAGGGGCAGTTGCATTCCCCAGCTGCGAAATGGAGGGCGGCCGCTTCATTGATGAAGAGCCCGCCGACGAGGCCTTCGCGGTCGTGGACGATCCAGCGGCCGCTTCTGTCGCGGCCGACGGTGAAGCGGGCGGAAGGCGAGGGTGCTGCAGCGGGAAGGCTGCGGCGTTGCTGTGCATTTGCCATTGTGGTGATCCTTCGGTCCTGACGCTTCAACGGGAGATGAGGTCGAACATCATCTGGACCAGGCCAGCAAAGGCCAGCGTCACCGCAAGGCGGGGCGCAATCGCGGCAAGGCCGGAGAGCATCGAATGGGAGGGATCGGCGGCTAGTGTGCTGAGGTGGCTGCGTTGCAGCGGGTCGCTCTCGGCACTCGGTTCAGTCAGGCGTGACATCGGTTTGTCCTTTCGAAGTCTCAACCGCCACTTGATCGAGCGGCGGTGTCACGCTTCAAAAATAAGCTCGGGCGGATAGGGTTTCCATTTGGCGGCGAAAACAAAAATATAAAAATCTCATAGGGATAACGCCATCTCCGCGCAGCTTTCGTCTAGGAAGGGCGCAAGCGCCTTGCCGATGGCGAAACGCATTTCCGGCTCAGCAGCGACAAGCGGGAGGCGAAGCTCGCTCTCCAGGCTGCGCATCAGCCGGAGCGCGTGTTTGATCCTCACCGCATCGCCCTCCGGCCCAAGCGCCGATATCAGCGGCAGCAGCCGATCCTGCAGAGAACGCGCGGCTGAAAGATTTCCGGCCCGTGCTGCCTGCTGCATCGAGGTGAAGAGCTTTGGCAGAACGTTGGCGCCCGGCGAGATCACGCCGTCGCCGCCGGCGATGGTGAAGGCGAGTGCGGAAGGATCATGCCCGGAAAAGAAGCGGAAGCGCTGCCGCAGGAACGGCGAGAGGCCGGCAAAGCGGGCGATATCGCCCGTGGCGTCGCAGATGCCAAAAATTCCTGGTATGGCCGCCAGCCTGCCGAGCGTTTCCGTCGAAAGATCGCTCGCCGTTTGCGCCGGCGCATGGTCGATGATGACAGGCAGTCGGCTCGCCGCTGCCACCTGCTCGAAGTGGTGGACGATGCCTTTCTGCCCGGGCTTGGAATAATAGGGCACGGTGACGAGTGCGGCGGCGGCGCCGAGCGCTTCCGCCTCTCGGGTGAGCACGATCGTGCTTTCGGTGGAATTGGTGCCGGTGGCGGCGATGACGGGCACGCGGCCGGTCGCAGACCGGATGACGAGATCAATCACCTCTCCGCGCTCCTGCGGCGAAAGCGTCGGGCCTTCCCCCGTCGTCGAGCAGACGGTTAGCCCGTCGACGCCGCTGAGGATCTGCCATTCCGCAAGCGCCCGAAGCGCCGGCCTGTCGAGACCGTCACGACGAAACGGTGTAACGAGGGCGGTGATCGCGCCGCCAAGGCGCGGCATTCTCGCCGTTTCCACGGGCCAGCCTCAGAGCCAGCCGAAAATGACGTAGAGCTCGACGCAGGCGAGCACCACGCCGAAGACGATCAGCGCCTGGGCGGTGCGTTTCTCGCGCATCTGCCGGCTGCCGCGCGTGATCCTGTGCGGGCGAAGGGGCTGGAAACCGGAAGACATGACATCTCGCATGGCATTTGACCTTTGCAGTGATGACGAAAGGCTACTGCCGCTTGCGATAGGAAATCCATTCGGAGCGAGGCGTGAAAATATAGGAATGACATAAAGACCAATGCGAGAAATTTCGAAGTGCGGTGTCGGAAAGACATGAGCGCCGCCGTCCTTGCGGTATCGACGCAAACATGGGAGCAAGGACATGTCGAAGATGACGCTGATTTCGATGATCGCAACCGCTGCCGCATTCCTGGCTGCGCCCGATATATCAGGCGCCGACAGCAGCACGCCTGTTATCGAGGAGAAGAAGGCTGCAGCGCCGATCGTCAGGAAGGGAAGTCTGCCGGTCAACGGCATCGACTATTATTACGAGATCCGCGGCGAGGGCGAGCCGCTGCTGCTCCTTTACGGCGGCCTCGGGCAGATCGAGATGTTCGCGCCGGTCATGCCTGTTTTCACCGACCACCGGCAGGTGATCGCCGTCGATCTGCAGGGCCATGGCCGCACGCCCCTCGGCAAGCGGCCGATCGAGCTTCCGGCCATCGGCGCCGATCTCGCAATCCTGATGAAGCAGCTCGGTTACGACAAGCTCGACGTCTTCGGCTATTCCTTCGGCGGCGGGGTGGGGTTGAACATGGCGGCGAATGCACCCGACCGGGTGCGCCGGCTAGTGATACTCTCGGCTCCCTATGCGCAGAACGGCTTTTTCCCGGAGATGCTGCCGCAGCAGGCGGCCGTCGGTGCCGCTATGGCCGACATGATGAAGGACACGCCGATGTTCCTCACCTACAAGGCGGTAGCGCCTGACGTTTCCGAATTTCCGAAGCTGCTCGACGCCATGGGCGCACTGATGCGCGAACCCATCGATTATAGCGATGCCGTCGCCAAGCTCACCATGCCGGTTATGCTGATCTATGGCGATGCCGACATGATCCGGCCCGAGCATATGATCGACTTCTACCACAAGCTCGGCGGCGGTCTGCGCGATGCGGGCTGGATGCGGGAAAACATGTCGAAGAACCGGCTGGCGATCCTGCCCGATCTCACCCACTACGAGACCTTCGCTTCGCCCCTCATGGCGAATATGGCGATGACCTTCCTCGATGGTGGCGGCAAGGCGCCGAACTGGGCCGAGCAGGTCGGAAAGTAAGGGAAGGCGGCCGGGTTTTCCCCGGCCGCCCTTTCCTCCGCGATCAGCTGCCGCGCTGGTTTTCCCGATCCAATCGGGTCACCAGCGCCAAGATCGTTTCCGAAACCGGCGTCGGCACGGCGCTCAGGCGTCCGAGCGCCACCACCATGCCGACCAGCGGCGTGATTTCGAGCGCTTTGCCGCCGATCAGGTCCTGCAGCATCGACGTCCGCACGCCGCCGATATGGCGCGATTGTTCCAGCCGCTGCTCGACGCTCATGCTGAACCGCGCACCCAGGGCCTCGCCGACGGCGCGGACCTCACTCATCACCTTGCCGACCGTAGCCGAAAGGGCGGGATCCGCCATGATGTCGGTCATCAGCGCCTTGGTCAAAGCGCTGATCGGGTTGAAGGCGGCATTACCCATCAACTTGCTCCAGATCTCGCCGCGAATATCAGGTGTCGTCGTAATGTTGAGGCCGGCGCCGGTCAGCAGCGCGGCGATTGCCTCGAGATCGGGCGAGATTTCGCCGGAGGGCTCGCCGAGCACGAAGCGGCCGTTGTTGGCAAGCTGGATCTCGCCGGGGTTGATCACCTCGGCACCCTGATAAGCGACGCAGCCGATGACGCGCTCCGGCCCGATCAGCCGCCAGAGCCTGCCGCCGGGATCGAGCTCATCGAACTGCAGCTCGGCATGCCGGCTCTGGGTATCGCGGTGAAAATACCACCACGGAATGCCGTTGAGGATCATGATGACGCGGGTGCCCTCCTTGAGGAGGGCTGCAATGCCTTCGGCAGCGGGTGCCAGCTGATGCCCCTTTAGGCCGGTGATGACGAGATCCTGCGGCGACAATGTCCCGGGATCGTCGGTCGCGGTAAGGCGGACATTGAGCGGCCTTTCCGAATCGGCTTCGTGCAGGCTGAGACCGTTGTCGCGGATGGCGTCGAGATGGGCTCCACGCGCAACGACGGAGATGATGGTGTTGTTTCCTGCTTGGCTTGCAAGTTTGGCGGCCATAGCGCCGCCGAGTGCGCCAGCGCCATAGATGCAGATGGACTTGATGGACATGCTCGCCTCTTCATGGTGGTGATCGAACCTAGATCTAGGTCATTCCAGGTGTGAGGCGAATGCTAATTTGCCGCATCATGCGTTTTCCTGCGGTCACAGCGGCGCTGCCGCCGCATCCCGAGATCTGGGATGCGGCGGGCAGTGCCTTTCAGGCCAAGGCCGTTGCATCGCTTGGAAAATCCGTGGACAGCGCGAGCTGGCGCCAGGCGGCAAGTTCCTGTTCGACGCTGGCATGCTGCTGCTCGATGACGGCCACCGTGTCGCTGCCGAACGGCATGCGCAGCGGCGGATTGGGCGAATTGGCGAGTGTCATGATGCCGGCGGCAAGCTTGGCGGGATTGCCGGGCTGGGCATGGTTTGCGTCGGCAGCGAAACTACGCATGTTGCCGGCCGGCGTACCCTCGTAGTCCGCGATGGAGGCCGGGCTGATCGCCAGCGAGGTCTCGGCGAGGAAGTCGGTGCGGAAGAAGCCCGGCTCGACGATCGTCACCTTGATGCCGAAAGGTTCGAGTTCGGCGGCCATCGATTCGGACAAGCCTTCGACAGCGAACTTCGTCGAGCCGTAGACGCCCCAGCCGGGATAGCCGAAGTAACCGCCGATCGAGGAAAAGTTCAGGATGTGGCCGGAGCGCTGGCGGCGCATATAGGGCAGCACGGCGCGCGTTACTTTCAAGAGGCCGAAGACATTCGTGGCATAGAGCTTTTCGACCTCTTCGGCGGTGGCTTCCTCGACAGCGCCGAGCAGGCCGTAGCCGGCATTGTTGGCGAGGACGTCGATACGGCCGAAGCGGGCGATGCCGGCAGCCGCTGCCTCCTTGGCCTGCGCCTCGTTGGTGACGTCGAGGGCAACGGCCAGCAGGTTCGGATGCTCGCCGAACTGCTCGGTGATGGTCTTCGGGTTGCGGGCAGTGGCGATAACGGCATCGCCTGACGCAAGGGCTTCCTTGGCCATCAGCGCGCCGAAGCCGCGGGATGCACCAGTGATGAACCATACTTTCATGACGAATTCCTTTCGAGAGCTATTCGGTTGGCGTCGCATCTCTGTGCTGACCGGTTGAATTTGACCAAAAATCCGTTGCTGTATAAGATTTGTTATTCTTGAAACTATGATGAGTGACATTCAGGAATGCGCGCCACCGAACTTTCCGAACTCGCGGCCTTCGCTGCCGTCGCCCGGCATAAAAGCTTCCGCAAGGCGGGCGAGGAGAGGGGTGTCACCGCCTCCGCGGTCAGCCACGCCGTGCTCAATCTCGAAGACCGGATCGGCATCCGCCTGCTCAACCGCACGACGCGCAGCGTTTCGCTGACCGAGGCCGGCGAACTCCTGGTCTCGCATCTCGACCCGGCCTTCGGCGAAATGGCTGCGGCGCTGGATGCGCTGAACCGCTACCGCGACACGCCGTTCGGCAAGGTGCGGATCAACGTTCCGAACTCGATCGGCCCCTTCGTCATCGGTCGTGTCGTCGGTCCGTTGCTCAAAAAGAATCCCAATTTGCAGCTGGAGATCAACGCCACGGACCGGCTGGTCGATATCGTCGAAGAGGGCTTCGATGCCGGCATCCGCTTCGGCGAACGCGTCACCGAGGGCATGATCGCGCTGCGTATCAAGCCGCGCATCCGCTTGGTCGTCGTCGGCTCGCCCGCCTATTTCGAGACCCGGCCGAAACCGGCGACACCGCACGAACTCAAGCGCCATCTCTGCATCCAGAACATGTTTCCTTCAGGCGCGCGTTACGCCTGGGAATTCGAGAAGGACGGCCAGGCGGTGAGCTTTCAGCCGACCGGACCGCTGTCGCTCGACGATCACGAGCTGATGATGCAGGCAGCGCTCGGCGGCGTCGGCCTTGCCTATGTCTGGGAGCCGCGCGTGGAGAAGGCGATCGCCGACGGCGAGTTGATCCAGGTGCTGGACGACTGGTGCCAGCCGGAGGAACCGCTCTATCTCTACTATCCGAGCCGCCGCCACATGTCGGCGGGCTTCAGGGCTCTCATCGACGCGATGAAGGCGGAGTAAAAGAGGCCAGCATGCCGGCGATGGTCTGAAGCGCCTCGAAGTAAACCGCAAGGTCGCGGGCAGGGTCCGCCGGGAGTGCGGCCGCACGAAACACCTTGCCTCCCGTCGCCTCAACCCCTCCGTCGATCATCAGGTTGTCGGCCATGCCGTGATTTTCGATCGCAATGCCATCCGGTCCGCGTGGGCGCCCGCTCGTCTCATCGATATCGAGTCCCGCATACCAGATCGAGCGAACACGCAGACCATAGTCGTCGGGGTGATTGGTATAGGCGAAGACCGCTTTTCCCAGCGCAATCATAAAGCCAATCTCGTAGACCGTACCCGGATCGGCGCTGACGCCTCGAAAGGGAGTGATGTTGGCAAGGCAGATCTCGGCTCGACGCATGGCGTCGTCGTTGCGTGCGTAGATCTCTGCGGCCGTCCGCTTCACCGGCGTCTGGTTTTCGTCGCTGCCGGGACCGGTCGGCTCGAAGCCGAACTGGCGCGCCAATCGGCGTTTCTCGGCCATTGTGGGCATGGCTTCCGGAAGAAAGACTTCCGGGCCGGCAAGGTAAATGGTGGTCATCGGTATCCTTCACTCACAAGCAAGACGAGGCGCCGGGGGTAGGGGGACAGCCAGGCACGTCGTCCATTTCCGACGGAAGCGCGGCAAATGGCAAGCCGTGCAGGCAGGCATTGTTCAATTTTTTAAGAGCAGTCTGACGAATCCACAGTGAACGGGCAGCCGCTGACTTTCATTCCAGGCAGAGTGGAGGGACGTCCAGAGGATCCGCCCTATCTCCGTCATCGAGTCGCGGCCTGATGTGGACGGCCCTCAAGGCGGCCATCGACCGCACCCAGGCCCGGACGGGTGCGGCGATGTTCGTGGAACGAAAAAGCTTGGGGTTTGCGCCTGTCACCCTTTTGACTCCGGTGGACGAACCGGCCAAAGATGCCGCCATGGCCAGCATCGTCGGGAGAGGTTGATGAACGGTCGGATTTTGCCAGCTGGTATTGGAAGAGCCCCAAAGCGGCTCAAATGTCTGTTCCCCGCATTGGCTGCGCTGATGCTGCTCGCCTCGGCGGCGGTCGGGCGGGACATTGGGCCGCAAAGCCCGGCCTCGCGCGAACAGGTCGAAAAACTCGTCGGCCTCTGGAAGGATCACTTTGCCGGCGCCGATAGCCTGCAGCAGCGGCGAACGGCCTTCAGGACGCTGATGGAGACGACGCCGGGACCGACGCGCATCCAGGTCCGGCAGGTCGATGCCGACGGCGTCGACGCCGAGCTGATGTGGCCTGCCCGTCTTCATCACCCGATCGGCCAAAGGGTGATCCTCTATATCCATGGCGGCGGCTTTTCCAGCGGCTCCATTCGCACGCATAGCCTGCTTGCCGGCTCGCTCGCCAAGGCCGCATCCAGCGACATTCTTCTCATTGATTATCGGCTGATGCCCGAATATGCCTATCCCGCGCAGATCAACGACGCGCTGACCGCCTATCGCTGGCTTCTCGACAACGGCTATCGGAGCGAGAATGTCATCGTGGCCGGAGACGGCGCCGGCGGCAATATCGCGATCGAGACGGTGCTGAGGCAGATGCAGGCGGCAAAGCCGTTGCCGTCGGCTGTGATTGCGCTCAGCCCCATCACCGATCTTGCCGCGACAGGCGGATCCATGACATCAAACGCCGGAAGCGATCCGCTGGTCGGCAAGGACTGGATCGAGACCTTGCGCAAGACCTATCTCCGCAGCCGGTCTCCGACCGATCCCCAGGCATCGCCGCTTTATGCTGACATGACCGGCTTTCCGCCGCTGTTGTTGCAGGTCGGCTCCGGCGAAGTCCTGCTGGACGATACACTGCGGCTCGCCGACAAGGCGCGCCAGGCGGGCGTGGATGTCACCACCGAGGTATGGCCCGGCATGCCGCATCAGTGGCAGCTGTTTCCCTCGCTGCTCGACGATGCCGATCGGTCGAGCCAGAATATCGCCGAGTTTGCGATCCGGCATTTTGCCGACAAACCGCAGGAATAGGGGCCGCAGGACCAAGCGTCCTGACGCCTCCGTCATCGCATCATTGCGCGCGAGACGGTGACGGCGCCAGAGGCCGCTCGACCTCTCGGCCGACGCTGAGCGCCTTTCGCACATTCGGCTCCAGCCGCTCTATATAGGCGTGGTCGGGTGCAGCACCCAGCGCATCCAGCATTTTCGAGAAGAAACACCGGGCCGCTGCCGCAGCCGTGACGTCGAAGACATCGGCATCGCTCAGCCCGTGTTTCTTCAGCCCGTCTATGTCCTGCTGGGTCACCGACGTCGCATCGCGCGCCACCTTGGCGGCAAAGGCCATGATCGCGCGTTCGCCGGCATCGATCGGCGCCTTGTCCGTCTCGTTGACAACAGCCGTCAGCCCGTCGCTGGTGAAACCCTCGCGCAGCAGCACTGAGCCGTGCGCCAGCATGCAATAGGAGGATTTGAGCTCCTTGGCCGCTGCCAGCGTCACCAGTTCGTAGCGCCGCAAGCTCATATGGCCGCGAATGCTCGAAAGCAGCGCCGCCCAACTCTCCATCACTTCAGGCCGATGGCCGAAGGCCCGATACATGTTCGGCAGATAACCATAATTCGCCTCGGCCGACGCATACATCGACGTCGTCTTCTCGCTGGCGGATGCGTTGGGGGTGTGAATGAAAGCCATGGCATGATCCTCCTCTATTGGGAGAAGGATAGGGTAGATATGCAGGACAGCAATCCTGAAACGTCAGGCAGCGCTATTGACCGCGGAAACGTCGCCGTTTCTCTTGATTGGAAGAGTTACGGTGAATGTCGATCCGCATCCTCTTGCACTTCGGACCTCTATCGAGCCGTTGTGCAATTCGATGATCTGCTTCACCAGATTGAGGCCGATACCCGTGCCAGCAATCCCGGTCGACGTCCGGGCCCGAAAATAGCGCTGGAACAGCCGGGGCACGTCTTCGGCATCGATCCCCACGCCATCATCGCTGATCGAAACTTTGACGTTTCCCGTCTCTGCCCATGCGGTGACGCGAATTTCTGAGGTTCCGGGCGCGTACTTGACGGCATTGGAAAGCAGGTTGGTAAAGACCTGTGCCAAACTACGGGGATCGGCATCTATGAACTCCGGCAGTCCATCGATATCCAACACAAAGCTGTGCGATTTTGAGATCGTCGACTGCCGCTCGCAACAGGTTTTTATCAATGATCTCAATGCGCATGCGTCGTAGCTGATGTCGATCTTGCCGGTATCAAGGCGTCCGGCTGACAGGATGCTCTCCATGAGATCGACAATCCGGGTCACCGATGCGCGGATTTGATCGACCTTGTCACTGAGAAATTCGGGCTCGACCGCCCCCTTTTTTCGCAACAGCCGCTGGGCAGCAGCGTCGATGATTGCAAGCGGGGTCCTGAATTCATGCGATGCCATCGCCACGAATTGCCGTTGCAGTTCGTTGATGTTCCGCTCCTGCGCCAGCATGCGCTCGAGTTCCCGCGCCTGCCGCTCGACTTCCGCCGTGCGGCTCTGCACTGTCGCTTCGAGCTGATCGTGATGCCGGCGCAGCTCTTCCGCAAGTCGAACGGTCTTGGTCACGTCCTCATGGGTGGCCACGTATCCACCGTTTTGCATCGGATTGTGGGTGATCTTGATAACGCGCCCATCGGCCAGGACGATGTTTTGGCTGGCCGGCGCACCGCGGGTTGTCGCTTCGAAGACCACATCAAAATAGGTCGTGGTATCGGCCGGGCCGTTTCCCTCCCGGCTGCGATAGGCCAGGATATCCACAAGTGGTGTCCCCGGTTGCGTTAGCAGGTCCGGCAGATTGTACATCCGCGCGTAGGAGGCGTTGCACAATATCAGGTTCTTGGTCGAATCGAACATGCACAGCCCATGCGGCATGTTGCTGAGCGCTGCGTCGAACCGGCGATGTTGTTCGGTCAGGCTGTCTTCGACACGAATGAGAGTCGAGATGTCTTCGTAACTGAGGATCCAGCCTCCATCCCGCGATGGGGCGCAGGTCAGTGAGACCATGCCGCCGTCGGAAAGGGCAAACTGAGACGTCGGCGGTCCACCGGTCGTCGACCGCCGGGATGCCACTGAACGGCAGTCTGCAGCGCCCGGCAATCCGTCGATATTCATGCCTTTGCGGATAGCGCCGTGCGGAAGGCCGAGAATATCAAGCGAGCGTGAATTGAAAGCCGTCACCATACCGGCAGGATCAAGCAGAACGATGCCCTGAGGCAGGCTCTCCAGAATGGATTCAAACGAGTGTGACATCATCCGGCCCTGCTTCAGATCTGGCGCGTTGCACGTATTCGTAGCATTCGTCACAAACGATAAAGTTTCGCTAATGTCTATCGAAGCGAGGGATGTTCGAGTGCGCATCGATAAACAAGGGACGATCCTCTCCGACCATGTCGGCGAATTCGTGGAGAAGCCGTAGCGCCAGAACGGTCAACTCGGCGCGCAGTTTCATGTCTCCATCTGCTCCACTGGGTTTGTCGCAGCGTCTATGAACGCAGAATAGCAGCCCTTCGTGCTTTTGCCGGAATGTCCGCCCATTGCGCCGCATAGATCGCTTTCGACGGAGATACCGGGCGAGCCCGAATCTTCCACATTCTTGCTCCCAACGCATCGGTCGGTCGTGCGCCACGCACGATTTTGCGGATCGAAAAATATCGAAACATGCCTCTCAGTCGTGATCATCTTTTAGATCGTTCCAATTTTCAGAGTAAGATTCCGGCGGTTGCGGAGGAGAAAATTGCAGCAGATGCTTCTAATAGATAACAGTTCGTATAAATTTCGCTTGACTTAATTGGAACGTTCCAAATATTAGGCAACCATTCGACGTTGGCGTCGGGGAGGAGAAATGACAAAGGCGCGGGTAACCGTCATCGACATTGCGAAGGCCGCCGGCGTCTCGAAATCGACGGTTTCGCTGGTGCTTCAGGGCTCTTCCCTGGTCAATGAGGGGACGCGCACCAAGGTCAACGCCGTGATGCGTGAGCTGGGCTACGTCTACAATCGCGGCGCAGCCAATCTCCGGCAGGCCGGCGCCAAATCGAGGATCATCGGGGTCGTCGTCAACGACCTGACGAACAGCTTCTTCGCGGAACTGGCGGTTGGCGTCGATATGGTCGTTCAGTCGGCCGGATTTGTGCAGTTCCTGTCGAACACCAGCGAGAGCATCGACAGGCAGCGCGAAGTTGTCGCATCGATGCGGGAACATGGCATTTCGGGGCTCATCGTGTCGCCGGCGCGCGCCACCGATGCCGCAGATTTCAAACCACTCGTCGCCGCAGGGATTCCGGTGGTGGTCGTCGTCAGAAACCTGCCTGGCGCCAAAGTCTCGTCCGTCGTCTCCGACAACCGGGCTGGCATGATGTCTGCAGTCAAGCACTTGGCGGACCTTGGTCACAAGCGCATCGCTTTTCTCGGCGGCTTTCCCGACACCGCTGTCTTCGACGACCGCCTTGCCGGTTACCGAAGCGGCATGGAGGCAGCCGGTCTCGACTATCACCAAGAACTTGTCATCTCGTCGGCGCCTTCGCGAGCCGGCGGGGTAGAGGCGATCGGAAAAGCAATCGTTCTTGCCGACAAACCCTCAGCAGCCGTCTGCTTCAACGATGCCGTAGCCTTCGGTGTTTGCGACGGATTGCGTGCGCGCCGTCTGGAACCCGGCTCCGACTTCGCGGTCGTGGGTTTCGACGACGTCATCGAGGCTCAGGCGGCGGTTCCGGCGCTGACGACCGTCTCGGTCGATCCGCAGGGCATCGGGCGCCGCGGCGCCCAACTGCTTCTCAAGCAGATTAATGCGGGCAAGGCCGAGGCGGAGACGGTGACGACAGCTGTTCGGCTGGTTGTTCGCGAGAGCTGCGGAGCCCGCAAGAGCGTGAAAATTGAAACAGGACTCTGAGTAAGGCCCATGAAGAAGCATCTCACCCCGACCGAAGCAGCCGCGCTGATCCCGGATGGCGCTGTTGTAACGGTATCGTCCTCGAGCGGTCTCGGTTGCCCGGACCTCATGCTGAAGGCGATTGGCGAACGTTTCGACGCGACCGGCCATCCCCGTGATATCACGACCCTTCATCCCATCGCCGCCGGCGACATGAGCGGCATCAAAGGCGTCGACCATATCGCCAAGAAGGGCCTGCTCGCGCGCATCATCGGTGGCTCCTATCCGTCCGGCCCGTCGTCATCCGAGCCGCCGCTGATCTGGCAAATGATCACCAACAACGAAATCCCCGCTTACAACATTCCATCGGGTATCCTCTTCGACATCCATCGCGAGGCCGCCGCGAAGCGGCCGGGCGTCCTGACCAAGATCGGCATCGATACATTCGTCGATCCCGAGCGGCAGGGTTGCGCGATGAACGGCCTGGCGTCGGAAAATCCGGTGGTCAAGCGCGTGCGCTTCGAGGGCGACGACTGGCTGTTCTTTCCCTCGATCGTCCCGGAGGTCGCCATCATCCGCGCTACCACCGCCGACGAGCGCGGCAACCTGACATACGAACATGAAGGCGCCTATCTCGGCGGCCTCGATCAGGCGCTGGCCGCACGCAACAACGGCGGCATCGTCATCGCCCAGGTCAAGCGGATCACCAAGGAAGGCTCGCTGAAGCCCCACGACGTTCGGGTTCCTGGAATGCTGGTCGACTATGTGGTCATCGATCCGGAGCAGAAGCAGACGACGCAGACGCAATATGATCCGGCGATTTCCGGGGAGATCTTCCGTCCGCTCGATAGCTTCAGCGTTCCGGAGTTCAATGTTCAGAAAGTCATCGCGCGCCGTGTTGCGCAGGAACTTCAGGCTGGAAGCTGCGTCAATCTCGGTTTCGGCATATCGGCCAACGTGCCGCGAATTCTGCTGGAGGAAGGGCTCCATGGCGCGGTCACCTGGGTCATCGAGCAAGGCGCGGTCGGTGGCGTGCCGCTGCTCGACTTCGCCTTTGGCTGCGCCTCCAATGCCGACGCCTACATGCCGTCCCCCTATCAGTTCACCTACTTCCAGGGTGCAGGCTTCGATGCATCGCTGCTGTCCTTTCTCGAGATCGGCAAAGACGGTTCGGTCAACGTCTCCAAGCTCTCCTTCCGGCCGCATGTGACGGCGGGCGCCGGAGGCTTCGTCGACATCACGGCGCGGGCGAAGAAGATCGTCTTCTCCGGCATGTTCAATGCCGGAGCGAAGCTTTCGATTGCCGATGGAGCTCTTCTCATCGACAAGGAAGGCAAGTTGAAGAAACTCGTGAAGGAGGTCGAACACGTCACTTTCAGCGGCAGGCGCGCGATCGAGCAGGGGCAGGAGATCACCTATGTCACCGAGCGGTGCGTGATGAAACTGACGCCCGATGGCGTCGTCCTCACCGAGATTGCGCCCGGCGTCGATCTCCAAGCCCACATCCTCGATCAGTCGGAGTTTCCGCTGATGGTGGCGCCCGACCTGAAGGTCATGGACGCGGCGCTCTTCGCGGAGGCAAACATCGGCCTGTCGCTTCCAGAAAAGAAGGCGCGGACGCTGGAGGGCAGCTTCAATGGCTAGCGGAACAGTCAGAATTGACGTCGATGGACATGTTGCGACGCTGACGATTTCTCGTCCGGAGAAGCTGAACGCGCTCGACCTCGATATGCTCAAGGCGTTGGCGGATGCGGCCGACGAGGTGGAGGCCAACGCCAATGTGCGCGCTGCCATTCTCACGGGCGAAGGAAAGGGCTTTTCCGCCGGAGGCGATATCAAGGCCTGGGGCGGAATGTTGCCTCAGGAGTTCGGTCATCTCTGGGTTCGCCACGGCCACCGTATCTTCGAAAGACTGGCGACGCTCAGGGTGCCGCTGATCGCGGCTCTGAACGGCCATGCCCTCGGAGGAGGACTTGAACTTGCAGGCGTCGCGGACATTCGCCTCGCCGAGGAACAGATCAAGATCGGCCTGCCGGAGACCGGCCTTGGAATGGTGCCGGGCTGGTCCGGGACCCAGCGTCTTGTGCGCCGGTTCAGTGCGCAGGCCGTCCGGCGTATGGCTTTGGGCGGCGAGATATTCACCGCCGAGGAGGCACGCCTGCTCGGGATCGTAGACGCGGTCGTTCCCACAGGAAACGCGCTCGCCGCCGCCCGGGAATATGCGCAGCGGATCGCCGCAAGGGGGCCGGCTGCGACCGAGATCGCGAAGTTGATGATCGCATCGGCGAACGGCGAAGACAATGGAACCGCGGTCGAAGCCCTGGGCTCGATCCTCGCTGCGAAGACCGGCGATCTGAAGGAGGGCGTCGCATCATTCAGCGAGAAGCGCCCGGCAACGTTCAAGGGAGAATGGTAATGACGGTTCTCGTCAACCCCACCGCGCTCAACGACCACAAAGCGCGTGATTTCAAGATGCTCATCGACGGCAGATGGGAGGCTGGTGCCTCCGATCCGATCGAGCGTGTCGCGCCGAGCCATGGTGTCGTGGTCAGCCGGTTTCCGACCGGCAGCAGGAAGGACGCCGAGCGTGCGATTTCCGCGGCACGCAAGGCTTTCGATCTTGGGCCGTGGCCCCGAATGACCGCTTCCGAACGTTCCGCCATCCTGCTCAAGGCGGCCGATCTGATCGCAGCGCGCGCAGAGGAGCTGGCATTTCTCGATGCTATCGAGGCAGGAAAGCCGATCACGCAGGTGCGGGGAGAAATTGCAGGCTCCGTTGACATATGGCGTTACGCGGCGGCACTTGCCCGCGACCTTCACGGTGAAAGCTACAACACGCTCGGCGACGGCACGCTCGGCGTCGTCTTGCGCGAAGCGATCGGCGTGGTGTCGATCATCACGCCTTGGAACTTTCCGTTCCTGATCGTCGGCCAGAAGCTGCCATTCGCCTTGGCCGCTGGCTGCACGACCGTCGTCAAGCCCTCGGAACTGACCTCGGGATCGACGCTGGTGCTGGGAGAGATCCTGCAGCAGGCTGGCATTCCGGATGGTGTCGTCAACATTGTCACCGGCACGGGACCAGAGGTCGGTGCGATCATGACCTCCCATCCCGACGTCGACATGGTGTCCTTCACCGGCTCGACCGGCGTGGGAAAGCTGACCATGTCGAATGCCGCACAGACGCTGAAGAAGGTCTCGCTGGAATTGGGTGGGAAGAACCCGCAGATCGTGTTTCCGGATGCCGATCTCGGTGCCTTCATCGATGCCGCGGTCTTCGGCGCATACTTCAATGCCGGCGAGTGCTGCAATGCCGGTTCGCGGCTGATCCTTCACAAATCAATCGCTTCCGATGTCGTCAAGCGGATTGCCGAATTGTCGAAGGCAGTGAAGGTCGGTGACCCGCTCGATCCCTCGACGCAGGTCGGCGCCATCATCACGCCACAGCATCTGGAGAAAATATCAGGATACGTTGCCGGCGCGAGGAGCAGCGGTGCCCGGGTCGCGCATGGCGGCGAGACGCTCGACCTCGGCATGGGGCAGTTCATGTCGCCGACGATCCTCGAAGAGGTCACCCCTGATATGGCCATGGCGCGCGAGGAAGTCTTTGGCCCGGTGCTTTCGGTCCTGACATTCGAGACATCAGCAGAAGCCATCAGGATTGCGAATTCCATCGACTACGGCCTGTCGGCCGGTGTCTGGAGCCGCGATTTCGACACGTGCCTGACGATCGGCCGATCGGTGCGGGCGGGCACGGTCTGGATGAACACCTTCATGGACGGCGCCTCGGAACTTCCCTTTGGCGGCTACAAGCAAAGCGGCCTCGGCCGCGAACTCGGCCGCCATGCGGTCGAAGATTACACGGAGACCAAGACGCTGAACATGCATATCGGCAAACGCACCAGCTGGTGGATGCCGCAGACGGAAAAGCCGGCTTAGCCGGCGGCCGAACTACGCTCGAGGAGGGCGGGTGATTGGTGCGGGAATGGGTCCCGCATCTTCCAAACTGGAACTGGGAGGTTCTTCGATGAACAAGTTTTTGACCACGACCGCAATGATCGCGTTGGCTCTGGCCGGCGCTGGCGTGTCCGCCCACGCCGCCGACGTCAAGGAAGTGCAGATGCTGCACTGGTGGACGTCGGGCGGTGAGGCAGCGGCGCTGAACGTCTTGAAGCAGGATCTTTCCAAGGAAGGTTTTGCCTGGAAGGACGTTCCGGTTGCCGGCGGTGGCGGCGATGCGGCGATGACGGCGCTGAAGGCGATGGTTGCGGCCGGCACCTATCCGACAGCCTCGCAGATGCTGGGCTATACCGTGCTCGACTATGCCCAGGCCGGTGTCATGGGCGATCTGACCGAGACGGCGAAGAAGGAAGGCTGGGACAAGTCGGTTCCGGCAGCCCTGCAGAAGTTCTCGGTCTATGACGGCAAGTGGGTCGCAGCCCCGGTCAATGTTCACTCGGTCAACTGGCTGTGGATCAACAAGGCGGTGATGGACAAGATCGGCGGCACCCAGCCGAAGACCTTCGACGAGCTGATCGCGCTGCTCGACAAGGCCAAGGCCGCCGGCGTCATCCCGCTGGCTCTCGGCGGCCAGAACTGGCAGGAAGCGACGATGTTCGATTCCATCGTGCTGTCGACCGGCGGTCCGGAGTTCTACAAGAAGGCCTTCAACGACCTCGACGAGGAATCGCTGAAGTCCGACACGATGAAGAAGTCGTTCGATAACCTGGCCACGATCATCAAATATGTCGACCCGAACTTCTCGGGCCGCGACTGGAACCTGGCAACCGCCATGGTCATCAAGGGTGATGCGCTGGTGCAGGTGATGGGCGACTGGGCCAAGGGCGAATTCGTCGCCGCCAAGAAGACGCCGGACACCGACTTCCTGTGCTACCGCTTCCCCGGAACCGACGGCAGCGTGGTCTACAACTCCGACATGTTCGGCATGTTCAACGTTCCCGATGACCGCAAGGCGGCCCAGGTGGCGCTGGCAACCGCAACGCTGTCGAAGAGCTTCCAGTCGGCCTTCAACGTCGTCAAGGGATCGGTGCCGGCTCGCACCGACGTTCCCGATACCGACTTCGACGCCTGCGGCAAGAAGGGCATCGCCGACCTGAAGGCTGCCAACGAAGGCGGCACGCTGTTCGGCTCGCTGGCGCAAGGCTACGGCGCCCCGCCGGCCATCGCCAATGCCTACAAGGATGTCGTCTCGAAGTTCGTCCACGGCCAGATCAAGACCTCCGACGAAGCCGTCAAGCAGCTCGTCCAGGCGATCGACGACGCCCGCTGAGATCACGTGTGATGACAAATGCTTCCCCGCCTGCTGGCGGGGAAGCTTCAGGCTCCGCGCCGATCATGCCCCGACAATTATGCGGGGATGATCATGCGGGGCCGATTGCCCGGACGATTATGCAGGCAGGAGATGACATTCCATGAGCACCGTTGCGACCACCGATCCGGTTCTGACGCCGAGGCAATCGACGGGGATCTCGTTGAGGGGCCGGCTGCAGGATGCGCTGCCGAAGATCGTGCTGGCGCCGAGCTTCGTCATCACCATCATCTTCGTCTACGGCTTCATCGTCTGGACGGCCTATCTGTCGTTCACCAATTCCAAGACCTTTCCCTCCTATGCGCTGACGGGGCCACGCGCCTATCAGCGGCTGTGGCGCTGGACCTTCGAGAGCGATCCGCCGTCTTCCTGGTACACCTCGATCACCAACATGGCGATCTTCGGCTTCCTCTATATCGGCATCTGCCTGGCGCTCGGCCTGTTCCTCGCCATCCTGCTCGACCAGAAGATCCGCGGCGAGAGCGTGTTGCGGCCGATCTTCCTCTATCCGATGGCGCTGTCCTTCATCGTCACAGGCGTTGCCTGGAAATGGTTCCTCGATCCCGGCCTCGGGCTGGAACAGACGCTGCACCACTTTGGCTGGACAAGCTTCCACTTCGACTGGATCAAGAACAAGGACTTTGTCATCTACACCGTCGTCATCGCCGGTGTCTGGCAGGCGTCCGGCTTCGTCATGGCGATGTTCCTGGCGGGCCTGCGCGGCATCGACGGCGAGATCATGAAGGCCGCCCAGATCGACGGCGCCTCGTCCTTCCAGCTCTATCGGCGCATCGTCATCCCGCTGCTGCGGCCGATCTTTCTGTCCGCCTTCATCGTGCTCGCCCATATGGCGATCAAGTCCTATGACCTGGTGGTGGCGCTGACCTCGGGCGGCCCCGGCGGATCGGCCTGGCTGCCGTCCAACTTCATGTATGAATACACCTTCAAGCGCAACGAGATGGCCGTCGGTTCGGCCAGCGCCATCATCATGCTGATGACGATCTCGGCGATCATCGTTCCCTATCTCTATTCCGAACTGAAGGAGAAGGCGCGATGAGCAGCGTGACCTCTCCGACAGCAACCTCGCAAAACAGCAACAATACCCGCTGGATCGGCCGCACCGTCATCTACGGCCTGCTGCTGGTCTTTGCCGTCCTCTATCTGATGCCGCTCTTCGTCATGCTGACGACCTCGTTCAAGACCATGGACGAGATCCAGAACGGCAACATGCTGGCGCTGCCGCAATCGCCGACCTTAGACCCCTGGATCAAGGCCTGGGGCGAGACCTGCGTCGGGCTGACCTGCGCCGGCATCAAGGGTTATTTCTGGAACTCGATCAAGATGGTCGTGCCGGCTGTGGCGATCTCCACCATCATGGGCGCGCTCAACGGCTATGTCCTGACCAAATGGCGTTTCCCGGGCCACACGCTGGTGTTCGGGCTGATGCTGTTTGCCTGCTTCATCCCGTTCCAGTCGGTGCTGTTGCCGATGGCAACGATCCTCGGCAGCCTCGGCCGCTTCGGCATGACGTTGCAGAATGCCACGGGCTGGAACTTCGGCTTCGGCAATCCGACCGTCAATCTGGTCTTCGTCCATGTCGTCTATGGCCTCGGCTTCACGACGCTGTTCTTCCGCAATTTCTACGAGGCCTTTCCGACCGAACTGGTCAGAGCCGCCCAGGTCGATGGCGCCAGCTTCTTCCAGATCTTCCGCCGCATCATGCTGCCGAACTCGCTGCCGATCATCGTCGTCACCGTCATCTACCAGTTCACCAATATCTGGAACGACTTCCTGTTTGCCTCGGCCTATGCCGGCACCGGTGACACCATGCCGATGACGGTGGCGCTGAACAATGTCGTCAACACCTCGACCGGCGTCGTCGAATACAATGTCAACATGGCGGCTGCGATGATCGCAGCCGTGCCGACGCTCATCGTCTATATCCTCGCCGGCCGCTACTTCGTGCGCGGTCTGATGGCGGGCGCTGTCAAAGGGTAATCCATGGCCTTCCTCGAAATCTCCGGTCTCAAAAAGCGCTTCGGCGCCGTCGACATTCTCAAGGGGATCGACCTCGAACTCGAAAAGGGCGGCTTTCTCGTGCTGGTCGGCCCGTCCGGCTGCGGCAAGTCGACGCTGCTCAACACCATTGCCGGGCTGGAGACGATCACCTCCGGCGATATCAAGATCGACGGGCGCGACATCAGCGGTCTGCATCCCTCCAAGCGCGACATCGCCATGGTGTTCCAGTCCTATGCGCTCTATCCGAACATGACGGTGGCGGGCAACATCGCCTTCGGCATGGAGATCCGCGGCGTTCCCAAGGAGGAGCGTGTCAAGGCGATTGCCCAAGTCTCCGACATGCTGCAGATCGGCCATCTGCTTGACCGCAAGCCGAGCCAGCTCTCCGGCGGCCAGCGCCAGCGTGTCGCCATGGGGAGGGCGCTGGTGCGCAATCCGCAGGTCTTCCTGTTCGACGAGCCGCTCTCCAATCTCGACGCCAAGCTGCGCGTCGACATGCGCACCGAGATCAAGCGGCTGCATCAGCGCATGGGCACCACCTTTGTCTATGTCACCCATGACCAGATCGAGGCGATGACGCTGGCGACCAAGATCGCCGTGCTGAAGGATGGCGTGTTGCAGCAGTTCGGCACGCCGGCCGAGATCTATAACAGCCCTTCCAATATCTTCGTCGCCGACTTCATGGGATCGCCGGCGATGAACCTGCTCAACGCCACCGTCGAAAACGGCGCCGGCGGGCTCGAAGTCTCGCTGGAGCGGCCCCATGCCACACCGCTGAGGCTCCCGGTCATCTCAGGCAACGACGGCCTGACCGCCTATACCGGCAGACAGGTGATCTTCGGCATCCGGCCTGAGGCCTTGACCGATCCCGATGGCGCCGACCGCAAGGCGCGCTCGCTGACCGAAGGCGATTGCCTGATCGAGGTGGTCGAACCCGCCGGCTCCGACACCTTCGCCGTCACCAAGCTCGGCGGCAAATCTGTCGTCGCCCGCCTGCGCGCTGATACCGGCATCGCTCCAGGACAAAACACCCGCCTCGCATTCAATCTCGACAAGGCCGTCTTCTTCGATCCCGAAACACAGGCGCGGATCGTGTGATGGCCAGGTGCTAACATGAGCAGTTCACCTGACATCGTCATCATCGGTTCAGGAGTCGGCGGCGCCACGGTCGCAGCCGGCCTGGCTGCGACCGGTGCGCAGATATTGATCCTCGAAGCCGGCGACCATATCGCCGACCTTCCTGTTAACCGCGACCAACGCGCGATCTTCCAGCGGGGACATTTTCGACCGAAGGAAACCTGGTACGAGGCGAACGGCAAGGGATTCAATCCCGGCAATTACTACAATGTCGGCGGGAATTCGAAGTTCTATGGCGCAGTATTGTCTCGCTATCGCAGCCAAGATTTCGCAGTCATCGAACACCGCGAGGGTGTTTCGCCGGCCTGGCCGTTTCCGTATGAGGTGCTGGAGCCGTGGTATTGCCAGGCCGAACGCATGTACCAGGTCCGCGGCAGTCTCGGCGAAGATCCCACGGAACCGCACCACTCGGCGGCCTACGAGTACCCGCCCGTCCCGGACGAGGCGCCGATTGCCGATATCAGGGCGCGCCTCAAGCAGAAAGGCCTGCATCCGTTTTCCCTGCCGCTCGGCCTCGATCTTGACGCCTGGCTTTCCAAAGCACGCACACCATGGGATGCGCATCCAAACGCCCGCGACGGCAAGATCGACGCCGAGACCGCAGCCCTCGCAGTGGCGCTGAAACACGAGAATGTGCGGCTCGAAACCAACGCGCGTGTGACGAGGCTCGACACGGGAGCGGGGAGCCGGATCGACCGGGTGACCTACATCAAGAACGGGCAGACGGTGACTGTTTCGCCTGAGATCGTGATCCTCTCCGCCGGGGCGGTGCAGTCGTCCGTGCTTTTGCTGCGCTCGAAAAACGACCGCTTCCCAAAGGGTCTGGCGAACTCTTCCGACCAGGTGGGCCGCAACTTCATGAATCACAATGCGTCCGCCGTCATCGGGGTCTCACCGCGGTTCAGGAATACCTCCATCTACCAGAAGACGTTTGCCTTCAACGACTTCTATCTCTCCGACGGGGAGGGCGGACCGCCCCTCGGCAACGTGCAGCTCCTGGGCCGCATCTCTGAAAAGGTTCTCAAGGGCTCTCTGCCGCAGGCTCCGGAATGGCTTTTGCGCTTCATCACCGGCCATGCCATCGACTTCTATGCGATGAGCGAGGACGTTCCAAACCCTGAAAGCCGCGTCATGGTGGACGGAGATCGGATTATTCTCCAATGGCAGCGAACCAACTGGGATGCTCATCTCGCCCTTGTCGCCAGGCTGAAGGCGATCCTGAAGTCGATCGGATTTCCGATCGTGCTGTCGAGACCCTTCGACAAGCGCACGCCTTCCCATCAATGCGGAACGATCCGCATCGGAAACGATCCCGCGACGGCGCCGCTGAACGCGTACTGCCGTTCGTATGATCACGAAAACCTCTTCGTCGTCGACGCCAGTTTCCTCCCCACCTCGGCCGCGGTGAACCCCGCGCTCACTGTCGCCGCCCAGGCGCTGAGAGTGGCAGATCACATCGCGTCGAAGGACTTTGCAGGCATGACACAGGCGCTGGCGGTCGCCAGGCCGGATGCAACAGGACAATAAAATGGGATTCGATTACATCATCACTGGCGCCGGTCCGGCAGGATGCGTTCTTGCGAGCCGGCTGAGCGAAGATCCCGATGTCAGCGTCCTCCTGCTCGAAGCGGGCGGAGGCGACTGGAATCCGCTCTTTCACATGCCGGCAGGCTTCGCCAAGATGACCAAAGGCGTCGCCAGCTGGGGATGGGAAACTGTTCCCCAGAAGCACATGAAAGGCCGGGTGCTTCGTTATACCCAGGCGAAAGTCATCGGCGGTGGCTCGTCCATCAATGCCCAGCTCTATACACGCGGAAACGCGGCGGATTATGACCTCTGGGCTCGTGAAGACGGTTGCGAGGGCTGGGACTATCGTTCGATCCTTCCCTATTTCAAACGCGCGGAGGACAATCAGCGCTTCGCCGACGACTATCACTCCTATGGCGGTCCGCTCGGCGTCTCGATGCCGGCAGCACCGCTGCCGATCTGCGACGCCTATATCCGTGCAGGGCAGGAGCTTGGCATTCCCTATAATCACGACTTCAACGGACGCCAGCAGGCCGGAGTGGGATTTTATCAGCTGACGCAGCGCAACCGCCGCCGGTCGTCGGCTTCGCTCGCCTATCTCTCGCCGATCAAGAACCGCAAGAACCTGACGGTCCGGACAGGCGCGCGCGTCGCGCGTATTATCGTGGAGGGAGGCCGTGCGACAGGCGTCGAGATCGTGACCTCGCGCGGCTCGGAGATCGTGCGCGCCGAACGCGAGGTATTGGTTTCGTCGGGCGCAATCGGATCGCCGAAGCTGCTTTTGCAGTCCGGCATAGGACCGGCCGATCATCTGCGGTCGGCGGGCGTCAAGGTGCTCCACGATCTGCCGGGTGTCGGCGGCAACCTCCAGGATCACCTGGATCTTTTCGTCATTGCCGAATGCACAGGCGATCACACTTATGACGGCGTCGCAAAATTCCACCGGACACTTTGGGCCGGGGTCCAATACGTGCTGTTCCGGACCGGTCCGGTTGCCTCGTCGCTCTTCGAGACCGGCGGCTTTTGGTATGCCGATCCTGAAGCCCGTTCTCCTGATATCCAGTTCCACCTCGGCCTGGGTTCGGGCATCGAAGCGGGTGTCGAGCGGCTCAAGAATGCCGGCGTGACCCTTAACTCCGCCTATCTGCATCCGCGGTCGCGCGGGACAGTCCGTCTGTCATCCTCGGACCCGGCTGCCGCTCCATTGATCGACCCC
This sequence comes from Rhizobium brockwellii, assembly GCF_000769405.2. Taxonomy (NCBI): domain Bacteria; kingdom Pseudomonadati; phylum Pseudomonadota; class Alphaproteobacteria; order Hyphomicrobiales; family Rhizobiaceae; genus Rhizobium; species Rhizobium brockwellii. The sequence goes on from NZ_CP053439.1 coordinate 1,492,557, forward strand.
AACTACTGGTCCGATCCGCACGACAGGACGATGTCCCTGGAAGGGCTGAAGATCGCACGCGAGATCATGCAGCAGGCGGCGCTGAAGCCCTATGTCATGGCCGAAAGGCTTCCCGGACCGAAGGTGATGACCGACGAGCAGCTTTTCGACTATGGCTGCGCCAACGCAAAGACCGACCATCATCCGGTTGGCACCTGCAAGATGGGAACGGGACCCGATGCGGTTGTCGGGCTTGATCTCAAGGTCCATGGCCTGGAAGGCCTCAGGGTCTGCGATTCATCCGTCATGCCGCGCGTGCCGTCATGCAACACCAACGCGCCGACGATCATGGTCGGCGAAAAGGGATCGGACCTCATCCGGGGCTTGCCTGCACTTTCCCCCACCATCTTCACCTACGAACGCAACGATGCGAGGCCTCGGTCCCGCGCCGAAATCCGGTAAGCCATGTCGAGAGGAGAGACGACAATGTCTGAAGTCAGAGTTGCAGTGCTTGGCGCCTCGGGCTGGATGGGAAAGGTCCACACCATGGCCTACCAGACCTTTCCGCATTTCTTCGGAGTGTCGGACGGAACGGCGCGGATCGTGGCACTCGTCGAAGGTCCCTCGAAGGCAGCCGCGGATCTTTCCCACAGGGCGCAGGGTGCAAGAATTCTTCAGGATTGGAATCTCGCGGTCGCGGATCCGGGTGTCGATCTGATCGATATCTGCCTGCCTGACCACCTTCATTACCAAGTAGCCAAGGCGGCCTTGCTGGCCGGCAAACATGTCTATTGCGAGAAGCCGTTGGCAAATACCGCCGCCGAGGCGCGGGAACTGGCCGACATCGCCCGGGCGAAGGGTGTCATTACCCGCGTTGGACACGCCTTTCCTCGCAATCCCGTCCATGATCTGGCGAAAGACATTATCGAATCCGGCGAAATCGGCGAGATCAAGCTGTTCCGCGGCTGCCAGCACGTCGACATGTATGGCGATCCGAACGCGCCCTTCATGTGGCGCGCCGACGGAAAGCTTGCGCCGACCGGGATCGTCGGTGATACCGGCTCGCATATCTTCAGCTTCATGGATTTCCTGGTCGGCCGCGTCAGTTCCCTGATCGCCGACAATCTCATTGTGACGCCGCGCCGGCCTGTCGTTGAGGGCCTTGCCTATGGCGAGCAGGTGAAACTGTCAGGCAATGAGACCTGGGCTGATATCACCAATCCTGATGCAACCAATCTGCTGTGCCGGTTCGAGAACGGTGCCGGCGGTATCGTCGATTTCAGCCGTGTCGCGACCGGTCGCAAGTTCATGCAGACCTACGAAATCTATGGAACGAAAGGCAGCATCGCCTATACCTATGACGAGATAAACCGGCTGCGCTTCTATTCCAACGACGACCGGACGGGACGGCGCGGCTTTCGCGAGATCGACGTGGGTCCGGAGAACCCCACCTTCAGGGCTTTCCTTCCTCTGCCGAATTTCGGCCTGGGCTACAATGAAAGCAAGATCATCGAGGTGGCCGAAGTGATCCGCTCGATCGTTGCAAACAGGCCGATGTGGCCGACATTCGATACCGGCCATCACATCTGCCAGATTGTCGACGCATGCATGGAGTCCTCCCGGCAAAAGCGCTGGGTCGACATCCCGCTGGGCTGAGCGCAATGACCATAGACGTTCCGCAGGAAATTCTTGACGCACTGACCGATGTCGACATGCCGCGGCTCCCAACCGAGCCCGCCCCTTCGGACGTGGTCCGGCTCGCCGGCGTCGAGGCGCCGATCTATCGAGCCGGTTGCGTCGTCGTCGGATCCGGCGCGGCAGGTCTGCGTGCCGCGGTGGAAATGAAGCGGCGCGGCGACGACGTCGTCATTATCAGCCAAAGCGCATGGGGTGGAACCTCGGCCTGTTCGGGATCCGACAAGCAGACCCTTCACACGGCAAATACGGCGGATCAGGGCGACAATTACAAGGCAATGGCCCGAGCCATCCGCAGCGGCGGCGCAATGGACGAGGACACGGCCTATGTCGAGGCTGTGGGCTCGTCCCGGATGATGGCGTCGCTCCAGTTCCTGGGCCTGCCGCTGCCTCAGGATCCGCTTGGCGGGACGCTCAGATATCAGACCGATCATGACGAGGTCGGTCGCGCCACCAGCTGCGGCCCGCGCACCTCGCGCCTGATGGTCAAGGTGCTGGCCGAGGAGGCGATCCGGCTCGGAGTGCCGTTCTATAACCAGACCACCGCGGTAAAGATCCTCACCAAGGACGATGGTGCTGACCGCCACGTGGTCGGGATAGTCGCCATGCGCGCCAGTAACCGCACGGAGGAGAACCCGCTGGGCATCGCGCTGTTCGTCAGTGGCGTGATCGTGCTCGCCGCCGGCGGGCCGGGCGAACTCTACCGCGACAGTGTTTATCCCAACGGTTGCTTCGGCTCTCTCGGATTGGCGCTCGAGGCAGGCGTCGACCTCGTCAACCTGACCGAAAGCCAGTTTGGGATCGGCACCCGCCGGGAAGGGTTCCCATGGAATCTGTCGGGCACCTACGTCCAGGCGATCCCGCATATCTATTCGCTCGATAGCGAAGGCGCCGAGCACCACTTCCTGGCAGAATATTACCGCAGCACGCAGGAGTTGGCGTCGAATGTCTTCCGCAAAGGCTATCAGTGGCCCTTTCACGCGACGCGCATGCTCGATTTCGGCTCAAGCCTGGTCGACCTTGCCATCTCTCGCGAAACGGCAGCAGGGCGGCGCGTCTTTATGGATTTCAATCGCAATCCCCTATCCGTGCCGGGCGATCTGCCGTTCAGCCTGGAAAGACTGGATGAAGACGTCCGCGCATATCTCGGCAAGGCCGGCGCCGATCAGGACATGCCGATCGATCGTTTGAAGCATATGAACCCGCTCGCGATCGAGCTCTACCGCCGCTACAAGATCGACATCGCCGAAGAGCCGTTGGAATTTGCCGTCAACAACCAGCACATGAACGGCGGCATCATGGTCGATACCTGGGGCCGCAGCAATCTCGGCGGGTGTTACGCGGTCGGAGAAGCAGCGGGCACACACGGCGTGACGAGACCGGGTGGAGCAGCACTCAACGCCGGGCAAGTCTTCGGTACGCGCGCAGCCGAGCACATCAGCGCGAGCGGCAGGGCAAAGCGGTCGGCAGTAGAGGACAGAGCCGATATCGCGGAGGCGGGCATCGCCGATCTCCTTGCCGCACTTCGAACCGAGAGCCAGCTCACCGTCAAATCGATCCGTTCGCAAGTGCAGGCGCGAATGAGCGAGAAGGCTGGCATCATCTGCGATCAGGACAGCGTAGGCCGAGCCTTGATCGAAGCGCGGAAACTGAACGCCGAAATTCGCGAAAACGGCGTCGCCTATGGTCGTGCAGCGGAGGCGGTTCGAGGCGTGCAATGGCGGCATATGGCGCTCGCCTCGGAAGCCGTGCTCAACGCGCTTGATTTCTTCATTCGCCATGGAGGGGGCAGCCGTGGGGCGCGCGCGATATGCGATACGGAGGGCGAATCCCTTCCTCTTGCGAACGCAGGCCCGTTACAGGATTATCGCTTTCGGAAGGAACGGGAAGCGCATCAGCAAGAGCAGATCGTCGTTCGGCTCGATCGAGATGAGATCAGGCTTTCAACGCGTGCAAACCGCATTTTGGATGAAAACGCCAGGTCCTTCTTCGAGCGAGACTGGCCGGCCTGGTTGACAGGGCGCATCTACGATCTGGGCGCAGACGAATGAGGCGATGCCAGTGATAGGATTGCCTTCGAGAAGGGCAATCCGCTCGATCAATCGGGATTCGCAACGGGAGGAGGAACCCGGATGCGCTCGGTATCGTCAGCGCCTTCGGCGATGGCTTCCTCGCTTCTGCGCACCCGCCTTGGCGGATCCTTTCCTTCGACCGGTTTCGGCGACAGCTGATCGTCGGCCTGGATCTCGTCGGTGTTCAGGTAGTTCTTGCTTTCGTCCACATCGGTCACATCAGGTTGGAGAATGGCGAGGCAGGAATGTGATTCTTCGCATCGGCGCTTTACAAGCTAACTCCCGGCGACATGACAGGTTCCCTCGCTTGTCGGCGAGCGGCGCCTGAGGCTCATAGGTCGGCTCCAGCTTCGGAAACATCGAGTTCGATCATGACCGGCGCGTGGTCGCTCGTATGCTCCCAGCTGCGCGGCTTTGTCCTGACGGTTGCCGATCGAAGCCACGGTGCGACTGCCGGACTGAGCAGGAAATGGTCGATCCGAAGCCCTGCGTCACGTTCGAAGCTGTTCCGCCAGTATTTCCAGAAGGTGTAGATCCGCTCCTCTGGATGCAAATGCCTGACGGCATCGGTCCAGCCCTGAGCGACGAGACGGGCATAGGCCTTGCGCACTTCCGGCCTGAAGAGGGCGTCGTCCAACCAGCGTTCAGGCTTGTAGACGTCGATCTCCGTCGGCACGACGTTGAAGTCGCCGGCCAGGATCGAAGGCACCCCCAGCTCCAGGAGTTCGGCGGCGTAGTCCTGCAGGCGACGGAACCAGCGCAGCTTGTACTCGAACTTTGCTCCCGGGAACGGATTGCCGTTGGGAAGATACAGGCATCCGATCAGGATGCCGTCGACGGCAGCTTCGATATACCGGCTGTGAGTATCGTCAGGATCGCCGGGAAGACCGCGACGCGTCAGGATCGGTGTCTTGTCTTTCGCCAGGATGGCCGCCCCGTTCCAGGATCTCTGTCCGTGCCAGATGGCGCCGTAGCCGGCCCGTTCGATCTCCTTTCGCGGAAAGCCGGCATCGTCTGTCTTCAGTTCCTGGAGGCAGACTACATCAGGGACATCCTCCTTGAGCCAGCGCAGCAGGATGTCCAGCCGCCCATTGATCCCGTTGACATTGTAGGTTGCGATTTTCACGATGCCCTCGGAAGTCGAAGCACGGACAGGCTCAAGAAGCGCTCCTCCTCAGGAAATCTCCGCCCGCAATCGTCCCAATGGAGGCGGCTCTCCACACCGTAATGGTCCGCCGGTCGAATCCTCACGGGGTTTATCGAGCGAGCCGACTGTGACTTGGCTCCTCAACGCGTCGCGCCGAAGACGAAGGCGATGCCGGCGACAATCGCTGCGGCTGTCAGCGGCTGCCGGCGGATGCGATCCTCAAAGTCATGGACGAATGTGCGTGCTTCCGCCTTTGCCAGGCGGGCTGTTCCAGACGCCAGTTCCGAAGCGGTTTCGGTCATCCGACCGGCTTCTTTCTGAAGCGCGCGCATTTTCTCGCGATTGGCATCCAGCCCTTCCGAGGAACGGTCAGTTTCGCCGGTCGAGCGCAGGGCTTGATCCACCAGGGGAAACTGCTCATCGAGCTTGGTGGGATCGGGCTCGCGCTTCACGCGCTCAGCCGCCTCGACGTCGCTGCGGCCGGCGGAAATTGAAGTGTGAGTGGCTGACACCGGGTCGGACGCCGGAAAGGTATTCTCGATGTCCTTGTCGAGTTGGCCGTCTCGGGTTTGCTTCCGCTGCTCTGCCTGCTCTTTTCGCATGGATTGGACTGCGGGGGATTCGTTCGGGTTTGCCATTGGGGTTTCCTCTGTTGCACGTTGACAGACAAAGCGACGACGAGGGCAGAAGTTCCATAGAATGCTTGCGCCCTTTTCAAAGCACAGGGGGCAACGGTGAGTATGCGGCGCTTATGAGCACACCGTTGGACTCTTCCCGACGTCGAGCGCGGCAATTGGTTGGCCCGGACCAAAGTCTTGCTGGCGCCTACTACCTAGGTCGGTTGCATTTTGTCTTGAGAACAGCGAGAAATCTTATGCGTCATATATGATCGGAAACGGCGAAGAACGGACGAATGAGGCCATTGCATGAGTATCCGGAAACGCGATTTTCTGAGGTTGGGCGGTAGCGCGGCCGTGGCTCTCTTCGCTGCTGCCTCACCAGTCACACTGAAACTCGGCGGGTTTCTTCCTGTTCTGGCGGTGGCACGCGCGCAGGCAAAGGACGGCAACAACGGGAATGGCAACGGCAACGGTAATGGCGGAGGGAATGGCAACGGCGGCGGTAACGGCAATGGCAACGGGGGAGGGAATGGCAATGGCGGCGGCAACGGCAACAATGGGTCAGGAAACGGCAATAGTGGTAATTCCTCCAATGGCGCGGGATCCTCTTCGTCTACCACAGGGTCATCTGTAGGATCGGGAACGAGAGCGACCGCAGCTGCCGATGGCTCCATCGACGTCCGTCATTCGAATGGTATCACTGAAACGCTGCAGCGCGGCCGCTACATCATGAAGGACTCGAAGGGCCGGACGATTATAAGTCGGCAGGCGACGGCCAGTGATGCCCGGCGGCTGAGCCGCTTCCTTCGCTAACCTCTTTCAGCGCCGTTCGCGCCATTGCAGAGCCGCTTCAGTCCTGTTCGAGGCACCAAGCTTGCTCAGAATCTGGGTCATATGGTGCTTCACAGTCTTTTCCTGCAGGCTGAGACGCAAGCCGATATGCTTGTTTGACAGGCCTTGAGCGACAAGATCCATCACCTCGCGTTCCCGTGGCGTCAGATTGTTCTTGTCGGAGGTTCCGCCATGCAGCGAATTCTCCATGACCTTTGCCGACATCGTCGGCGAGACATATCGCGAGCCACGCAGGACGGTCTGGATTGCTTCGGCGAGGCCACGCGAACCGACACCTTTCAGAACATAACCCATCGCGCCCCGTTGCAGAGCTCCAAGCAGCGTGTCCACCTCCTCGGATACCGTCAACATCAGCACTTTCGTTGTGGGGCTCCGCGCCAGGACGCCACTGACCGCAGACAGCCCGCCGCCGGGCATCGAGACGTCGAGAAGCATGATGTCGGGGTGGTTGTCCGAGGCGATCATCGCCGCGTCGTCGCTGCTGGCGCCCTCACCAACGACGACAAAGCCGCTGATCTCGGAGAGGCTACGCGTTACACCCTCTCGAAAAAGCGGATGATCGTCCACGACGCCGATGGTGATTGATGTCATCGCTACTCTCCCACTTCCATTGGCTCGAAGATCATGGTCACGGTGGTTCCTCCTTCGCCTGTCTTGATGTCGAAGGATCCTCCCAGACTGTCGACGCGCTCCCGCAACCCCACGAGGCCGAGGCTCGTCGGTCTCACCTCGGTCGGATCGAAGCCGTCGCCGTGATCGCTGACTTCAACACGAACATGACCCTTGCGCGAGGCAGCCCTGACAGCCTGTTGAACGCCGCCGCCGTGGCGATAGGCGTTGTTCAAGGCTTCCTGAATGAAGCGGTAGATACAGATCTTCACGGCGGGAGGAAGGTCCGGTCCATCCTCATCGATGACAGTTTCGACATGGCTTTCGGTCTTGTGCTGATGCGCGTCGATGACCCGCGTGACGATCTCGGTAATTGAGGATTTCTCGATCTGCGGAAGCACCAGTCCGCTGCAGATATTGCGGATCTCCGTCATCGCCTCGGCAAGGCTCGAGCGTATCCAGGCAAGCTCTTTTTCGCGCGCATCGGGCGGGGTGGACGCATTGATCAACATGTCGCTGTCCAGGCGCAGTGAGGCATAGGCAATGTGTTGGGCTGGACCGTCATGCAGATCTGCACCGATGCTGCGCAAATACGTTTCGTTCAGCGCTGCCGCCCGCTGGGAGGCGCGCTGCAGCCGGCGCTGGAGCCCGCGGTTTTCCGTCAGCAGCGCAGACAGCTCATCGACCCGTTCTTTGAGATCCTTGCGTTGCGCCTCGATCGTGCGGCTACCCCGAAACACCAGAACGGAGAGAACAAGAAAAAAAGTCGCCGTGAGAGCGGTGACGGCGCCCCAGCTCCGGAGCCTGGCATGGGCCAGACTATCGCCCAGTCCTTCTGCTGTCTCGTAGAATTCAAGGACGGCGACCGCTTGTCCGGACCACGGCTGGAGCACGGGGTTATAGATCTCCATCAGCGGCTTGCCGAGCGCGCGCTCCTTGTCGCTTTCCGGATCGCTGGCGATTTCGTAGCGCGCGACGAGAGATCCTGCGAATGCCCTCTGGAGCTTGTCGCTTATCGCAAACTTCCTGCCCACCAGCTCCTTCTCGTTGGAATAGAGGATGGTGCCGTCGCCTCGCCACAATTTGAACGAAACAAGGCGCTTGCCGAGTGCACCTTGACCGAGCGTCTCGTCCAGGGCTTGTGCACTCGCTTCATCAAGCAATGACTCTGTTTGCATATCGGGAAGTAGCGGCGCGATCACGCTGTCTACATACAGCGCTGTCGCTGCGCCTGAATTGTGGATGACAGCCTCCTCTATCAGGTGGCTTACAAATAAACCCACCACGAACATGGCGGCGATCGATATGAGCCCACCCGCGATGAAGAACTGCGAGGCGAGTGAGCGGGCATTCCAGCGACGAAGCCAATTCATTTTGATACCGGTAAGAGACTGCCCGATTAACCTACCGCGTCTTTAGAGTTTTCCAAACAGCGTCAGGGCACATTCCTGGTGTCGAAGACCTCGGCGCCTCTTATGCTCTGGGTCAACCCGACGGTATCGCCGGATATGGCTGCGCCGAAGACGTAGAGAAGGGCGGCCAGAACGATGACTAGTGCGAAGACGGACGCGTTACAGGCGCCATTCACTCGGGATCTATGACGCTGGCTCATCTTCGGATCTCCTTCAGTATCGTTCGAAACGGCGCGAGTCCGATGCGCGTTCCACCCCAGGGACTTCGGTCGGAGGAGGTTAGGACCAAGGTCTGAGCCCCGTATACATCAGCAGATTCAGGCATATTTCCTGGCCGACCGACTTGGGTTTGGAGGCTTGGGAGTGATGATTTCCATGGACTTCGAAGGCAGCGCCCGCGCCGCATCTATCGCTTCTCTCAAGCCGTTCGAGGAAGGTGTCGCCGAATTTTACGATAGCCTTCTCGTGCCGATCCTCTTCGAGCCCTATGCCTTGGAGTTGGCGATCGTCGCCGAGCGTTAGCGGACCAATCGCGCGATTTTTCTAATGGAATTCCAAAGCTCTGTCCGCCAAGGTGTGACGGCGCAGGGATTCAGTTCGTGCGCTGCGTATAGGAAGGTTCTTGCATTGCGCGGATGACGTGCTGCTCGATCTCGAAGCAGGTCTCGTCGTATTCCCGTACCAGCTTCGAATTGGATGGCCGTCCTCGAAGTGTGTCGCGCGCTTCGACTGCCATCTGGTAGGCCTCGAAGAGCTCGAGCTGCAACGGGTCGCGCGCTGCCATGATCAGCGTCCGCATATGCGGCAAACGCATCGCCAGGCGCCGGCGTCCAGCTTCCCGGCGGTTGGATCGTGCCATCTCCTTCAGTCTCCTGCCTCCTGCATAATTCCTCAAATCGGCATCGACTTAAGGATAAATTATGCAGCAATTCAAAGTGTTAAAGCGACCTTTACGCGTCTGAAAAGACGCGTGGCGCTGTAAGCCCGTGTGTGCGGTCTTTCGATCCTGAAATAGCGCCGGCGACGGGTTTTGACATAGGTTTGGGACCAAAGGCCGGGGTCTATCAGACTGAGGTCGGGGCCGTGGAACGACCCCGCCTTCAACTAGTTTGTTGGCAGCGGTCGCGAAGGCCGCCTCGAAACAGAAGGAGGAGAAAATGATCTCCAAGCTTATCGTCGGTGCGGCAACTGCCGCGACTCTCATGTCGGGCGTTGCATTCGCCCAGTCCTCGACCGTCAACGGTGCCGCCGGTGGCGCAGTCACTGGGGCGATCGTCGGCGGCCCCGTTGGCGCTGCTGTCGGCGGCGTTGCCGGCGCAGTCGTTGGAACCGTGATCGATCCGCCGCCGCAGAAGGTCGTCACCTATGTCCGCGAGGTTCCGGCACCATCGGCGCGCGTGGTCGTGAAGGAGAAGGTTGTCGTCGGTCAACCCCTGCCGGAGACGGTTGTCGTAACGCCTATTCCGGATGACCCGACTTATGCTTACGCGATGGTCAATGATGAACGTGTCATCGTCGAACCGTCATCCCGCAAGGTGATCCAGGTTATCAAGTGATCTGATCCTTCGCGCGGCCCCTGCCGCGTCCTCCATCCGGAAATCATCGCTCAAAGTCCGGGAACCGCCGCACGACCGACGGCAGCGTCGTCGTGCGGCCAAAAACAGCCGATGCCCCCGGCGGCGACCTCCGCCGCCGGAGCGCCAGCAAGGAGAGGAACATGATTTATTCCGAAGAGAAATCCGGTGGTCTGGCCGTGCCGCTGATCGCCATCCTGCTGGCGATCGCCGGCATTCTCGCCGTACTTGTCGCCACCGGCGGCCGACATAGCAGTGCCGCCGGCCGTGTCTGGGTTCCACAGGCTCAACTGCAGGGGGCGGGACAATGAAAGCCATCGCATCCGTTGCCTTTGGCATCGTAAGCTCGGTCGCGGCCTGCGTCGCTGCCGCATCCGTCGCATCCTATGTCGTGGCGGATTCCGAACATCACGCCTTCAAGGAGCTCGCAGCGCGCGATCTATGGACGACGACGCCGGTGAAAGTCGATCCTCGGCTGCAGCCCTATGAACGAATTGCGCCTCTCTATTCCAGCTATGTGACCGCGGCGTCGGCCAGCATGGCGTCAGCGGCGAGGCCGGATTCGGCTCGCCCGCCAGCCGAACTTCAGACACCGCAGCCCAGAATTTCGGCCGCGCATCTCGCCTGGTGTGGGGAACATTATCGCTCTTTCAATCCCGCGACCAACAGCTATCGATCCTATAGCGGTGAGACCCGCGAATGCTCTTCGCCGTTCCAGCCGACTGTGGCCGAGGCCGATGAAGGCGTCGGCACGAACGTGAATGCACAAGCGGCAGCCCGGTGCGCGGCTCGCTACAAGTCGTATCGACCGGAAGACAATACGTATCAACCATGGGAAGGACCGCGGCGCAGCTGCGACATGCCGGATCTCGTTGCGACGAGCAATTGATTATCGGCGGTGGTCGCGCGGTGCGGATCAAGCTACACCAAGCTGATGGGCCAGACCAAAGTCCGTGTTACAAACGCAACGGTTGTGATACCCGGTTGTGTTCGAGTGTTGGAGATCAGGGATGGTAACGGCGCTGATAACAGAAATCCAGCAGGCACAGGCAAGCCTTCCGTTCTTGAGCAGGGCCGACCGGGGAGCCCTTATCATTCGCATCCTCCGCGAACTGAAGACACATCGGCAGGAGGCTCTTGGAAATGTTCCGGCCGAACACTGTGTTTGGATCGACAGGCTGATTGCGTCCGTGTCCTCGACGATATCGGAAATCGCCAACATGCAGGACGCCGAGTTCCATCGGGTCTTGAACGAGTTCGAGAAGCTGATCGCGACGCTCGATGACATTTCGCATGCCGAGAAGCGGTCGAAGACAATTCACTGAAAGGGTCGCCAGCGGCGGCCAAACTGGCGCCCCACCGGAACCCGATCACTGCGCCTCAGCGTTTTCCTTCCATGAAGCGTTAAATCGAATATGCAGCCCTTCAACAGGCGCAGTAGAAAAGAGGATGACCATCGTCAGGCTCGGTGGCGCAGGGCGTCCACCAGCGCCACGAAAGCTGGAGAGGACTGCCTTCTGCTGGGATAGTAGAGATGGTAGCCATCCCATTGCGGCGAAAAGGCTTCCAGCACGCGTCTCAGACGGCCCTCCGCGATATGAAGAAGAGCGACGTCTTCCGGTACGTATGCCAGGCCAAGTCCGTCCAGCGCCGCTTCCACACTCTGATAGGAGTTATTGAAGGCAAGCTGTCCCTCGACCCGGATCCTGATCTCTTTCCCGTTATCTTCGAACTCCCATGCCCAGAAGCCGCCATATGTGGGCAGGCGCTGGTTGATGCAGTTGTGGCGGACGAGGTCCTGCGGATGCTCCGGAACCCCCTTGCCCTCGAAATATGAGGGTGCGCCGACGACGGCAAACGGGAAATCAGGTCCAATGCGCGTCGAGATCATGTCTTTGGCCACCTGCTCCCCCATCCGGACGCCGCCGTCGAAGCGCTCCGTCACGATGTCGGACAGCCCGTTTTCGCGGATCAGCTCCACCTTGATGTCAGGGTTGTTCGGTAGGAAGCGCTGGAGCTTCGGCCAGATGATCCACCTTATTGCGTGGTCTGATGCCGTGATGCGGATGTTCCCGGCTGGCTTTTCCCTGAACTCGGTGATGGTCTCGAGTTGCGCCTCGATCTCGTCGAAATGGGGCCCCACGCCTTGGAACAACCGTTCTCCAGCGTCGGTGAGCGAAACGGCCCGCGTGGTACGGGTCAGAAGCCGGATTCCGAGCCGCGTCTCAAGCTGGCGGACAACGTGGCTGAGCGCCGATTGAGACACGCCCAGCTTTGCAGCCGCCCGCGTAAAGCTCTTCTCTCGGGCGACCGCCAGAAAAGCCATCAGGTCATTGACGCTCTCGCGCGGCATTCACGAGCTCCTTCGGATCAAATGGCCGTTGTACTGAATTTGCTGAGGCTGGACATTGAAATCATCGTGAACACCCGCCTGGCTCTGTTCGCACTGGAACAAGTTGCGGCGCCGGCCATTTGTCGTCCATGAAAACAGTCCTGCCGATGTCGCTGCTCGCTCTGGCCTTCTCCGTTGGCGGTGCCGCCGCGCGGGAGCTCCGACCCGAAGCAATCAATACCGCGTCGATTGCGTCCATTGGGACTGCGAAGCCTGCGCCGGGAGATCCAGACCCGGCGATCGTCCGCCTTCAGGTCCTGCTCGACCGTGCAGGCTCGTCTCCCGGCGTGATCGATGGCCTCTCCGGCGAAAACGTCGACAAGGCCGTGGCCGGCTTCGAGGCGATGAACAATCTTCCTGTCGATGGGAGGCTGGATCCAGAGGTCGCCTCCCGCCTTGAAGGCAATGCCGCCATCGTTGCCCCAGTCGTTGAAAGCTATGTCGTCTCGGCAGAGGATGCCAAAGGCCTCGTCGACAAGATCCCTGAAGACTATGGCGAGAAGGCGAAGATGGAGAGCTTGGGATATACCAGCGTTGCCGAGAAGTTATCCGAGCGATTCCACATGGGTATCGATCTGGTAAATGCGCTCAACCCGGCTTCGCAGTTTGCTCCCGGCGATACGGTGTGGGTCGTGACCCCCGGTGCTCTAAGGGAAGGAAAGGTCAAGAAGATCGAGGCCAACAAGAAGACGGGGCAGGTGCTGGCCTTTGCCGAAGATGGATCGCTTCTGGCAGTCTATCCCGCTACGATCGGAAGCGAAGACAATCCGGCGCCGTCAGGCAAGCACAAGGTCAAGGGCGTCGCAAGGATGCCGGTCTACCGGTATGACCCAAAGCGCAACTTCAAACAGGGAAAGAACGACAGGGTTCTGACAATCCCGAAAGGACCGAACGGTCCGGTCGGCACGGTCTGGATCGACCTGACCGAGCCGACCTATGGGATACATGGGACACCGGAGCCAAAGCTCATCGACAAGGTTGGCTCGCACGGTTGCGTGCGGCTGACGAATTGGGACGCCGAAGAACTGGCCGGCATGGTCAAGCCCGGTGTGCTGGTGGACTTCGTCAATCGAAGTTCAGCCACCCCGAAGTGAGGGGAATACGTCGCGATCCCACTCTTTTCTCCGACTTGTCGTCGACAGATGTGGCCTGCGGCGCTTCGACGACGATCATTTGCAATCGCTTGGCGGCCGCCAGTCAGCTCACACTAATGCAAGGCCAGCGCCAATATCGAGTTTCGCTGCCATATTTACCAGGTGCGGCAAGGTCCGGGCGTTCATCTTCCTCATAACCTGACCGCGGTGAGCCTTCACCGTAATCTCGCTGATGTTTAATTCGAACGCCACCTGCTTGTTCAGTAGACCCTCGGCGACGAACTTCATGACCTCTCGCTCCCGCGGTGTTAGCGTTCGGTAGCAATCTTCGAGGCGACCTATTTCCATTGTGGCTTGTATGGCCGCATGAATTTCCTCCGCGAGAGCGTTTAGGTCGCAGGGTCTTGGCACGAAGATAACCCGAAATTTCGTTGCGTTTACGGTCATCGCCGGACCGCCATGACCTGTGACAACAATCACCGGGCAACGGACTGCATGCAGACAAATAAGGTGTGTCAGATCAGGGGCGGTCAGATCAGTCAGACTTGCGTCGAGAACGATGCACCCGAGAAAGTCCGCTCGTGGGCGTTTCAGGAATTCGATTGTCGAACCGTAGAGATCCGGTCGCCATCCCCGCGAGCGGATGTTAGCTTGCAAGGCCGAACGAAGAGCATCATCGTCGCTCAAAACGATCACTGTCGGATCGTCTGACGCGCATTTTTCTGCTTTGCGCGGCGGGTCCTGTAGAGAGTTTCCAATGTACATTGCCATTCTCCTTTATCTGGGAGTGAGAACTTCTGCGGTGCAAAGATCTTGGAAATGGATTGTACTTGCGTCCGACTGTTGTCGATCGCGCTATGCTGCTGGCATTTCTTTTAGAGAACGGTGACACGCAACGCCACTTAAGCGGTATGAGAGAATCTGAAAAATCCTGAAGTACTGCTTATGGGACGCTTCGGTGCTCCTGGAGTAAGTCGCGTGCTTGTGATTTGATAGCCCCTAAATTATTATGGTTTCGACGAATGAGGTCGGATCGCTTTGGGACAGATCGAGTTAGGCCTATTCGAGTGCTGCGGTTGGGAGCTCGATCTCGCGAAGCGAGAGCTGCGTGCTTTGGGAGCCCCGGTCCCGATCGGTAGTCGGGCCTTCGAAATCCTGGAAACGCTTATCGTTTCGGCCGGCGAAATCGTATCCAAAGACGAGCTTATGAAGCGGGTCTGGCCAGGACTCGTTGTCGAGGACAATACGATTCAAGTTCACATATCGGCCATTCGCAAGGCGCTCGGCAAGGATAGGAACTTGCTGAAGACCATCTCGGGCCGAGGCTATCGGATTCTCGGTGATTGGACGTGCCACGGCGAACCAGCAAACACTCGGGCACCGGCGCCTCCCATGCGCTTGCGATCGACCGAGAGTTCATTTTTTACGAACATTCCTGCCTCAATGTCGGATCTGGTAGGCCGGCAGACGACCATCGCCCAGGTTCTGAACCTTATTTCTGCTTACCGTGTTGTGACTCTGACTGGCCCAGGCGGTATCGGAAAGACGGTGCTTGCGTCGGAAATCGCCCGCCACTTGCTACCATCGCTCAATGGTGACGCCTTCTTCGTCGAACTTGTATCCCTGTCTGATCCAGACCTCGTTCCGACCACCCTGGCTCAAACGCTGGATTTGCATCTTCAAGGAGATGAGATTTCCGCCGATCTGGTGGCGCGAGCCATCGGAGCGAGGAAGATGTTGTTGGTCATTGATAACTGCGAACATGTCATCGACGCGGCCGCTGCGATGGTCGAGGCGATCGTGCGCGCTTGCCGGAACGTATCGGTGCTCGCGACAAGTCGAGAGCTTCTGCGTATCGAAGGAGAATTCGCCTATCGCGTACCTCCGCTCGAGGTTCCTGCGAGCGAGGACGTCGGCAACGCCCTGGAACACAGCGCGGTCCAGCTCTTCATCGCCCGCACCCGCGCCTTGCTGTGGGATTTCGCGCCAAGCCAGGAGAAGCTGTCCGCTATCGCCGCAATATGTCGGCATCTGGACGGCATCCCACTTGCCATAGAATTTGCCGCCGCACGCGCTGCGACCCTTGGCATCCAACAGATCGCCGGCCGATTGGACGATCGCTTTGTACTCCTTACCGGCGGACGCAGGACGGCTCTGCCTCGTCACCAGACGTTACGTGCGGCGCTGGACTGGAGCTATGAATTGTTGCCGGAAACCGAACGCCAGCTTCTTCGCAATCTGGCGATATTCCCGGCCGGCTTTACCTTGGACGCCGCCGTGGCGGTCAGTGGGGAAGCCGAGGCGGAAACGGCCCTCGGAATCTCCAATCTTGTCTCGAAGTCGCTGGTGACATTCGAGGGGGCGGAAACAGGTCCTCGCTGGCGTCTACTCGAAACGGTGCGCGCTTACGCGCTCGAAAAGCTCGGGGATCGCGAACATTACCAACGCACCATGCGCAGGCTGACGAAGTATTTTCTTTCGTTCTTTCGCCCGTTTTCGGAGGAGCGTCATCTTCAGGCCGCGATCGAAGAAATTGGCCGCTATCGCCGGGAAATCGACAATGTGCGTGCCGCGTTGAGATGGGCTCTCTCGCCCGACGGGGACGGAGTTCTGGGCGCAAGACTCGCCGCCACCACGAGCGATTTCTGGACGGCCATATCGCTTGTTTCCGAAGCTGGCGACTGGGCGCAAAAGGCGCTCGAATATATCGGAGAAGAGAGCGGGAGCCGTACGGAGATGGTCCTGCGATGTGCCCTGGGATTTGCGCTGATCTATACCCAGGGCATGAGCCATCGCGGCAGGGAAGTGCTGACGGGCGCCCTCCAGCTGGCGAAAGAATTCGATGACTTTGACTACCAGCAGCGGGTGACATGCGCTCTATGGCTCTTTTCCGCCCGATCGATGGAATTGGAAGACGCGCTGGCTTTCGCTCGAGAATACGAGCAGGTAGCCAAGGGGCGAGATCTACAGTCGCGGGCTACGGCCGCATGGCTCGTGGGAATCCCTCAGACCTACCAGGCGGAGCACCAGGAAGCTGGCGAGCGCCTTGAATGGGCGGCGAGGCACTTTCCCTTCGACAATCGCCGCAAGGATATGCTGAGGCTAGGAGCAGACGTTCGGACGTCGTCCTTGGCCCACAATACAGTGAACCTGGTCTCACGGGGGCAATTGGATACGGCGGTTCGAACCGCAGAGGACTCCATCCGGGAAGCACGCGAAACACGGCAGCCCTTCGTCCTATGTGTCGCTCTTGCATGGGCGGCTGCCTTCGTTTCGCTTAGCCTTGACGAAGTGCATCGAGCCAAAGAGTACGGCGAGGAATTGCTCGATCACGCATTCCAGCATGGCCTGCGCCCTTTTCACGCGGTGGGCTTGTGCGTCACGGGCAGTCTGGCGTCCAGGGCAGGCAAGCCCAGAGATGGGATCGATGCACTTCGATCTGGCCTCGGCGACATGCGTGAAGCAGCATACCTGCTATTCTATCCCTTTTTCCTGTGCGAGCTCGCGTCCGCGATGCAGGCCACGGGCCGTTTCGATGAGGGCCTTCAGGAAATCGAAAATGCTTTTCATTTCTCAAAGGACAAGGGCTACCGCTGGATGGTGCCCGAGATCCTGAGAAGGAAGGGGGAGATATTGGCAGCTCAGAACACCAGCGATGCCTTTTTGGTCAAGAACCTATTCCGGCAGGCGATGCAACAGGCCTCGGCACAAGGCGGTATCTATTGGCAAATTGCAGCAGGCAACAGCCTCGTTGAGTTCCTCGATGGGAATGGTGAACGCTGCTCGGCTCGCGGCATCCTCCTTCCGATCTACGAGCAGTTCACGGAAGGGTTTTCCAGCGCCAAACTGTCACGAGCAAAGATCCTGATTGAGGGGCTAGGTTGAACCAAAAGCCGGCAACACTGCCGCAGCCACCCCGCAACCAACGCAAGGAGCAAGGCCGCCGGGAGACCGGCGACCATGCAGGCGGCTGAAACGCGCTTAGGCTCTCACTGCGCGGAACGCAGTCCGGAGCTCTTCACAGAGCACCTTCGTCTGCTCCCACGCCGCGAAGTGCCCTCCCTTCGCGAGCCTGTTGTAGTGAATCAGATTGGGATAGGCCCGCTCCGTCCAGCTGCACGGCGCGGCATAGATTTCGTCGGGAAACACGCTGACCGCAACCGGAATCTTGACGTTCTTCACGGCGAAGAATTCAAGCTTATTCTCCCAGTAAAGGCGTGCCGATGAGACGGCCGTGTTCGTGAGCCAGTAAAGGGTCACGTTGTCAAGGATGTCGTCTCGCGTCAGGCCTGCCGCCTCGCCGTCGAATACGCGGGCGATCAGCTCATAACTTCGGATGTCGTGATCAATCATCCATGCGGCAAGGCCAACGGGTGAATCCGCAATGCCGATCAAGGTCTGCGGACGGTTTGCCATTTCAATCGCGTAGCCGAGGCCATGTTTATAGAAGTCGTCGAGCTGGTTGTAGGCGTGTTCCTCGTCGGCTGATAGTCCGGCAGGCTTGGCGCCTCCCGGCCGTAGAGCGGCCGCGATGTCGTCCGGGACAGTGGCGGGCATATTGACGTGAATGCCGACCAGTTCCGGCGGGGCGATCAGCGCCATCTGCTCAGTCACGGCGTCACCCCAATCGCCGCCTTGGGCAACATATTTCGAGTAGCCGAGGCGTTTCATCGCGGAATGCTTGAGCACGTTCACGTCGAGGCATGCCGTCGGGTTCTGATCGGTCGGCGCTCATTGTCGCCCTTCCGCAGGTCGCTCACTCTCCAAATCGCGTTCAAAGGGCCTCACGTCCCACTTGTCTGGGAAGAGCTCCGTTTGGCGAGGCTCCCCTCAACCTACGCGGGCAACGTAGATCCGGACTGCTCGGCGACCATGTATTCAGCGTACCAATCGGGCCAGGCTTCATCGTGGCGGCCGCCGTCGCGTTTCTCATGCTCGCCGTGTGCGGCAGCAGCCCTCTTTAGAGCGTTGGCGAGATCGCTTGCAGAGGCAAACAAGGCGCCGGTTGCTTCGATGCGTCCGGGAAGGCGTGCGGTCACCTCCTGGAACACCCAACCGTTGCCATCCGGATCGGAGAAGGATGCGAAAGAGGAATAGCTGCTGCGCGAGGGGTGGGGACCTGCGAGGCGGCCTTCATCGTTCTTGTGGTGGAATACGCCACCCTCGTCGTGGAAGACGCCGCTTACTTTGGCGCCACGCGAAGCAACGGCGGTCCGCGCCGTCTCGATGTCGGAGACGATGAGGTGGAGCCCCTGCGCGGAACCTGGGTCCGCGGACGTGAGGCCACTGCCAAAAATGACGGAACATGGCGAACCAGGGGGAGTGACCTGAACGACCCGAAAGCCGCCCTCGCCAGATACGTCGGCATCCAGCCTCCAGCCGAGACCTGTATAGAAACTCTTTGCCCGGTCGACGTCGGACACCGGAATAACAACAACTTCGAGCTTCATGTCGACTTTGTCTGACAGTCCGTTCGTAACGGCTACGTTGCGCTCTTGGATGGTCACGTTGTTTCTCCTTGGATCGGTTGCTTCACTAGGTTGTGGCGGGACGATAAGGCGGCCGATCAGCTGCGTCTGTTGTCTGATGGTATCGGCGAGGCAGGGTTCGGATCGGATAGAACCCGCAACCCACTGTTCCTATCGGCAGAAGACAAAGGCGAAGGGCATCACGACATCAGCCGTTGGTCAAACCGCAAGAGCGGCCACGATGTCATGCGTGGTCACGATCGCACTGGCGTAGTTGGGCATGTTGATTTCCAGAGCCGCGTGCATCATCTCGTCCGAGTAGTCCGCAACTGCGTCTCTGACCACTGTGACGTCATAACCGAGTTCGGCCGCAAAGCGGACCGTGGCTTCGATACAGGTATGGGCGACCAGGCCGATGACGATAATCCTCTGGATGCTGTGCCGCTTCAGTTCCAGATCGAGATCGGTGTTGGCAAAGCCGCTTGAGCACCAGTGTTCCGACGCGACGATCTCACCTGGCGCCGGAACGAACTCGGCGCGGAATTCGCCGCCCCAGGTGCCGTACTCGAAACTCCTGCGGTGCCAAGCTGCCCGTTGTATGGGAGCGAGGTATTTCCAATTCTCGTAGTCTCCCTCGCGAAACCGGTGATGCATGGCGAAGAATACGCGAAATTTCGCAGCGCGTGCGGTTGTCAGAACTTCGAGCATGTGCGGAACGCAGTTGTTCGCTTCCGCAACGTCCTTGATACGAGGCCAGATTTTGCCGCCCTCGGAGATGAAATCGTTATAGGGGTCGACCACCACCAAGCCGGTGTTGTCAGGATCATAGGACAAGGGTGTCATGGTGTTCTCCGTGCGGCGGGGACCGCTTCGATGATCAGATCTCACCGAGCGCAGCGCGCTCGATGTTCGCGGCGAAGAGCGGTGTCTCGCCCTTATTGTGCGCGATGGACATCGGCTGGCGCTGCGTTCGGAATATGTCGAATGGAATTCCCTGGCGGTCGAGGAAGGCGAGCATCTCGTCCGTCGCGTAGGACCTGACGCGGTTGGTGAATTCGCACCTCGCCTCGTCGATCTTCTTGACGCTCAACTCCCAGGTCACGTGGATGGTCGTGCGGCCCGACGGCGTGAACACATCCGAGTCAGAGTCGAGGATCAGGTGATCCTTCTCAGCCAGCGTCTCGACGTAGTGTTGGACCATAAGGCTGCCTCCAATGGTCTCGACGTTGATTGACATCCGCCTGCCGTCCGGCGCCTTCGTGAAGCCGGCCGCGATGTGGGCTGGAGAGCAGCCCTGGTAATCCTTCTCGGATAAGGTGAAGCACCACTGGGGGATGTCGACCTTCTCGATCGGCGCGTTGATGATTGCGGAAAAGCTTGAATCAACGATCTGGGTCTCAACACTGCGCATGTCGTCTCTCCATTGTTCATCTGACGGGCGCGGCCGCAGGTCGAGGCCTGCGATACGCGCGAAGCGGATTCTCCGGCATTACCAGGCCACTCGCTACAGCAGACACCGTAGGTGCCCGCGAGACCTGCTGTTCACGCATGGGCACCTCTTCGGCCTACTTGTCGGCCAAGGTCTGCGTGTAGTGGCCGAGCCTCGATTCGATGTCGGAATTCGTCTGCAGGCCTATGCCCATCAACCGCCCGATATTCTTCTGCGCGACGGGCCGCTGGACCGAGCTGATGAAGGCGTCCCAGCCGGCGCCAATCTCGGGGTCGGACGGAAGGCTGGCGAAGTCGACAAGTCGTTTCGTATCCGCGATGGCCTGCCGGTCGAAACCGGAGATCCGCTTCGCCAGAGCGTCGACGAACGGATCGAGTTTGTCGTCAGGGAACGAACGGTTGACGTAACCGTACTGCTCCGCAAGGTCGCCATTGACGTCGTCCGATCCGAGCAGCACTTCAAGCGCGCGCCCTCTGCCCATGAGTCTGGGAAGGCGTGCCATCGGACCGCCGCCCGGAACGAAGCCAGCGCCGACTTCCCATTGTGACAGGATGGCCTTTTCTCGGCTGGCAAAACGCATGTCGCTCGCCAGGGCGAGTTCACTTCCGACTCCCGTGGCCCGTCCTCGGATCAACGCGATGGATACGACCGGCGCCTTGCTCAATCGCACCAGCATGTCCGGAAGAGGATGAAGGCCGGTGCGCCCCGACGGAAGGCTTGTCGACTCCTCCAGAGGTGGCGTGAAGTTGTAATGCGTCAGGAAGAAGCCCGGCACGTCACTGTCGAACACGACGACCCGAAGGCCTGGATCCGTCTCGATGTCGGCAATGACTTTTTCGAGCTGCGGAATGGTCTCCGGACCAAAGATGTTGAATGGAGGGTTGTCGAATGTGACCCGCCAGTAGGCCGGCGTCCTCTTGTCAACTTTGACCTCGGACTTTTGCGCGGTGTCGGATGCCGGCTTCGATTGAGCCGTACTGTCAGCCTTGACAGGAGCCGGCGACTGACCGGCGAGCGCAAGTGCCGGGAGCATCACGAGCGTCGCGGCTGTAAGGAACTTGGACGAGAGGGCGACGATGCCCGGAACCAGCTGGGACTGGAACCTTTCCGATGATCTGATCTTCATGATAGTCTCCATATCGAGGGTGGGACAGCGAAACTCTTCGCTAGAGCATGATGCCGAAAAGTGTGCGCGGTTTTCGGACGACATCATGCTCTATTTCTTTGATTTGGATCAGGATTCAGATTTTAGGCCGATCGGGCCTAAAATCATCCTGATCTAGGGTTCGATCTCGAGGACGAGTTCGATTTCGACCGGCATTCCCAGCGGGATGCTGGAGACGCCGAGAACGACGCGTGGCGGAATCCTTTCCGCTCCGAAGATATCGAGCAGGAGCTCTGAGGCTCCGTCTGCCACTTTCGGATGTTCGCGGAACTTGTCAGGCGCCGCGATGTAGACGCCGAGCTTCGCGACCCGGCGAACCCGGTTCAGCGATCCCAAGTGCGACCTGGCGGCGGCGAGGCCGCTGAGGCATGCGGTGCGTGCGGCATCATAGCCTTCCAGGATCGAAAGCTCTTCACCGACGCGTCCGAAGTAGACGGGATCGTGGCCAACCACTGGAAGCATGCCGCTGAGGAACAATAGCGGCCCTGACTGGATTGCCTCGACATAGGCGCCGAAAGGCGTCGGCGGGGAAGGGAGGGTAATGGCGAGTTCCGCCAGGCGCGCCTCCGCGTCACGGGCTACCATTTCCCGAGATGTGCGCCGTTGTCGACGTGCAGCACCTCCCCAGTGATATTCGCGGCCTCGGTCAGATACACAACGCCGTCGACGATCTCCTGGATGGCCGTGATCGTTCCCATCGGCGAAAGGGACTTGAGAAAGTCTCTAGGATTCGTTGCATGCAGCGGCGTATCGACGACGCCCGGCGACACCGCATTTATGCGGATATTGTCCCTGGCGAATTCCATCGCAAGGTTCTTGGTGATCGCATTGAGGCCGCCTTTCGTGATCATGGCGACCGATGCCATCACGCCGGCAATGGGGTGGTCCGTCAGCGACGACGTAATGGTGACGACGCTTCCTCCGGACTTCTGACGTTGCATCTGCCTGACGGCTTGCTGCGTGAAATGGATGAACCCTTCGACATTCGTCGCGGAGAGGCGCCGGTAGTCGTCGATCGTAAAATCGAGAAAGGGCTTGGTGAGGAAAACGCCTGCATTGTTGACAAGCGCGTCGATCGAACCGAATTTTTCGACGGCCTGCTGCGCCACACGCTCCGCGGTCTTCGGGTCGGCGACATCGCCATCGACCAACGCCAGCCGGTCCGTGCGCTCGAATGCTGTCGTCTCGCCGATGCGTCTCGATGTCCCGACGACGTTGTATCCCCTGTCGAGGAAGCTCTTCACCAGCCCGGCGCCAATCCCTTGGGATGCCCCGGTGATCACCACAGTCTTGTGCACGCTCATTTCCGCCTCCGTTGCCGCACGCATCGACCAGTCCCTGCCGCCAAAGGCCGCGGGTGCCCGCTCGATCGCCAGATTCTTGTGCTGTTACCGGCCTTCGGCCGGGAACGGTTTCGACGCTTCCGTGATCCGTTCTGCCAAGACCATCGCGCCAAAAGCGGTTCCCGCCTATTGTACGAAGGTGTCGCCGATACCTTTGGGTCGGCTGGCGAAACCGGCCGCCGATCATTGCAGCAGAAATCGAACGCGCGCGGTTGCCGACACCATCGTACAATGGAATCCGCATTTCCCTTTCCTCATCCTCGGCGAGCCCACCCCAGCTGGCGCTCCCTTGAAATCAAACGGAAAGAGGTCACGACATGCAGCAGAGACATTTCATTGAGATCACGGGAAAAGAGCCGAGGGCTGGCAATGGTGATCCCCTCGACGCGCTGAAAGACTTCTACAGTGCGTTCAACACCGCCGACATGCCGGCGCTGGAAGCCATCTGGGTCGAGGGTGAGGCCCCGAGCATGGATAATCCTATCGGTGGAATCAGACGCGGGTGGGGTGCGATTGCCGAAGGGTACTCCAAGCTCTTCGAAGGTCATGCGAAGGTGCAGGTGACTTTCCACGACTTCACGAGCCAGGGCGGCGAAGACTGGCACCTCTTTGTCGGTCGTGAACGAGGCCAATGCGAGACGCTTAAGGAGACGCTCGATGTCGCTTTCCGCACGACACGCTGGTTCATTCGAACAAATGGTCTTTGGCGGCAACTCCACCATCACGGTTCCGTCGAGGACCCCAAGATGCTTGCCGACTACCAAAGACTGATCTTCGGGGAGAGCCGATAGAGCTTTTGCGACCGTCGCCTCCTCGCGGTCTCGATCGCCACGCGGTTCCCTCGGCCGTCCTGCGGGAAAGCGAACGTTGTTGCCATGAATGCAGGCAGCGCACAGGGCAACCAACACTAAGGTATCGCCGATACCAAGGTGCAACTGTGGCGGGGTGGGAAACTTGACATATTTACTCTCACGCAGCCGGCTTTGACTGCGGTCGAACAAAGAAGGAGTGCACAGATGAAGATCCTGATGGTGTTTACGTCCCACGATATTCTTGGCAAGACCGGGCGAAAAACCGGGTTCTGGCTCGAGGAGGGCGCGGCCCCCTATTACGTGTTTCGTGATGCGGGCGTTGAACTGACACTCGCTTCTCCGAAGGGCGGCCAGCCGCCGGTCGATCCGAAGAGCGACCTGCCGGAAAACCAGACGCTGCCCATGGCGCGGTTCAAGCAGGATCCGGCAGCACAGAGAGTGTTCGCGACGACAGAGAAGCTAAGCGATATGCGCTCCGAGAACTTCGACGCCGTGTTCTATCCGGGCGGCCACGGACCGATGTGGGACCTGGTCGACAACACGGACTCAATCTCCCTGATTGAGTCCTTTTATAATTCCGGGAAGCCGGTCGCGGCGGTCTGCCACGCACCTGCTGTTCTGCATCGGGTGACCTACAAGGGCGCGCCGATCGTCAAAGGAAAACGCGTCACAGGATTCGCAAATAGCGAAGAGGAAGAGGTTCAGCTCACGGACGTCGTGCCGTTCCTGGTCGAAGATGAATTGAAGCGGCTCGGCGGACTTTATGAAAAAGCGCCGAACTGGCAGAGCTTCGCCATTACGGACGGCCGGTTGATCACCGGACAGAACCCGGCTTCTTCGACTGCCGGGGCGCAGGCCCTCGTCGAACTGCTTGCCAAGCAGTCTACGGCCGGTTCGAATGCTGCGTGAGTGACGACTGAGGTGGCCAGGCTGACAAATGCAGGATGCGTGGTCGCAAGCCCTTTGATTTGCGACCACGAAAACGCGTCTTAGGCAGCTGATCGTCCCGGCCTGTCATCCGCAACTCACGACGCTTTGGCTTCGAAAGCCGGGGCGAAATCACCCAGCGATTTTGCCTTGAGGATCGTGGCCTCGATATCCTGATCCACGATCGCTTCAAGATCGGCGAAGCCGTCGATGACATAATAGATCGGCTGAAGGATATCGATCCGGTAGGGCGTCCTGAGAACGCTCAGCAGATCGAACCGCCGGAATTCGCAAGCCTTGCCCTCCATTGCCGCCTTCGCTTCGCTGGGAGATGAGACGATGCCCGCGCCGAAGCAGCGGCGGCCTTGCGGCGTATTGATCAGGCCGAATTCGACGGTGAACCAGAAGATCCGGAACAGGTGCCATGAATAGCCCTTGCCGAGGCGGACGGCGGTTTCGCCGAAATGCCGGACGAAATTGGCGTAACTCTGGTTGGTGAGCATGGGGCAGTGGCCGAAAACCTCGTGGAACAGGTCCGGTTCCTCGATATAGTCGATATGCTCGCGACGGCGGAGGAAAGTTGCTAGCGGGAATTTGCCTTGCGACAGAAGCTCGTAAAAGCGCGAGGGCGGAATGAGCGCCGGCACGCCTTCGACGCCAAAGCCGGTGGTCTCGTTCAGGCGTCTGTTGACGTCGAGAAGCTGAGGCACCTTATCGGGTTTCAGCCCCAGCATTTTGACGCCGTCCAGATACTCGCGGCAGGCGGTATCGGAAAGCAGCGTCATCTGACGCCGGTAGAGTTCACCCCAGATAACATCTTCATCCGGGGTGTAGTCGTACAAACCGTCCGGGCCGGCCAGTTTGGCGGTGTAACTGCTTTCCTTGGTCATAGGCTGATCCTCCCACGCAGGGCGCTATTCCTGCCATTATGATCCGGGTTTGGAGGATTTTCTTTTCTTTCATGCTGGCTATCGCCATAATGGTGGCAAATATTCCCGAATGAGATGCAAAAAATGAAAGAACCTGGGAACTTTCGCCGTAAGCTTCTGCAGCTCGTCCAGGCCGACGGCAGCCTTTCGCTGGCCGACCTGGCGGAAAAGGCCGGCATGTCGCAGAGCTCGGCCTGGCGGAAGATCCAGGAACTGGAAGCCGACGGCGTCATCCGCAAGCGTGTGACATTGCTTGATCCTGGAAAACTCGATCTCAAGCTCTGCGTCATCGCGCATGTCACGCTGGAGGATCACCATGAGGAGGCAGTCGCATCTTTCGCTTCGATGGTGTTGGAGCGGCCGGAGATCATGGAGTGTTACGCCTTGTCGGGCGCCTTCGACTATATGCTGAAGATAAGGGCAAGCGACGTGGAAAGCTACGAAGCGTTCATGACCCGCTATCTGATGCGCAACCCGCATGTGCGCACGGTCGTCTCGAGCTTTGTGCTGCGCGAGCTGAAATTCTCGACCGAACTGCCGATCTAAAGCAATTCCAGGAAAAGTGTGAAGCGGTTTTCCGTCCGGAATTGCGTAAAAAGGGTGATGTGACGTTTATCGCCGCACGAGGCAGCGGAATCATCGAGTGCTGTCGCCATGTCAATGGCCCGGCATGAGCACTGGAAAGCCTTCGAATGTCTTCAGCGTGTCGAGGACGATCGACGTCTTCACGTGCTGCACCGACTCATGGGGCAACAGCACGTCGTTGACGAATTTGGAGAGGTCGGCGAGCCCGCGGGTCGCCACCGTCAGGTGATAATCCATTTCACCGGTCAGCGCATAGGCTTCGAGAACTTCCGGCAGTCCGTTGATCAGCTGCGAAAATCGGCGGGCATTGTCTCTGTTGTGGGTCGCAAGCGTCACGGAAATGACCACCAGCATATCGAGGCCCAGCTTCTGCCGATCGAGGTAAGCGCGGTAGCTGCGGATATATCCTTCAGCCTCCAGTCTCGTCCGCCGGCGCGAGCATTGCGATGGTGAAAGCGCGATCCGCTCGCCCAACTCGTTGTTCGTCAGCCTGCCGTCTTTTTGAAGTTCCTGGAGCAGGCGCAGATCCAATTTGTCGAGCGGTTCATCCATTGCACGAAATCTCCAAAACACTCACGGATCGTGCATAATCTCTTCCTGGAGCATAAAGATTGCAAGAACTTTGCACGCGTTTTGGGCCACACTTTGCGTATCAAATGCAATCTCCTCTGGAGGAAAGAAAATGGGTCCTTTCCCGCATGACGCGCCGCCCTCGGAAATCACCGCCGACAATCCGGCCGGTACCGACGGCTTCGAATTCGTAGAGTTCGCCCATCCTGAGCCCGAGACGCTGCGCGAGCTCTTCACGCGCATGGGCTATGTTGCGGTCGCCAGGCACAAGACGAAAGACATCACCGTCTGGCGCCAGGGTGACATCAACTATGTCCTGAACGCCGAACCCGGCAGCCACGCCGCGCGTTTCGTCGCAAATCATGGTCCCTGCGCCCCATCGATGGCCTGGCGCGTCGTCGACGCCAAGCACGCTTTCGACCACGCGGTGTCAAAAGGCGCTGTTCCCTATCAAGGGGATGACAAGATGCTCGACGTCCCGGCGATTGTCGGCATCGGCGGCTCGCTGCTCTATTTCGTCGAGACCTATGGTGCCAAGGGATCGGCCTACGAGGCCGAGTTCGACTGGCTTGGCGAGAGCAACCCGAATCCCCAGGGGATCGGCTTCTATTATCTCGACCATCTGACGCACAACGTCTTCCGCGGCAACATGGACAAGTGGTGGGATTTTTACCGCAACCTGTTCAATTTCAAGCAGATCCACTTCTTCGATATCGATGGGCGCATCACCGGTCTGGTGAGCCGCGCCATCACCTCGCCCTGTGGCAAAATCCGCATTCCGTTGAATGAATCGAAGGACGACACCAGCCAGATCGAGGAATATCTGAAGAAGTACAAGGGCGAAGGCATTCAGCACATCGCCGTTGGAACGGAGGATATTTACGACGCCACCGACAGGCTTGCCGACAACGGCTTGCGCTTCATGCCGGGTCCGCCGGAGACCTATTACGATATGTCCTATGAGCGCGTGAACGGCCATAGTGAACCTGTCGAACGCATGAAGAAGCACGGCATCCTCATCGATGGCGAAGGTGTGGTGAATGGCGGCATGACGAAAATCCTGCTGCAGATCTTCTCCAAGACCGTCATCGGCCCGATCTTCTTCGAATTCATCCAGCGCAAGGGCGACGAAGGCTTCGGCGAAGGCAACTTCCGGGCGCTTTTCGAGTCGATCGAGGCCGATCAGATCAAGCGTGGTGTCATCGGGACTGCAGCGGAGTAAACTCACTAGCGCCGCGCATCTTTCAGACGCGTGGCGCTGGAGTGTTCGGGGAGGAGTGAGCATGGACCAGACATCGATCCAGACGTCGGATGGTGAAGCCGCAACGGGAAACACGCTGAAATATATGCCGGGGTTCGGCAATGATTTCGAAACCGAGTCGCTTCCCGGCGCCTTGCCGCAGGGCCAGAACAGCCCGCAGAAATGCAACTATGGTCTCTATGCGGAGCAGCTTTCCGGCTCGCCGTTCACTGCGCCGCGCGGGACCAACGAACGGTCCTGGCTTTACCGCATCCGCCCGAGCGTGCGTCACACCCGCCGCTTCTCCAACGCGTCCTATCCGCTCTGGAAAACCGCGCCCTGTCTCGACGAACATTCGCTTCCTCTCGGCCAGCTTCGCTGGGATCCCATCCCCGCACCCGCGGAGAGGCTGACATTCCTCGAAGGGGTGCGGACCATCACGACGGCAGGCGATGCCGCCACCCAGGTGGGCATGTCAGCCCATGCCTATGTCTTTAATGAGGACATGGTCGACGACTACTTCTTCAATGCCGATGGTGAATTGCTGATCGTGCCGCAGCTCGGCGCCATCAGAGTGTTCACCGAGATGGGCATCATGGATGTCGAGCCCCTGGAAATATGCCTGATCCCGCGCGGCATGATGTTCAAGATCATGAGGGGTGGCGACCAGACGGTCTGGCGTGGCTATATCTGCGAGAATTACGGCGCGAAATTTACCCTGCCGGACCGTGGGCCGATCGGCGCCAACTGCCTGGCAAACCCGCGCGACTTCAAGACGCCTGTCGCCGCATTCGAGGACAAGGAAACGCCGTGCCGCGTCCATGTGAAGTGGTGCGGGAAATTCTATGTCACTGACATCGGCCACTCGCCGCTTGATGTGGTGGCCTGGCACGGCAACTACGCCCCGTTCAAATACGACCTGCGGACGTTCTCGCCGGTTGGCGCCATCCGCTTCGATCATCCCGATCCGTCGATTTTTTCGGTGCTGACCGCGCCGACCGAAGATGCGGGGACAGCGAATGTCGATTTCGTGATCTTTCCGCCGCGCTGGCTGGTCGCCGAGCACACGTTTCGTCCGCCCTGGTACCACCGCAACATCATGAGCGAATTCATGGGGCTGATCCACGGCCAGTATGATGCCAAGGAGGAGGGCTTCGTGCCTGGTGGCATGAGCCTGCACAACATGATGCTTCCGCACGGGCCGGATGCGCTCGCCTTCGAAAAGGCATCCAATACCGAGCTCAAACCCGTGAAGCTCGATCACACCATGGCCTTCATGTTCGAGACCCGGTACCCGCAGCAACTGACGAAATACGCAGCCGAACTCAAGACGCTGCAGGATAATTACCTGGAATGCTGGGATGGCCTGGAACGCAAGTTCGACGGAACCCCCGGTATCAAGTGATGCATCAACTGAAGTCATCCTCCGGCACGGGATCTCGGACATGAAGCTTGCGACGTTAAAAGACTCCACGCGGGACGGCCGGCTCGTCGTCGTTTCCCGCGACCTGACCCGCTGTTCCGAGGTCGGTCATATCGCCCGCACATTGCAGGCAGCACTCGATGACTGGGAGCATGTGGCTCCGAGGCTCGCGCTGATTGCCGAAGGGCTTGAGACCGGCGCCCAGCCGACGATCCGGTTTCACGAACATGACGCAACGTCACCTCTGCCGCGGGCCTATCAATGGGCCGATGGTTCCGCTTACGTCAACCATGTCGAACTGGTGCGCAAGGCGCGCGGCGCCGAGATGCCGGCGAGCTTCTGGACCGATCCGCTGATCTATCAAGGCGGGTCGGACGCGTTCCTTGCGCCTCGCGACCCGATCTTGGCGGCTGACGAGGCTTATGGGATTGACATGGAGGGCGAGGTCGCCGTCATCACCGGCGACGTTGCCATGGGTTCCAGTCCGGAGGCCGCACGCGACGCCATCTGCCTAGTGATGCTCGTCAACGACGTGTCGCTGCGCGGTCTGATCCCGGGCGAATTGGCGAAGGGATTTGGTTTCTTCCAGTCCAAGCCGGCATCGGCATTTTCTCCGGTCGCCGTGACGCCGGACGAGCTCGGAGATGCTTGGGACGGCGGCAAGCTGCATCTTCCGCTGCTGGTGAGCTTGAACGGCAAGCCATTCGGCAAGGCCAACGCCGGCATCGACATGACCTTCGATTTTGGCCAGTTGATCGCCCATGCCGCCAAAACCCGCAATCTCGCGGCCGGAACGATCATCGGCTCGGGAACGGTGTCCAACAAGCTCGACGGCGGCCCGGGCAAGCCGGTGGAAGGCGGCGGAAGCGGTTACTCCTGCATCGCCGAACTCAGGATGATCGAGACGATCGAGACCGGATCGCCGAAGACCCCCTTCATGAGGTTCGGGGATCAAGTCCGCATCGAGATGAAGGATCATGCCGGCCATTCGATCTTCGGGGCGATCGAGCAGACGGTCGAAAAATACCAAGGGGCCGACCGGCGATGAGCGAGGTCGTCCTTTACGACTACTGGCGATCATCGGCGAGCTATCGCGTCCGCATCGCGCTCAATCTCTTGGGCGTCGATTATCAGACCGTGCCCATCAACCTGTTGGAAGGGGAGCACAAGACGCCAGAATATCTGGCGCTCAACCCGCAGGGACTGGTGCCGACATTGGTGATCGACGGAAGAATCCTGACGCAATCGCTGGCAATCATCGAATATCTGGCCGAGCTTCAGCCGGAAAGCGGACTAATGCCGCTTGATATTGCCGATCGCCAGAAAGTCCGCGCCCTCGCATATGCAGTCGCCATGGACATCCATCCGATCTGCAACCTGCATGTCGTGTCGCATCTGATGAGCATGACCGAGAAGCCCGACGCCCGCGAGGAATGGATGAAGCATTTCATTGCCGACGGACTGCGCAAACTGGAAGCGATGATCGGCGAAGCCGGCGCGTTCAGCTTTGGGGATGCGCCGACCATGGCCGACCTCTGTCTCGTTCCCCAGGTCTACAACGCCCGCCGCTGGGGCGTTGAGTTGACCGCTTTCAAGCGCATCGTCGACATCGACGGCAGATGCGCCGAACTGCTGGCATTTCAGGCGGCGCATCCCGACCGTGTGAAACCGTAACGGCAGAGCGGGGCCTGGGACAAAATTCGAAGAAGCGCCCCTTCTTCCTGCGGCTCTCGATCGATTGTCGGCACGCACCGGATCGCGTGGACTGGGATCTCCCGATCGCGGCGAGGAGCCGGCGTTTACTTGTATCAACACTTCTGATTGTGCCGCTTGTCAGAAGATTGTCCCTTGTGCATTGATCAGATGCTTGGGATCGCCGGTCCGCAGACGAGATGCGGCAATTGTTTGGGCGAGGCGGTCATCGCGGTGACCGTCGTAAAGCGACGGCGCTCTAACACTTTCAATCAACACGTCCTGCTTTCCGAAAATCGATTCCGATTTCGGGCCGATGCGTTAGCAGCCGTCAAGCACTTTGAGGTCTTGCCAAACATATAGGTGGTCTGGACATCGGCGCGACCCTGGCAGCGACGGCCGTCACTGGTGACGTATTGGTACGAAACCCTGACATCATTATTGCCGCGCAGCGCCGTGCCTGTGAGTTTGAGCGGCTGCGACATCGCGCCGAAGAAGGCGTGGATCGACACTTCGTTGAAGGCCCCCTGGCCGCGCTTCTCCGGAATGACCAGCGCTGAGGCGGTTTCACCAAAAGGATGATGCGCTCGAATTCGATTGCGACGGCCAATTGAGATATTGCGATTACGCGTCAGAGATCCGATTGACAGACAATGACCGTAGGTTTGGGCCGGGCCTCGGTTCGATTATCGCGCGTCGGCTCCGACGAAGCGTCCTTCGGTAGGTCCAACTTGAATTGATAGAGTCTATGAGATGTCGGTGAAAGCCTTTGTCTTTCTTCGGCCGCGCGGCGGCCCCTTTTTGCTTGGTGTCGCCCCGGCCCGATCAGCGGATTGCTTCGCAAGTTCCAGGATGTTGTCCACCACCAGCGATATCGCTGGCTCTTCGTTGGCGATGTAGGACGGGCTCTTATCCTCGATCCTAGGGACCGGCTTTTTCTCCGCCCACTGCAATGCCTTCCCATCGGAAGTCTTGCGTTTCTTCTTCTCGAAGATGTCGCGATATCGACGCGGAGAAATCCCGATGAAGGGTTCGAAGAGCACTTTGGTGTATTGTTCGGAAGGTGAAAAGGTGATCGAGTCCTCGTGAAGATCCTTGGCGTGGCTTTTCGGGTAGGGTTCTAGAAACACGACACGTCGTATGCCGGAGGACACGATGTGCTTCGCACACATGTGGCACGGGAACGTGGTCGTGAAGAGAATGGAGTCGGCCAACGCTTTGCCCTTGCGGGCCGCATCCGTAATCGCCGACATCTCCGCATGGATGATGCGGCCGAACTCGATGATGTCCATCACGCGGGAGTCGGAGATGAGTCCTTCGGACATCATCTTCTTCACTTGGTTGGACGTCGCGCCTTCCTTCTCGAGCTTGTCGGAGAGGTAGCCTAGCTGCCCCATACGATCCACGAGGTCGTGAAGCAGACGAAGCTTTCGGCTATGGTTTCCGTCCTCGCCTTCTTCGAAATCGCGATGGGGAGCGCCCGCATCGTCGCACCAATAAGTGCCGCCGAATGCTTTCGGCACCTCGTTGCAGCCAAGCGTGATGATCTCACCACGATCCGAGAAGATCGCCGCGCCGATCTGTCGAGAGAG
This sequence comes from Rhizobium brockwellii, assembly GCF_000769405.2. Taxonomy (NCBI): domain Bacteria; kingdom Pseudomonadati; phylum Pseudomonadota; class Alphaproteobacteria; order Hyphomicrobiales; family Rhizobiaceae; genus Rhizobium; species Rhizobium brockwellii. The sequence goes on from NZ_CP053439.1 coordinate 1,525,199, forward strand.
GTCGAGTGAGCGGAGAGATGCGCCGGCCGCGGCGTACATTCCATACTCGCCCTTTGTGGGAGACAGCCCGTTATGACCGAAGAAGGCGTGGACGAATCTTTCGACGACCTCCTTCGCCTCGCCCCCGCCCTGACCGGGAACGAAGACATCGCCGAGGTGAAAGACGTCGGAGACACGCTGCCCGAAGATCTCTGCGACCTCGTTATGATCGCGAGCGATGAGGTCGATGGCCTCCTTTTCCGCTTTGTCGTCTTCAACGATCTCAGTGCCGAATCCTTTGATCTTCTTCATGAGCTGCCGACGGCGCTCGTCGGGATCGGAGTAGATCGAGACTTGTACGAACTTCCGGCCATAAACCGCGCGAAGAAGGCTGATTTCTTCCTCCCGCTTGAGTTGACGAATGATGTAGGCAGTTCCGAGTGCAGGCTGATCCGGGCCTTTGCCGGTCAGGCGAGCTCTTCTACGTCGAATGTCGCTGATGGCGAGGCAGGCGAGAGCACCGTTGTTATTCACCTTTCGGCGAACCTCGTCGGCATGACCGATGAGCGATCTGTACCGATTGCCGTAGGTGTCTTCATCAACGACGATATGGGGAAGGACGTCGCGCATCACCTGTGTGATGTGGACCATCTCGCTCCTGTACTGGACATCCGCTAGCGCTTCCTTCAAGAAGCGTACGATCGCATCAAGGTCGACGCCGATTGGCCCGACAAGTCCAATAACGATCTCCGGGTCGTCGACGGTGGCTGCAGTGGTCAATCGTGGCTCCTAAGGGGAACATTAAGGACTGTGGTGCGATTATCATATCGCGCCTTTGTTAATACGAGTATTATCGAGTCGGGATCACTTGGAGGGTGTAGTGATGAAAGCCAACCTAGCCGTGCAGGACACATCCACAAGCAAAGAGCGCGGAGATGAGCTGCGCGCGATCATGAAGAATGCCGTCAAAAACGTTCTGGAGCGTCCGGAAACTCTTCGCGGACCATACGTCATTCGCGACGCTGATTTGAAGCTCAGCGAGCAGCGCTGAAGCTTTCGCGCGAGCGATACCCGCTCGCGCCTCAAAACACCATTTTCCCTTCAAGCGGTTTGCTCGCGGTGGCTCGAGCGATGATGCCTTGCAATGTGCGGCAGTGGCTGGTTCGAGCAACGTCGAGGAAGTCAACCTCGGACCTTATTGATCACCACCCTGCTGATAAGAAGCTTACCGCCGCTGAACTGGGAAGTGCCAAAGAGACGGAGCGCGGGTTGAAGTTCATCTCCGCCTCAAGATTTCGCGCATCGCGGCCGAGCCATCGGCCGAGGCGCATGGCAGCGCTCGATTGCCCGGCGCGCAAGGCCGCCCGCAAGGATGGGATGATGTGCCGCGTGGCAGCCATCGCATACAGGGTCACTAGATTGAAGAGGTCGCCGGAGCCGCCCGTCGAGCGAGGGACGAGATGATGGAATGTCAGCGTCGCACGAGTTGATTTTCGTCGAGCATGAGACGCAACGGAACTGGTTTCTCGCCAGAACAAAGGCGTCGGTTGCCTTCCCAATTATCTAACTTCAAGATTCGTTCGTTGAGCGGCGTGGTGCTCGGAAGGCGAGCTCGTCTAGTCGTCGCCGAGAACGCGAGGGCTGTCATCTCCGATCACATCGTCCCATTTGACCGCGCCGATCGACGCAAGCGCTTGCGACTTGATCGCACTGACACGAACACCATCGGCGACCTGCTTGCGAAGCACGGCGATATCTTTGGGAATGGTGAAGCCTCTTTTCGTCGCCAGTTCCAGGTTGCTGTCAATCTTCCCGAGTAGGGACTCACCCTGGCTGAGATCCAAGCGAGAGACTTCGCGCGAGAGATAGCAAATAGCTCGGAACGCCAGCCCCCGATTCTTGGCCGCGAGTGCTTTCTCGATCGCAGCCATGTAATTGGCCGCACCGGCTTCATAATTGCCTTCGCGAAAATTGATCAACCCCCCGGTTGCTATGACCACGACGTCGTCATCGTCTTCGCCCAGGGAAGCTTGTGCCTTCCCGATGAGGTGGCGAGCGTCGTCGAACCGGCCTTGCAGCGCTTTGACGGCGGCAAGGTTGTTGAGAAGCGTCTTGTTCTTTGGGTTTGCAAGCAGACCGTAGGCGCCGATTGTCGCGGCACTGTCGAGCGCTTCCATTGTGACGCAGCCTATGAACGTGGCGAGAATGGCTGGGCGCGCACTGAAGGGCTCGATTTTCCGCCAGTCTCCGCAATGAGCGACGGCCTCCTCCCAGGATGAGCGTTCGTAAGCAGAATATGCCGAAGCCTCCTGGGACAGTGAGACGTCGACGTTGAGTTCCGCGTGCTTAAAATCAGCCCTGTGACGGGCGACCCAATCGATCTGCGCAATAGCATTCTCCGTCGGGCTTTCCGCACCTCGACGAAGCATCCGAATCGCTTGCTTTCGAGAGCCTGCCTCGTACTCCATGCTTCCCATCTGAACGGCAAGTTCAGAGACGTCACGAGAAGAAAATCTGGCATCGCCGAGCAGGGACTTAGCCCCACGCCAGCCGGTCGGAACGCGTCCAGACGCTGCCTGGATCGCGAAAAGCGCAGATCTGAGCCATGGGTCGGAGAGCGTCGCGTCGGATGCATTCAGGAAGTGTAGCGCCTCGTCAGGATCGCCGACATGCATGAAGAAGCGTGAAGTAGCCCTGAGGACGTATCTGTCGTCTGGACGGAGGATGAGCGCACGGCGGAGGAGCGACCATGCGGATTTCCTCTGACCGACGTTTGCGTATAGGAGCGCAGACTCTGCCAACCGTAGAGCGTCGCGTGGATTGAGTTCTAGCAGGCGTTTCCGCTTGGCGATCTCGACCCTGATCTGCGCCTCCTCGACCGGAAGGTTGGCATCACCCTCGCCATTGGTATTGCGGGCCAGAACTCGACGAACGAAGTTCATCCTGGCGTCGTCCTCGCTGCCCCTCTCGATTAGCGATAGGCCTGCACGTTCCGCTCGCGGGTCATCCAGCCGGTCCGCGAGGAGAGCAAGGCCTATCAGTTCTTCTGCGTCTTCGAGCGTATTCGTCGCGAGCCATCTCTCGGCCGATCGATTGAATTCGGTCTCGAGAAAGTGGCTCGCTTCCTCAACGAGGCCCGTCTGCAATGGCGACGCCGCGCGCGAGGTTGCGCCGAGTTCTCCAAGAAGCCGCGACTCTTTAATTGAGAGCCATCGAGGAATGGTCTGACGATTCGACTGGTCGTCGCTGTCGATCACTTATACAGCCATTCGGTGAACAAGATCGGCGCGCTTCGCGAGCCGATCGAAAATCGCAATGTAGCGCTCCAGCGAGAATCGGTTGCCGGCCTTTACCCTGTCCAAGGGATGGCCTCGGAATGCGGGGTCGGGGTTGCAAAGCTCTGAAGCCGCCTTTGTGAGGTCTTCGGCAACCATTGGATCCAACGCCCCATTCAACTCCGAGAGCAAGTCGGTGAAGTGATGCTGAACTACAGGCAGGGCTGCGAGGTATGTCCCGTTCCACGTCCCGTGGATGGTCTGCGGACGTTCAGATACTGCAAGGCGAGATACCAGTTGCTGCGTGCAGCCGAAGCCGGTCGCGAAGAAGAAAATCATGCTGCCGAGGAGGTAGAGGTCGCATCCAAGACGTCGCGTGGCGAAGTCCGGATCAAGCTGCGCATAGAGGATCTCAGGAGGCGCATAACCGAAGTCGCCTGAGAAGAGCAGGTCGTCGTGAGGACCCGCGGTCCCATCGTAGATCGCGCGGCCGAGGTCTGCGACGCGGAAATCACGTGTGTTGCCGAACGCGAGGACATTCGACGGCTTCAAGTCTTGATGTGCGATCCGCCGGGAGTGCAGCTGCTGCAGTCCGACCGCAATCTGGTGCATCGCATGAAGCCACCAGGAAAGTCGGAGAGAGTCGTTAACCCGTTGGACACGGCGCCGGACGTCGCCATCAGCCAGTTCGAATATAAGATAGGGGGCCTTGTCCTGCAGATTCACGCCGACCGAGACCTGGCCACTCTCAAGAGCGATCACGACCCTGTCCATCTTCTCGCCCTCACAGATTTTCAGCAGCAGAGCTTCGAAGCTGTGTGCCGACGTGATCTGGTGAAGCTCCATGAGCATATTCGGCGAATGCATCGCCGATGTAAGGTCTATCGCTTTGAGGAAAGCCCGCCTGCCGTCCTTCTCGACGATGTAAGGAACTGAAAAGTGGCCGCCGGTTCCGTTATAGTGATCACTGCCGAGACCGGTGCAGGGATCCCAGCCGACGGTTTCAACAACCTTCCACCCGCTCGATAGCTGCTTGCCCAAGAGCTTCCAGGCTCCGGCGAGATGTTCGACTGTCATTCCTAACTCCCGTTTAAGATAGATCCCTCCGTCCCGGATCACGTCGCTTCTCACTTTTCAGGCGTTGTTTCCGGTCGCTCTCGCAGCCGGAAACTTTATCTTTTGGTTACTAGGCGGCATTTCAGTGTCGCCGTAGGTCGCTCTACACATTATATTATTAGCGCGTCCTAGTTTTCTGCTGTGTCGAACCTAGTGGCACGACACAATAGGCGTGACAACAGCCTCCCTCAGCTGCACCCGCTCGTAGCACCACACGTGTCGCACTTCTCACAAGTCCCGTTCCGCACCATCGTGAAGTTCTGGCACTCCGAGCACATGTTGCCGGTATAGCCCTGCATGATCGAGCGCTGGCGGCGTTCGGCTTCGCGCTTCTTGGCTTCGGATTTTGCCGTTGCCGCGTCTGCCGCCGCCTTGTCGGAGAAGAGGGCCGTTGCGTCGCTGGTGAGTTCCTCGGTCACCTCTTCGGCGATCTCTTCCGCCAGTTCCTTGGCGCGCTCTTCGTAATCGCGCTTGAAGGCGACGATTTCGGAGGTGGCGATGGCGACCGTCGGCTCCAGCTTGCGGGCAGCCGCGCCTGCAAAGGCGGTCACGGTGCCGGTGGAAGCGGCGCGGGCAGGGGCGGCGGTGGCCGCACCTTTGGGTTCGCCTGCCTGGCGTTCGCCGCCGGTGCCGGACACCAGGGTCGGCTTGTAGCCGCGGGTCCAGCCGGTGGAGAGCAGGTTGGTCTTGCCTTCCTGGATGCCCTTGCCAAGCGCGGTGTTCGAGAAATCCGACGTATCGACATGCGCCAGGTCATGGCGGCCGAGATAGGAAACGGCAAGCTCGCGGAAGACATAGTCGAGGATCGAGGTAGCGTTCTTGATCGCGTCATTGCCGATGACCATGCCGGCCGGCTCGAACTTGGTGAAGGTGAAGGCCTCGACATATTCCTCGAGCGGCACGCCATATTGCAGGCCGAGCGAGATGGCGATGGCGAAATTGTTCATCATCGCACGGAAGGCAGCGCCTTCCTTGTGCATGTCGATGAAGATCTCGCCGATGCGGCCGTCGCCGAATTCACCGGTGCGCAGATAGACCTTGTGTCCGCCGACGGCGGCCTTCTGGGTATAGCCCTGGCGGCGGTTCGGCAGCTTCTCGCGTTCGCGCGAAACTCGTTCGATCACCCGCTCGATGATCTTCTCGGTGACGGTAACGGCCTGGGCGGCCAGCGGCGCCTGCAGTAGTTCCTCCAGCGCATCCTCGTCGTCTTCGTCCTCGATCAGCGAGGAGTTGAGCGGCTGCGACAGTTTCGAGCCGTCGCGATAGAGCGCGTTGGCCTTGAGGCCAAGCTTCCAGGAGAGCATGTAGGCGTTCTTGCAATCCTCGACGGTCGCCTCGTTCGGCATGTTGATCGTCTTGGAAATCGCGCCGGAGATGAACGGCTGGGCAGCCGCCATCATGCGGATATGGCTTTCCACCGAGAGGTAGCGCTTGCCGACCTTGCCGCACGGATTGGCGCAATCGAAGACCGGCAGGTGCTCATTCTTGAGGAAGGGCGCGCCTTCCAGTGTCATCGCACCGCAGACATGGATGTTGGCGGCTTCGATGTCCTTCTTCGAGAAGCCGATATGGTCAAGCAGGCTGAAGCTCATGTCGGCGAGCTGTTCGTCGGAAACCTTCAGCGTTTCCTTCAGGAAGTCGGCGCCGAGCGTCCACTGGTTGAAGACGAATTTGATGTCGAAGGCGCTCTTCAGCGCGGCGTTGACGGCTTCGACCTTCTCGTCGGTGAAGCCCTTGGTCTTCAGCGTCGACGGATTGACAGCCGGCGCCTGGTTCAGGTTGCCGTGGCCGACGGCATAGGCCTCGATCTCGGCGATCTGGCTTTCCGAATAGCCGAGCGTGCGCAGCGCGTCGGGCACGGCGCGGTTGATGATCTTGAAGTAGCCGCCGCCGGCGAGCTTCTTGAACTTGACGAGGGCAAAGTCGGGCTCGATGCCTGTCGTGTCGCAATCCATGACGAGACCGATCGTGCCGGTGGGCGCGATGACCGAGACCTGCGCATTGCGGTAGCCATGCTGTTCACCAAGCTCGAGCGCCTTGTCCCAGGCCGATTTGGCGTGGGCGACGAGATCCTGGTCCGGGTTTTCCGAATGGATCAGGGCGACCGGGTTGATCGACAGCGCTTCATAGCCGGAGCTCTCGCCATGCGCGGCACGGCGATGGTTGCGAATGACCTTGAGCATGCTCTCGCGGTTCGGCGCGAAGTTCGGGAAGGGCCCAAGCTCGGCAGCCATTTCGGCCGAGGTCGCATAGCAGATGCCGGTCATGATCGCGGTCAGCGACCCAGCGATGGCGCGGGCTTCAGCGGAGTCATAGGGAATGCCAGTCGACATCAGCAGGCCGCCGATATTGGCGTAGCCGAGACCGAGCGTGCGGTATTCGTAGGAGAGTTCGGCAATGCGCTTCGACGGGAACTGCGCCATCATCACCGAAACTTCGAGCACGACGGTCCAGAGCCGAACCGCGTGTTCGTAATCGGCGATGTTGATGCGCTTGGTGGCCTTGTCCTTGAACTGCAGCAGGTTCAGCGAGGCAAGGTTGCAGGCGGTGTCGTCGAGGAACATGTATTCCGAGCACGGGTTCGAGCCGCGGATCGGGCCGCCGGCCGGCGAAGTGTGCCAGTCGTTCATCGTCGTGTTGAAGTGGATGCCCGGATCGGCCGAGGCCCAGGCTGCGTAGGAAATGGTTTCCCAGAGGTCGCGCGCCTTCAGCGTCTTCATCACTCGGCCGTCCTTGCGGGCGGTCAGGTTCCATTCGCCATCATTCTCGACGGCGCGAAGGAAGTCGTCCTTGATCGAGACGGAGTTGTTGGAGTTCTGGCCGGATACCGTGAGGTAGGCTTCCGAATCCCAATCCGTGTCGTAGGTCTTGAATTGGAGATCCTTGTAGCCCTGGCGGGCGAACTGTATGACGCGCTGGACGTAGTTCTCCGGAACCTGGTCCTTCTTGGCGGCGCGGATTTCGCGCTTCAGGGCAGGGTTCTTGTTGGGGTCGTAGCAATCGCCGTTATCGCCGCCTTCGCAATTTAAGCAGGCCTTCATGATCGTCTTCAGATGCTTGGCGACAACCTTGGAGCCGGTCACGAGAGCCGCAACCTTCTGCTCTTCCTTGACCTTCCAGTTGATGTATTCCTCGATATCGGGATGGTCGATGTCGACGACCACCATCTTGGCGGCGCGGCGCGTCGTGCCGCCCGATTTGATGGCGCCGGCGGCGCGGTCGCCGATCTTCAGGAAGCTCATCAGGCCGGAGGAACGGCCGCCGCCGGAAAGCTTTTCGCCTTCGCCGCGCAGCATCGAGAAGTTGGAGCCGGTGCCGGAGCCGTATTTGAACAGGCGCGCTTCACGCACCCAAAGGTCCATGATGCCGCCTTCGTTGACGAGATCGTCTTCGACAGACTGGATGAAGCAGGCATGCGGCTGCGGGTGTTCGTAGGCCGACTTGGACTTGGTCAGCTTGCCGGTGAAAGGATCGACATAGAAATGGCCCTGGCCGGGGCCGTCGATGCCGTAGGCCCAGTGCAGGCCGGTGTTGAACCATTGCGGCGAGTTCGGGGCGACGCGCTGGGTGGCGAGCATATAGGCAAGCTCGTCCTTGAAGGCCGAGGCGTCTTCCTCGGAGGAGAAATAGCCGCCCTTCCAGCCCCAATAGGTCCAGGTCCCGGCAAGACGGTCGAAGACCTGGCGCGCATCGATTTCGGAGCCGGTCTGTTCGTCCTTAGACAGGGTCTTCAGCGCAGCATCGTCGGGAACGGAGCGCCACAGGAAGGAAGGAACATCGTTTTCCTCGACCTTCTTCAGCCGGGTGGGAACGCCGGCCTTACGGAAATACTTCTGCGCCAGCACGTCGGTGGCGACCTGGGAGAACTGCGCGGGAACGTCGATGTTCTCGAGGCGGAACACGATCGAACCGTCGGGGTTCTTGATCTCGCTCGTCGCCTTGCGGAATTCGATCTCCGCATAGGCGCCTTGGCCGGCCTTTGTGAAACGACGTTCGATGCGCATTGTCTTGACCTCGTGTTGGCGCCTGGTCCCCGCGACCTCGGCACAAAATTCCTATCCGGCGGCACTTTGTCGTCGCGCAGCCAGTCTCGTTTCCGTATTGTGACAGGGGTGTCATCCGGAGATGTCCTTCCTGTATCTTGTGGTGATGGTGGCTGCAAACACTAAATATAGTATTAACAGCTTATTATCGCCAGCCCCGATGTCACTTTTTTTGGAGGCTGAAAACCGCGCAGAAATCCTGTCGGGCCTGCACCGTTTTCGGTCCATCGCCCTGATTCCGCGTCCTAATTTTCAAAAGGGAACCGGGCTCGTAACCTCCGGTCCTGTCGCCGCCGCAACATCAGGATCAGTAAAGTTTGAAACAGCTGATTCCGTCAAGGGCTGGCTTTTAATTGATTGCTAACCACAACATGTTGTGGATGCGCCTGTGGAGATTGGGGAAAGCCGGGGAGCGCTGATATTACAATGGCTTGCAGGCGTTGCCGGCTAAGGAAAACCTCGGAATGGCAAAAAACCACCCTATGGCAAATCTTATGATGGCATTTCCGGCGCAAATGAGCATGCCGATTCGTCGGTGAAATCAGTGCTCCTAAAGCGCGTCGTTATCGCAAAACCGCAAACTTTTGCGCGACATGCTGTTAGAGCGCATCAATGGCGATGGTGACGATGGCGACGCCGATCGGCCTGTTCTCTTCGTCCATGACGACAAAGCTCGCCTGCGTCTCGAGATTTTGGCTGGATTCATTGCGTTCCGCCCGGTCGATGAAGATCTCGCGGGAGCCGCTGGCGAAGGTTTGGAGATATTTCTCCTCGTCGCCCTGCCAGAAGTCGGCGGTGATGGTGCTCTGCCCGACATTCAGCCCACGCGAGTCCGTGACGAAAAATTCGAGAATTGCGCCGTGCGAGGCATCCTGTTTTTCCCTCAGGTAATGCGACACGGATTTGTCGAGCAGCAGCTTGACCATCTGCAGGTGGTGCTGGTTGACCTCCGACCGGTAGGTCTCGTCGAGCACCCGCATATCCATTTCGCTGACATTGCCGAATTTCGTGTTCTGTTCGGCAATGGCTTTCAGCACCAATGGCGTTTCCACTATGGGTCGGATCCGCTTCTCGACATAGTCGCGCACGAGGGGAATGTAGGCAGGCTCAGCATGGACGGGCGCCAGCGGCAAAAGAAAGGCCGCCAGCCCGACAGTCACAACCGCTCCTATATGCCCCCATCGAGCCATCTTGCTTCCCTATACCGTATTGTCCGATGCACGCTTTAGGTGCAATCTGACACGATTCGCATCTGTCGAGTTTATGAGCAAAAGATAAAATAGATGTGCAGATCCCGATAGCGGATTCAGGAAGCCTTGCTGACAAAATCTGGAACAATTTCAAGTGGTAAATGCGATGGTTGCGCGCCGCGATCGGTGGCGATCAGCCCGCGCCCTTGGCGATCGGTTCCTGATAGGTGAAGCCCATGTCCCAGGGGAAATAGATCCACGTGTCCTGGCTCACCTCGGTGATGAAGGTGTCGACGGTCGGCACGCCTTTCGGCTTGGCGTAGACGCAGGCGAAATGTGCCTTCGGCAGCATGGTGCGCACCTGTGCAGCGGTCTTGCCGGTATCCGTCAGATCGTCGACGACCAGCACGCTTTCTCCGCCATTTTCCATAAGTTCGGGTGCTATTCCCTTGAGCAGCACCATGTCGCCCTGGTTCACATAGTCATGATAGGACGCGACGCAGACGGTCTCGATCAGCCGGATGTTCAGTTCGCGCGAGATGATCGCGGCCGGAACGAGGCCGCCGCGGGTGATGCAGACGATCGCCTTGAACGTCTGATTCAAGCCGGCAAGCCGCCAGGCAAGGGCGCGCGCATCGCGGTGGAACTGATCCCAGGAAACGGGAAAGGCTTTATCGGGAAGGGACATCGGGCTGCTCCGCGGCATGAAAAAACGACACGCCGTTTGCCGGCGACCGGACAGGCTTGAAGCGGCGATTGGCAAAACGCAAATCGCGCAGCCGGAACTGCGCGAGATGGGGCCGAGGCTCGAAGCTGTCATCGGTCGCCGCAATTAGCGGGATTTGCCGGCAAAAGGCAAGAGCAGCCAATCAACGCGATAACAGGGTCAGCGCCGTCATCGATTGCAGCAGGGTCTTGGTCGTGCCGCCGAAGATCATCTGCCAGAGCCAGGAATGGGTATAGGCGCCCATGACGAGAAGATCGATGCTGCTGTCCGAAAGCCGGTTTTCGATGACATGCGATGCGCTCTTGTCCACACTTTGGGCCGTCGAAAGCGTCGTCTTGACGCCATGACGCGCAAGCGTCGCGGCGATGTCGGCGCCTGCGGTCAGCGGCGATTGCAGCGCCGTGTCGGCCGGATCGACTGAGAAGATCTCCACCTCATCGGCGGCTTTGAGGATCGGCAACGCGTCAAAGGTCGCGCGCGCAGCCTCCTTCGAGCCGTTCCAGGCGATCAGCACGCGCTTGATCGGCTTCGGCTGGCGGATGATATAGGGGATCATCAGCACTGGCCGGCCCGTTTCGAAAAGGAAACTGTCGACGTCGACGTGGCTGTCGGAAGGTCTGGCCGGGTCGGCCTGCGAGGCGATCAGGAGGTCGGCGCTGCGCGCACTTTCGATCAGCGGCGCGGAGCCGTATCCGGTTGATGTGGCAAAGCTGCGCCATTCGAAGGAGGCGCCAGCCGCCTCCGCTTTGGCCCGAAAAATGCGCTCAACCGCGATCGTTTCGCTGTGCGCCATGTCCTGCAGCGCCTGTACGGCGACGGGATCGGGGATTTCCATCGGCGCCACCAGCGGCACGGCGGAGATGATTTCGGCATGCAGGCCGATCACATGGGCGCCGCTTTCAGCGGCGATGGCGAAGGCGAAATCGGCAACCGCGGTACTATTGTCTGATGTATCGAGAATGGCGAGAATGGTTTTGTAAGACATATCAATTCTCCTTGCGCTGAAATGGCTTGCGCGAGGGAAGGAATGCGCCGGACCGTTCTCCTGTTCCTTGATAGGGATCAAGGATGCCCCAGGTTCCGGCGTTGCCCTCAAGCCTCGGCGGAATGGTTTTCGGCAATGTCCTTCCTTTGGCGGATGGCGTCGATCATCGCCCGCACCTCGGCGCCGGCCGCATCGATAACCGCCTGCGAGCGGCCGCGCACGACGATCTCGGTCGAAAATTTCTGGCCGATATAGCGCGGGTAAGAACCAATGCTGGTTTCCGGATGTGCTTTCTGGATCGCGGTCAAGGGCGTGCCGATCTCACCTTCGCCGTAAGGGCAGGCAATGGCGAGCGAGAGCACCGGCGTGCCGGTTCGAAGTGTCGGCAGCACATTGTCGACCATCGCCTGGAAGACCTGCGGCACGCCGGCCATGACGTAGACGTTGCCGATGATGAAGCCGGGCGCTGTCGAGACCGGATTGGCGATATGCGCAGCCCCGCGCGGCATGCGCGCCATGCGCTGGCGCGCCGCGGTGAATTCCATCTCGCGGCGCCGGTACATCTCGGCAAGCAGCGTCATCGCCGTCTCGTCGTATTCGCAGGGCACGCCGAAAGCCTTGGCGATGGCATCGGCGGTGATGTCGTCATGCGTCGGCCCGATACCGCCCGAGGTGAAGACATAATCATATTTACCGCGAAGCGCGTTCAGCGCCTCGACGATCGCGTCCTCGTCGTCGGCGACGATGCGCACTTCCTTGAGATCGATGCCGGACAGCGTCAGCAAATCGGCAAGATGGCCGATATTTTTATCCTTGGTGCGGCCGGAGAGAAGTTCGTCGCCGATGGCGAGCATGGCGGCGGTGACGACGATGTCTTGGCTCATGGGATGTTCCGTGATCTGAGGCTGGTGAATAGGTAGTGCCCTTCGGCCGCTTTGCAAACAGCCGCCGGATACGTTCATTTTTGCTGAAATGAAAACGCAAGTGAATTTTCGTCCACGGATGTTGAACACTGAGTTCTTCAAGCCATGGCTGTGTTCGGAAATGCGCGCTGATAGAACTCCCTCGGTTCACGAAATTCAACCAGTGCTCCAAGGGAGATTGAAGATGGCGAAGGTTCTCGTCCTTTATTATTCGGCTTACGGCCATATCGAAACCATGGCCTATGCGGTCGCCGAAGGCGCGAAGTCGGCCGGTGCCGACGTCACCGTCAAGCGCGTTCCGGAACTGGTTCCGGAAGACGTTGCCAAGGCTTCCTATTACAAGGTCGATCAGGCGGCTCCGATCGCCACCGTTGACGAACTGGCGGACTATGACGCGATCATCGTCGGCGCCGGCACCCGCTTCGGCACGGTCGCCTCGCAGATGCGCAATTTCTGGGATCAGACGGGCGGCCTCTGGTTCGCCGGCAAACTCGTCGGCAAGCTCGGTTCGGTCTTCACCTCTTCGGCAACCCAGCACGGCGGCCAGGAATCGACCATCCTCGGCTTCATCCCGACCTTCCTGCACCAGGGCATGGTCGTTGCCGGCCTGCCTTATGCCTTCCAGGGCCAGATGGGCACCGAGGAAGTCAAGGGCGGCTCGCCTTACGGCGCTTCCACGATCACCAACGGCGACGGCTCGCGCCAGCCTTCCGAGATCGAGCTGGAAGGCGCAAAATACCAAGGCGCCCACATCGCCAAGCTTGCAGCCAAGCTCGCGTGATCCTCGTCACTGAAATGAGAAAGGCGCGGCGGGCGTGGGCTCGCCGCGCCTTTTCTGTTTTCTGATAGGCACGCCTGCAGATCAGGCGTGATTTTTTACGCCTCGCGGCCCTTCCCATCGCCAGTGACGCAAGATATTGAAAACGCCGCAAGCGGGCGTGGCGAAACTGGTAGACGCAAGGGACTTAAAATCCCTCGGCCTTGGCTATACGGGTTCGAGCCCCGTCGCCCGCACCACCTTCATAATCCTGTTCGAATATGCTTGTATTAACCCTGTATATTGTGGATAAAAGCGCAATATCGCTTGCATAGGGGTTTTTCGGTGCAAGGATCGCGCCACGGCGGTTGAGTAAGTATTGTCTTGTGGGAGTAAGACGATGGTTTACGATTGGAATGGGACCAGGGTTCGGCGCATCCGAATCTTCAAGACCAGCGTCGCACTTGTTCTCGGAACTGCGATAGCTGCGATACCATTGTTCTTCTGGGCAGTGCAGTTGGGCGATTTCTAACTCGAGATAATCAGCGTTCTGCGAAAGGAAGCGCGTTTGGCGCTTTGGTCTCGCGCCACCTGTTGATCACCCAGCCAGCCAGTAGCCCCAGGGTTGCGCCCATCGCCTTGATGCTCGCGTCATGCAGGCGCGGATGGCGGGTGGGCGCGAAATATTGCAGCCATTCGATGGCGAATGCGCCGACGATCAGCAGCACGGCCACCGTTTTCCATTGTTTCGGATAGGCAAGCGCGAAGGCGAGGCCGAGAAGTAGATAGGCAACCGCGCGGTCGACATCGACCATCGTGACCGTATCCGGCCTTTCTCCGATCGGCGAAACCGTGACGAAGATGATGAAGGCGAGCAACAGCCAGGCGAGCGGTTTTGCGAATTTGAAGATCATCATAGCTTCATATAAGTGGCCGCCCTTTTCATTGACAGTTAAAATCAGTTCATGTGCCGCCAATTTTGCGATTGGATTAAGAAAGCCTTCCTCGGAGCGAGCCGGTTCGGGAGCGAACCGGAAACGGCCGAAACGGGCTTTCTTTTGCCGGTCGGCTCGTGCCATAGCGGCGGTGGTATTCTTGAGGATGGACCACGCCCGTGACGAAACTTGATGTCGAAAGCGCCGAAGAGGCAATGCGCAGCCTGTTTCCGGCAACGCCGCTGCAGCTCAATGATCATCTGTCGGCTCGCTACGGGGCCGATATCTGGCTGAAGCGCGAGGATCTGTCGCCGGTGCGCTCCTACAAGATCCGCGGCGCCTTCAATTTCTTTCGCAAGGCGATCGGGCAGGGTGCTGCCGGCAAGACCTTCGTCTGCGCCTCGGCCGGCAATCACGCCCAGGGCTTTGCCTTCGTCTGCCGCCATTTCGGCGTGCCGGGCGTCGTCTTCATGCCGGTGACGACACCGCAGCAGAAGATCGACAAGACCCGCATGTTCGGCGCCGAATTCATCACCATCCGGCTGTTCGGCGACTTCTTCGACCAGTGCTACCAGGCCGCCCGCGAACACGTAGAGGCGGTCGGCGGCGTCATGGTGCCGCCCTTCGATCATGCCGACATCATCGAAGGCCAGGCAACCGTCGCCGCCGAAATCATGCAGCAGCTGCCGGAAGGAACGGTGCCGGACATGGTCGTCCTGCCGGTTGGCGGCGGTGGACTTGCCGCCGGCATCACCGGTTATCTCGACGGCACGGTGCCGAAATCGGCTTTCGTCTTCACTGAGCCAGCCGGCGCGCCGAGCCTTAAGCGCAGCATCGAGGCGGGCGCGGTAGTAACACTTGCGAAGGTCGATAATTTCGTCGACGGCGCGGCGGTGGGGCGCATTGGCGACCTGAACTTCGCGGCTCTTCGCGATTTTCCGGCAAGCCAAGTGCAACTGATGCCTGAGAACGCCATCTGCGTCACCATTCAGGAAATGCTGAATGTCGAAGGCGTCGTGTTGGAGCCGGCTGGCGCCCTGTCGCTGACGGCGATCGCCGCGATGGACGGCCAAGCGATCCGCGGCAAGACCATCGTTGCCGTCGTCTCCGGCGGCAATTTCGATTTCGAGCGTCTTCCTGACGTAAAGGAAAGAGCCATGCGTTACGCAGGGCTGAAGAAATACTTCATCCTGCGGCTCGCCCAGCGCCCTGGCGCGCTCCGGGATTTCCTCAATCTGCTTGGCCCCGACGACGATATCGCCCGCTTCGAATATCTGAAGAAATCGGCGCGTAATTTCGGCTCGATCCTGATCGGCATCGAAACCAAGGCGCCTGAGAATTTCGCCCGGCTGATCGGAAATTTCGAAGCAGCCGGCATGGGTTACGAGGATATCACCGAGAACGAGATCCTCGCCAACCTGATCATTTGACTTGGCGACAGCGATATCGCCGTGCTAAAGGCGGAGCATGGCTTCGTTCATTTCAAATATCTTCTCGATGTTCTCCGGCGGCGGCAAGCCGGCTTCGGAGGCGGCCGGCCCTTCCGGCGAGCCGCAGCTTTACGGCGATTGCACGATCTTTGCCGAGCCGCGCAAGGAAGGCGGCCAGTATCGCCTTGCCGGTCGCATCGAAAAGAAGGTCGGCGACGAGGTACTGGTGCGCAATTTCATCCGCGCCGATCTGTTTTCCTCCTCCGATGACGCGCTCGAATGCACGGTGCGCAAGGCGCAGCAGATCATCGATCAGCATGGTTCGTCGCTCTTTGGCGACGGCGAGAAGCTTCGTCAGGTCTGAAATCGGGATCCGGGGATGGGTCCTTGATACCGGCTGTAACTGTTCCTGTGTGACCGGGGTGCTCTCCAGCGAGCGCGTTCTCACTCACGCAATCTTAAAGGATTGCGGTGAAAGGTATCGCCTGCAGGATTTGCAGGACACCCCCGTGTTTGACTGTTTCGGACGATTGACTAAAGGATTCTCTGTCGCGATCACCGCGCCAGCAGGAGGCCGAACGTCCGGAGCCGAGGTCTCATGATGGAGACACTCAACCTCGCTCTGTTCGTCGTCGAAGCCATCGCCTATTTCGTGCTGATGGTGACGCTTCTGCATTTCCGTCACCGGCTCGGCCTCGGGGTTTTCCTGACGGCGCTCGGCGTCATGCATTTCATGGAGACCTATCTGGCGGCGGTGTTTTATGTTTCGCTGCCGTTCGGAGATGTGTCGCCGGGTTCATCCGTCTTCTTCTCCGGCAAGCTGATGATGATCCTGATGCTTTACCTGCAGGAGGATGCCGCGACGGTGCGCCAGCCGATATACGGTCTCTTCCTCGGCAACCTGCTCACCGTCGGTATTGCCTGGGTGCTGCAACTGCACCAACCGCTGCAGATATCGACCAACCACACACCCGACGTCGATTTCCTCAAGGAGATGGGCTGGCTGATGGTCTGGGGCACGGCGCTGCTCTATGTCGATTCGCTCGGCATCATCCTGCTTTACGAAAAACTCGGCGATTTCTTCCGTCGCCGGGTCGTCCTGCGTTTCCTGATTTCGGGCTTCGTGCTGCTGACCTTCGACCAGATCGGCTTCTTCGCCGCGCTGCATTACTTCCTGGATGTGCCGATCGCCGCATTCTGGGGCGGATGGAAGGCAAAAATGCTTGCCGTCTGCCTCTACGCGGCGATGTTCGCATTCTATGAATATCGTATTCGCCGCGTCGGTGCGGGCGGGTCCGCACGCTCGATTAGCGACGTATTCGGCGACCTGACGTTTCGCGAGCGCTACAACGATCTTCTTGAGCGCACCGGCCGCGACATGCTCACCGGCGTTTACGATCGGACGCGCATGGAAATGGAAGCGCCGCTGATGCTGCGCGAGGCACTGAAGCAGGGGCTATTCGCCACCGTCCTCATTATCGACGCCGATCACTTCAAGGATGTCAATGACGGCTACGGCCATCTCCAGGGCGACGAGGTGCTGAAAGCCATCGCCGCTCGGATCGGTACGACGCTGCGTTCCAGCGACCGTGTCTTCCGCTTCGGCGGCGAGGAATTCGTTGCCGTCTGTCCAGGCACCGACCACGAGGAAGGTCTGCTGCTTGCCGAGCGCCTTCGCTGGACGATTGCAACCAGCGTCAAGACGCCGGATGACAGGCCGATCACGGTCAGCATCGGTGTTGCGACTGCCGACGAGGACGGCGTCGATTTGACCGCCGTGCTGACGGCTGCCGACGGCAGGCTCTATGTGGCCAAGAAGAGCGGCCGCAACTGCGTCGTCGGCCGCTCCGGCGTGGTGAAACTCAGTTAGGCCTGGTGGGCTCGTCGATCAGCGCAGTGCGGTCGGCCGCAGGTGTTTAGGATGTTGCGTAAACAGAAACACATTCCCATATATTTGCGTATTTTCAACAGGTTATGAGATCCACAAAAACGGCTTGTTAGCGTAACGTAAACGTGATCTCCATTGCCGCAGCATTCCGGATGAGCTTTCCGGCAAGGGGCGTGGACATGAGTGATTCAGTTGCAGGACAGAAAGTCGATGGCGGCGAGTTTGCCGTTTTGTGTATCGGCGGGTTTCTTCTTTCGATTGCCTATGGCGTGACCTTTCTGATCCCGGTGCTGGTGGGTGAGCGCGGCGGCGACGAGGCGCTGGCCGGCCTGATCATTTCGGCTGCGACTGTCAGCACCGTCATTCTCGTGATCCTGTCCGGCCACATCGCGGATGCCATTGGCTCGGCGCGGGCGGTGGCTGTTTCGGGATTGTTTCTTGCCGCGTCAGCGCTCGGATTCGTCATGGTTCCCTCAGCTGGGCTGAGCCTGATGGCGGTCGGTTTCATCCTCGGCATAGGCTGGGGCACCTTCTATGCGCTCGGACCCATTCTGGTCGCCGCGATCGTCGAACCCGAACATCGGATCAGGTTTTTTGCTCTGCTTTCGGGATCGATGATGTCGGGCATCGGCGCCGGACCGATCATTGGCCGCATCGCCACCAATTGGTCGATGCCGATTGAGGCGGCCTTCGCGTTTGCGTTCCTTGCCAGTCTCGCCGGCGGTGCGCTTTACTTTTTGCTCCATATCCGGCTGACCAAGGCCGGCAAGATTTTGCCTCATGTCAACAAGATCTCATTTGGCTCAGCACGCGAGGTGATCGGCTCGCGGGCCATCTATTCCATCATTATGGTCGGCATCGGTGGCGCGATTTTCGGCGGGTTGTCCAGCTTTCAGACTAGCTACGCCAAGGCGCATGGGTTCGACTACTCGCTGTTCTTCATCGGCTTCATGTCCGCCGCGATTCTGAGCCGGCTGTTCGTGGCGGGATATGTGGTCAAGAAAGACCCACTCTATTCGCTTGTGGTCCTGACAAGTCTGACGCTGGTATCGATCGTGCTGTTCCTGATGCTGACATCAAATCAGTTTGCCTATCTGGGAGGCGCGGCAATGCTGGGGGTGGGCTACGGCTTGACTTATTCCGTCATCAACGGCCTGGCGGCCAATGAGGCTCCTGCCGGCCTTATGCCGCAATCGCTGCTGTTATTTTCGCTCGCCTATTCCATCGGCGTCTTCGGCTTTCCACTGATCGCCGGCAATCTGATCGTTTCCTCCGGCGTGCAGACCATGCTGTACGTCGTGCTCCTGCTTGCCGTCCTGAATTTTGCAATCGTCCTGTTTCGTGTTGCCCACCGTGCAACGCAAGAACGAAACAAAGCATTCGTAGGAGACAATACAAGCACTCTGTGACCGGTGACCGAGGCCGGCGAAGGGGCCGGCAAGTTTAACCTGCCCAGCCCCGGCTCACTCAGGCAGCGCGGAAGATCTTGGCGCCGGAGGGGGCACTCGTCATGCCGCCGTCGACAGTGATCTCGATGCCGGTGACATTGGCCGAATCATCCGAAGCCAGATAGAGCGCCGCCTTGGCGATTTCGTCGGCTTCGCTCATGCGGCCGAGCGGGCTCATGCCGCCGATGCGGGCCTCAAGCGCTGACATTGCGTCTTCCGTCTGAGCCATCGGCGACCAGATCGGCGTCTTCGTGCCGCCGGGCGTCACTTGATTGACGCGGATGCCGCGCGGCGCGAGTTCGGACGCCATATTGCGCGTCATCGCGCGGACCGCCGCCTTGGTCGCCGCATAGGCCGACCAGCCGGGAGCGCCGAGCACGGCATGCACGGAACCGTTGAGGATCACCGAAGCGCCGTCATTGAGATGCGGTAGGGCCGACTGCACGGTGAAGAAAACCGCCGTGAGGTTGGTGCTGATAATCTGGTTAAATTGCTCCGGCGATGTTTCGCCGAGCGGCGTCGCGCCGCCGATGCCGGCATTGGCGAAGACGATGTCGAACTTGCCGAGCTTTCCGGCGGCTTCCGCAAAGGCCTTCTCGGTGGCGGCGACATCGGTGACGTCGACCTTCAGTGCCAGCACGCCGGCTCCCAGCGCCTTTTCGGCGGCAGCGAGCGTTTCCGGGTTGCGGCCGGTGATCACCACCCTGGCACCCTCGTCGATGAAGACCCTGGCGGTCGCAAGACCGATGCCGCTGTTTCCGCCGGTGATCAGGGCGACCTTGTTTCTTAGACGCATGATTCATGCTCCTCTTGGAATTGGCAACGATCTAGATTATGATCGTTATCTACAAGGATTATGATTATAATCTACATGAGTCAAGAGGCAGTGCCGGGGAGATGTCCGATGGGCCGTTCGCAGCTGGAAAAACAGAAGACGCACGAGAAGATTGTCGAGACCGCGTCGAAGCGGCTGCGCGAGGAGGGGCTCGAAGGTATTGGCGTCGCCGACCTGATGAAGGAAGCCGGATTGACCGTCGGGGGCTTCTACAAGCATTTCGCCTCCCGCGACGATCTGGTCGCCGAGGCGATCCAGTCCGCTTTCGATTCATGGGGACGCAAGCTGGAGGCCGAGGGGGTGAACCCGGCGGAGATGGCGGCCGCCGATGTCGCCGATCGTTATGTGAGCGCCTATCATCGCGACAATCCCGGTGAGGGCTGCCCTTTTGCCGCGCTGATCTCCGATATATCACGCAGCGGCGAGAAGGCGCGGGGGATTGCGACGGACGGGCTCAGGCGGAATTTCGCGTCACTGGCGAGCAAGGCTGCGGGAGCGGACGAAGGAGAAAGACGGCGCAAGGCAATCATGGCCTTCGCGATGATGGCCGGTGGCGTCGGCCTTGCCCGGATTTCGTCCGATGAAAAGCTCTCGGCTGAAATCCTGGCGACGGTCCGGGATTTTGTCGCCGATATCGACAAATGAAAAACGGCCGGCAAAGGCCGACCGTTCCATGGAGCGTTCAGCAGCCGATCAGGCGGCCAGTGCGATTTCCTGGACGCGCGACTTGGCGGCGTCGATCGCCTTTTCGGCAGCTTCCGGACCGAAGGCCAGGCCTTCGACATAGATGGTCTCGATATCGCTGATGCCGAGGAAGCCGAGAACCGACTTCAGGTACGGCACTGCATGGTTCAAGGGAGCGGCCGGGCCCTGTGAGTAGACGCCACCCGAGGCGAGCACGACATAAACCTTCTTGCCGGTTGCGAGGCCGACCGGGCCGCTTTCCGTGTACTTGAAGGTCAGGCCGGCGCGGGCGACGTTGTCGATCCAGGTCTTCAGCGACGAATAGATGTTGAAGTTGATGAGGCCGGTGCTGATGACGATCGTATCGGCGGCAAGCAGTTCGTTGACAAGCTCGTCGGAAGTCTTGACGGCCGCGGTTTCCTCAGCGGTGCGGGCCTCGGCCGGCTTGCGGATTGCGCCGGTGAAGAGGTCATCGATATGCGGCAGCGGGGTAGCGGCAAGATCGCGGCGGACGACGACGCTGCCCGGATTCTGGTTCTTCAGCTTTTCGGCGAGATCGACAGCGATCGGCGTCGAGAGCGATTCGGCACGCGGGCTGGACGTCAGAAGAAGGATGGACGACATGGTGCATTTCCTTTCGAATGGAATTTGACGGCCCGTTGCTGGGAGGTGAGCCGCAGTCTCGATGAGGAAAATAGGTCTGGCCTGCTATCGAAAAAACGGTGATAATGTCGATCGAAACTATCGATGGAATGGATAGAAGATGGTGCCAAACCCCACTCTGGACCAATTGCAGGTGTTTCTGACCGTTGCCGAGACTGGCAGCTTCTCGGCCGCTTCGCGGGCGCTGAACCGGGCGCAGTCGGTCGTCAGCTATACGATTGCCAATCTGGAGGCACAGCTGGAAGTGCCGCTTTTCGAGCGCTCCGGCGCCCGCCAGCCGAAGCTGACGGAGGCGGGCAAGGCGATGCTGGAGGATGCGAGGCGCATTCTGGGCAACCTGCAGGTCATGCGGGCGCGCGTCAAGAGCCTGAGGGAAGGGCTCGAAGCGGAGGTATCCGTCGCCATCAGCGTCATGGTGCCTTCACGAGCCCTGGTGGATGTACTCCACGAATTCCGCGAGATGTTTCCATCCGTTTCGTTGAGCCTCAATGTCGGCGAACTCGGAATGGTCATGGATCTCGTCCTGAGCGGCAAGGCGACGATCGGGATTGGTGGCGCGGTCGTCCAGCAGGACGATTCGATCGTCACGGAACGAATCGGTCACTCCTTCATGTTGCCGGTTGCCGCGCGCAACCA
Source organism: Rhizobium brockwellii (assembly GCF_000769405.2). NCBI lineage: Bacteria > Pseudomonadati > Pseudomonadota > Alphaproteobacteria > Hyphomicrobiales > Rhizobiaceae > Rhizobium > Rhizobium brockwellii. The sequence continues at coordinate 1,546,713 of NZ_CP053439.1, forward strand.
CCCGCTTGCCGGGATCGGCCGGCCGCTGACGCTCGGCGACGTCCGCGAGGAAGTGCAACTCGTTGTCACCGATGCGTCGGGCCGGACGAAGGGGCGCGATTTCAACGTTCTGTCCTACAAGACATGGCGCGTCAGCGATATTGCGACGAAGCACCAGCTCATCAGGGCCGGCCTTGGCTGGGGCGGCCTTCCGGCTTCCGTGATTCATGACGATCTGACGAGCGGCAGGCTCGTCCATCTCGATCTGGATGCCTACGAACAGGGAGAGTATCCCATATATTCGGTCCGTCAGCTCGCCAACCCGCCCGGACCTGCCGCCACCTGGATGATCGACGCGTTCCGCACGCGGCTTTCCGCCTGCCCGAGCCAAGTCGATTTCCATGCTCAGATAGCGGAACTGCAGGAAGCTGGTACGCCGCTTGCGGCCGAATGACGAAGGCGCGGGTGCCGCGCCTTCGCTGATATTGTGCTCGGCCTAAAGAACCAGCCTGAACTTCGAGAACCCGTCGGCCCCTTCGCCGGCATCCTCGATCTTGACGCTTTTGACCTCGGTGAGGAACTGCTTCGCCTTCGGGCCGCTTTCAAAGGTCGCGGTCGTGCCTGGGAGCGGCTTGAAGGTCCAGTTTGCGTCGGCCGACGGATTGATCGTGCCCTGATCATGGATATAGCGGACGATGACGTCGCGGTTGGTATCCGGCGCCTGGAAGATCACCTTATCAGCGGTGATCTCAGGGAAATTGCCGCCGCCGCCGGCGCGGTAGTTGTTCGAGACGACGACGAACTTCTGAGCCGGATCGATCGGCTTGCCGTCGAAGGCGAGGTTCTGAATGCGGTTGGCGTCCGGATGGATCGGTTTGCCGGACGAATCATATTTCGGCGGCTGCGACAGGTCGATCTGGTAGGTGACGCCGTCGATCACGTCGAAATTGTAGGACGGGAAATCGTTGTTGAGCAGGGCCGCATCTTTTGAGCCGGCCTCGATGTGATTGAACATGCCGGCCGACATTTCGAGCCAGTTCTTCACCTGGGCGCCGGTAATGGTGACAGCCTGCACCGTGTTCGGGTAGAGATAGAGGTCGGCGACGTTCTTGATGGCGATATCGCCGGCCGGAACGTCGGTATAGTAGTCGGCGCCGCCGCGACCGCCGGCCTTGAAGGGGGCCGCCGCCGAAAGCACCGGCAGGTCCTTGAACTCGGTGTCGGCGAGCATCTGCTTGATGTACCAGGTCTGGGCTTGGCTGACGACCTGCACCGAGGGATCGTCGGCGACGAGTGCGAAGTAGGAATAGAGCGGTGCTGACGTCTTGCCGACCGGGGTGCGGACATAGGCAAGTGTCGCCTCGTGCTCGGCCTTAGCGGCTTCGATCACGTCCTTCTTGTCGGCGTAGTCGGCAACCACCTTCTTCTTGTCGTCGCGATGATAGATCGGCCGTGCTTCCGAGGTGAAATCGACGATCTTCCAGCTGTTGCCGTCCTTTTCGAGCAGCAGGTCGATAAGGCCGAGATGCGAGCCCCAGAAGCCGGCCATCACGGCGGGCTTGCCGTGCAGCGTGCCCTTGACGGGGTCGGCATTGGTGACGCCGTCCCAGCTCTTCGGGCCGGGGAAGACGAGATGCTGGTGGCCGGTGAAGATCGCGTCGATCCCATCGACGGCGGCGAGATGCAGCGAGGCGTTCTCCATCTTTTCGGATGGTGCGCTGCCGTCGATGCCGGAATGCGAGAGCGCAATGATGATATCGGCGCCGGCTTCCTTCATGGCGGGAACCCAGGCCTTGGCGGCCTCGACGATGTCGCGCGTCTGCGCCTTGCCTTCAAGGTTCTTGATGTCCCAGAGCATGATCTGCGGCGGTACGAAACCGATGAAGCCGATCTTGACGGGGCTTTCGTTGCCGGCGCCATCCTTGATCTGCTTTTCGACGATAATGTAGGGCTTGAAGAAGAGATCGTCCTGCTTCGGGTCCGAGGCGAGTTGACCCTTGGTCAGGTTGGCGCAGACGAAGGGGAAATTCGCGCCTGATAGGACCTTGAACATGAAGTCGAGGCCGTAGTTGAACTCGTGATTGCCGAGCGTGCCAACCGTATAGCCGAGCGTGTTCATCGCCTTGATTACCGGATGGACGTCGCCATCCTTCATGCCATGCTGATAGGCCATGTAATCGCCCATCGGATTGCCCTGCAGCACGTCACCATTGTCGATCAGCAGCGAGTTGATAGCCTCGGCGCGGATACCGTCGATGATCGTCCCGGTGCGCGACAGGCCCATCGTGTCGTTAGGCTTGTCGGCATAATAGTCATAGGGGAAGACGTTGACGTGAATGTCGGTCGTTTCCATCAACCTGAGATGCGCCTGGTTGGCGCTGGCGCGGGCGCTGAAAGGATGCAGCAGCACCAGGGCGGAAGTGGCGGCGAGGCCACCGAGCAGGGAACGGCGGCTCATTACACCAACATCGAAAATGGAAGACATGGAAACTCTCCTTAGGATCATGCATCGTCCGGCCCGTCAAAATTAGGACGATTTGGCGAGGAGTACACTGCGAAAATGACAGGACGTCAAAACAATCCGCCGGAAAAGCGTCATGGCTCAGAAATGCAATTTATGATATATTTATTCGGCACCAGGCTGCAGCAGACGTAAGGCCACGGTCACCCTCGGCGTCAGTGTCAACCGCAGCCGTTGGAGCGATCTCAGCCGCTCCGGCGCAAAGGTGGGGCAGCCTTACGGGTTTGGCGTCGATGTCGCTGAGTGAGGCGTCCGCTCGACGTTGGCGGTGGGTCTAACCAGCGGGCGTACCGCCAGCACAGGCCGCATCTCCTTGTGGAAAAAGCGGAAATAGGAGGAGATCTGTGCCCGCGCATTTGAATTCACGTCGAACTGGATGCCGACGCGGCCATTGTGCTTCCAGCGGATGACGCCTTCGAGCAGCCCGAGGTTTTCGGCCTCGATGCGCACCTTGCTGCCGGAGGCGGCATGGAACGGCCCCTTCATCTCCAGGGCGGCACCGGTTGGCGATAGGTCGAGGATGCGGGCGTCCACCTGGCTGTTCAGATATTTGACATGGCCGAACACGCGGCAGTTTTTCCGATCAGTCTTTCGGGCCGTGATTTTCAAGTTGCGGGTCATATTGTCTCCCTTGGTATAGCCGGGGAGCATAGCGCGGGAAAATTGAAATGGTTTTAGGGGCTTGGCTAAAATTGCAGTGAAACCGTCAATTGGCGGCGGCCGCTCTGCGTCCCACGACATGTTCGCGCCAGACGGTGAAGATGCCGGCAGCGACCACGATCGCCGAGCCGACGATCATGTTGAAGCTGAGCGTTTCGCCATAGATTACCATGCCGATGATAGAGGCGTAGACAAGTGACAGATAGGTCAGCGGTTGGACGGCGGCGGCATCGAGAACATCATAGGCGCGGATCAGGAAATAATGGCTGGAGATGCTGGTCATGCAGACGAGCGCCATCCAGCCCCAGTCGCCCGGCGCCATCCAACTCCAGTAGAACGGCCCAACCAGCGTCATCGTGACGCCGCCGACGACGCCGGTATAGAAGAAGCTGGTCATCGACGAATCGTCGCGGCTGACCAGGCGGGTGGCGATAACGTAGAAGGCGAAGTTGAAGCAGGAAATGACGGCGAGAAGCAGCTTCACGTCGAAAAACTCGCCTTCCGGCTTCAGGATCAGCAGCACCCCGAAAAGTCCGGCGCCGATCGCTGCCCACCGCCGCCACCCGACCCGTTCGCCGAGGATCGGCATCGCCAGCAGAGCAATCAGGATCGGCGTCGCGGAAAAGATCGCCTGTGAACGGGCAAGGCCGATCACGGCAAAACACGTGATGGCCAGAACCACCTGAACCGCAAGCAGAACGCCGCGCGTCACCTGCAGGAAGGGGCGTTTGGTGCGGGCCGTCGCCTTGATCCCGCCGCGCATCTTCGACGCGAGGATGATCGTGAAAAGCGCGAAGGCCCAGTAGCGGATCATCGTCACGAAGATCGGCGGATAGGCCGTCGCCAGATGTTTCGAGATGGCGTCCTGCAGCGAAAATATGGTGAGCGCCAATAGGGCGAAAATATAGCCTTGGGTCTTCGATGTCATGACTTGCCAATGAGCGGGAAACGCCCGCACGCATCGAAAGTCTGGACAGGCTTTCGCCAAAGATGCAAGGCCTCAAAGGCCGACATTCGGCTTGTCGATGATTTCTCTGAGCGCGAAGCTGGAATTGATCTTGACGACGTGGGGAAGGGCCGACAGCCAGTCGCGGTGGATGCGCTCATAATCCTCGAGATCACGGGCGGCGACCCTGAGGATATAGTCGTATTCGCCCGACATCAGGTAACAGACGAGCACGTTCGGGCAGAGCTTCACCGCTGCCTCGAATTCCGCCAGCGTCTTGGCGAACTGGCCGGAGAGCGAGATATGCACGATGGCGATCATCTTGTAGTCGAGCGCCTTGTGTGAAAGCCGCGCATGGTAGCCGCCGATGACGCCGCTTCTTTCCAAGATGTCGAGCCGGCGCGAACAGGCCGAAGGCGACAATCCGATCCTTTCGGCAAGCTCGGCATTGGTCATGCGGGCATTGGCCTGCAGCGCCTTAAGAATCGCAAGATCGATGGTGTCGAGATCGACCATTCGAAGAACCTTCGAAAAAACATAGGAAGATTGCAATAATCGTCGAAAAATCGCGTCTTCGCAAATCGTCTTTGCAAGGACATTTCACTGTCTTGATGGTTGGATTCCTCATCTGAAAAAATCCGCTGCCGCGGAGATAAAATTGAGAGGAACGCGCATGCGTGTCGGTTGCCCGAAGGAAATCAAGAATCATGAATATCGCGTCGGCCTGACGCCGGCTTCGGTGCGCGAATATGTTGCCCACGGCCACGAGGTCTGGGTGGAGACCAAGGCAGGCGTCGGTATCGGCGCTGATGATGCCGCTTATGCCGCGGCTGGCGCCAAGATCGCCGCCTCCGCCAAGGATATCTTCGAAAAGTGCGACATGATCGTCAAGGTGAAGGAGCCGCAGCCTGCCGAATGGGCGCAGCTCCGCGACGGTCAGCTTCTCTACACCTATCTGCATCTGGCGCCGGATCCCGAACAGACCAAAGGCCTCATCGCCTCCGGCGTCACCGCGATCGCCTATGAGACGGTGACCGACGAGCGCGGCGGCCTGCCGTTGCTGGCGCCGATGTCGGAGGTCGCCGGTCGCCTGTCGATCCAGGCAGGAGCGACCGCCCTGCAGAAGGCCAATGGCGGCCTCGGCGTCCTGCTTGGCGGCGTGCCCGGCGTGCTGCCGGCCAAGGTCGCAGTCATCGGCGGCGGCGTCGTCGGCCTGCATGCGGCCAGGATGGCCGCCGGCCTTGGCGCCGATGTCAGCATCCTTGACAAGTCGCTGCCGCGCTTGCGCCAGCTTGACGATATCTTCGCCGGCCGCATCCACACCCGTTATTCCAGCATCCAGGCGTTGGAGGAGGAAGTCTTCTCGGCCGATCTCATTATCGGCGCCGTGCTGATCCCGGGCGCTGCCGCTCCGAAGCTCGTTACCCGCGAGATGCTCTCCGGCATGAAGAAGGGCTCCGTCATCGTCGACGTCGCCATCGACCAGGGCGGCTGCTTCGAGACCTCGCATGCGACGACCCATTCCGATCCGACTTACGAAGTCGACGGCGTCGTGCATTATTGCGTCGCCAACATGCCAGGCGCCGTGCCGGTCACCTCGGCGCACGCGCTGAACAATGCCACATTGGTTCATGGCCTGGCGCTTGCCGATCGCGGCCTTCGCGCTATTGCCGAAGACAAGCATCTGAGGAACGGCCTCAACGTGCATAAGGGCCGCATTACCAGTAAGCCCGTCGCCGACGCGCTGGGCTACGAAGCCTTTGCGCCGGAGAGCGTACTGAACGTAGCGTAAGCTCGCTGACTCCAGGTCAGGCGCCGGTCTCAGCAACGGCCGGCGCCTTTACCTTGTCGATCCGGCATTGGAAGCAGTTGTTGCGAGCTGAACGCACATGCACATAGGCGATATCAGATCGTCTCAGCAGTTCTTCGCCATAGGCTGGAATATCGCCGATCTCAGTCACCGCGCCGGTGCCGTAGACGATGCGGTCGTTCTCGCTATAGCCGCGGACGATGAAGTCACGGCTCGTCGTCAGCACCGGCGGCATGATTTCTTCGGCGGTATAGCGTGCGCAACGCTGCTTGTGCAGGAAGATCGGGCCGGTTTCGGCATAGGGCTGCAGCTTGGGGAAGGGCCGGTAGGCGAAGACCAGCAACTCCTCGCCCGCATCGATATTTTCGAGGCAATGGCGGCAGGGATGACCGGGACCATCGGAAACGATCGTCTCGGGCAGCCTGTCATAGGCGTCGCGGCCGCCGTTCCAGAGGAGTTCGGCGTCGGTCGTTGGCATGGCGACAAAACGAATGGCGGTCATGGCAGATCTCCTTTGTGATTGCCATGAAGTGCACCCGGACGAGTGTGCAAGCCACCCGATTCTTGCGCACCGCAGGCATTGGGCGATCGAGTGAAACGCGGAGTATGCTTCTTTCGCAAAGCGCGCGCCCCACCTCCTCGTAACCTCAGACACTGCGGGAATGCGCCGGGTGTATTGGGCGTCTTCATACCGTGGTACACGATCGGGTGGCACATGGTCGGGCCACTGCTCGGTTTTGAGAGGGTGCGCTGGCTGGCGGCCCTCACGAATTTCGGTTTGGAGGGACAGCTGATGGCTGAAGAAGCAGCATTGAACTTCGCGGACTTCTATGATGCCGAGCTTGCTCGCCATAACGCGCATTTTCGGGTCGCCGCCGCGGTCGGGCCGTCTGATTGTGTGCTCGATATCGGTTGCGGTGCCGGACAAACCACACGTGACGCCGCTCGCGCCGCTGAAACAGGACGAGCGCACGGGATAGACCTGTCCGTCACGATGCTGGAGATTGCCCGCCGGCGCAGCGCCGAGGAGGGATTACTCAATGCCACGTTCGAAGTGGCGGATGCACAGTACCATGTCTTCGGAGATGCGGAATTCGACCTTTGCATCAGCCGATTTGGCGTCATGTTCTTCGCCGATCCGGCGGTGGCTTTCGCCAACATCGCCAACGCCCTGCGCCCGGGTGGACGTTTCATTTTCATGGTCTGGCAGGGCCGAGACCACAATGAGTGGGCGACCGCTATACATGAGGCGCTTGATCTGGATTCAACCGGTCCGGCCGCGGCCGGCAAAGCCTTTTCGCTAAGCGAACCCTCGGTAACGTCCGGACTGCTCGAAACGGCAGGGTTCACTGCCATCGAGTTTCGTGAAATCAACGAGCCTGTGTTCTACGGTCCGGATCCCGAGACTGCATTGGCGACGATTCAGACATTTGAAAATGTGAAGAACGCCCTCGATCGTCCCGCCACGACAGCCGAAATACGGGCGCGGCTGCTCGACATGCTGGAGGCGCACCAGACACCCCACGGAATTCAATTCGATTCGCGCGCATGGCTGATCACCGGCCGCCGGTACGGCGACAGTCCCCTGCGCGTTAAGTGATTTCCGCTCAGCGTGAATGTCGGCTTTTGGCTAAGCCGACATGGCTGGCATTTGCTATCGAATTCCGCAAAACTACATGACGAAAAGGAGAAGCCGATGCCCGACGTCGATCTCGCGCTGCTGGCGCAACAGAATGCGGAAATACTGGAAGAGCTCAGGGCTCTGCGCCGGGAAGTGGCGGAACTGAAGGAACAGTCGGGCCGCACGCTCGATTTCGAGCGCCGCAACGATCCGCGCCGCCCGAACAGCCTGACGCGGCGTTAGTCGCCTCGACTTGCGTCGGGAAAGAATCGTCAGCTTTTCCGCGCAATCTCCAGAAGCTCCTTGTCGCTGAGCGGCCGGACGATGCCGGTGCCGGTCGAGACGGGGGAGAAGCCGTACATCTGGTAGAGCTGCAGCGCACGCGGATGGTCGAGGTTGTTGGTGGTGGTGGTGACCCGCTTTGGATTGAGCGACCAGATGGCATAGAGCGCCTGCAGCAGGAACCATTTGCCGATGCCGAGACCGAGCGCATGTTCGATCAGGCCGAAATGGCTGAGCTCGATCATATCCTCGTCTTCGCAGAAATATTCGTAGAAGCCGGCGGGCGCGCCGTTCACATAGAGAACGCTGATATTGTTGCGCTTGTCGTTCAGCGTCTCGGCAAGCTGCTCGTCGCTCATGCGCAACCGGTCCACCCATTGCCAGCGCGCACCGACCTGCCGGTAGAGATAGCGGTAGAACGGCAATGGGATCTCGGGAGTGCGCATGATCGCCGTCTGGATATTGACGGGCACCGGCATGCTTGCCTTTGGCGGCGCCGTCATTTCGAGCCGGGTGATGTGAGCTTTCAGCGAAGCGGGTGCCTTTCCCATGGCGATCAGACTTTGACCGGCGTCGGCGGACCGGTGACGATGGGTGTATCGTCACGGCTGCCCCATTCGCTCCAAGAGCCGTCATAAAGCTTGTTGTCGTGATGGCCGAGCGATTCCAGCGCCAGCGTGATGATGGCGGCGGTGATTCCCGAGCCGCAGGAGGTGACGACAGGCTTGGACAAATCGATGCCGGCATCCTCGATCGTCTGCTTGAGTTCGGGCAGCGATTTGAAACGGCCCTGGCTGGCGAAGACGCCGGAGGGCAGGCTGCGGGCGCCCGGCATATGGCCGGAGCGCATGCCGACGCGCGGTTCGGGTTCGGCGGCGGCGAAGCGGCCGGCGCTGCGGGCATCGGCGATCTGCATCGCGCCGCTGGAGACGACGTCGCGCATCGTATTGAGCGTCACCACGCGGCTTTCGTCGAAATTCGGCGTGAAGGTCGCCGGCGCATGATTGGGTGCCGTGGTTTCCAGCGGACGACCCTCGGCCTTCCAGCCGTCGAGACCGCCATCGAGCACGAAGACATTTTTCGCGCCCATTACCCGGAACAGCCACCAGACGCGCGGCGAGGCGAACAGGCCGATACCGTCGTAGACAACGATCCGATCATTCTCGCTGATGCCGAGCCGGCCGACTTCGGCGGCGAAATAATCGGGCGAAGGGACCGTGTGCGGCAGCGACGTCGAATGGTCGGCGATCTTGTCCTGATCGAAGCGGATGGCGCCGGGAATATGGCCGGCTGCATATTCGGCATCGGCATCGCGCTTCTGCGCCGGCAGATAGAAGGAGGCGTCCAGCACACGCAGGTCAGCTTTCCCGAGTTCGGACTGCAGCCAGTCGGCCGAAACGACGAAACGGCTCTTGGTCTCACTCATGATGATCTCCCTTGATGGTCAGGCTTCGTCGCCGGGCGTGCCGAAGCGGATGCGGAAGCGCCGGTTCTCTTTGCCCTTCTTCTCGATTTTGGCGATATGGATCCGGCCGACTTCCTGAGTCTCGGAAACATGTGTGCCGCCGCAGGGTTGGCTGTCAATCGAGGAGTTCTCGCCGATGCAGACGAGGCTGACGCGCCCGAGCCCAATCGGCGGGCGGACGTTTTTCGATTTGACGATATCGGGATTGGCCACAAGCTCCTCGTCGGTGATCCATTGCAGAGTGACCGGATGGTTCTGCTCGACCAGTTCCATCAGCTTGGCCGTCACCGCGTCCTTGTCGATCGTCTCTGCCATGTCGAAGTCGACGCGGCTTTCCTCCTCGCCGACGGCGGCCCCGGTGATCGGATAGGAGCAGACGACGGAAAGCAGATGGCAGGCCGTGTGCATGCGCATCAGCCTGTAGCGGCGCGGCCAGTCGACATGCAGCACCAGCGTCTCGCCGACGACAGGCCGCGGCGCACCTTCGAGCGGCACATGGATGATGACATCCTTGCTCGGACCATGTTTCGTCTGGCCGAGCGCGATCTTGCTGCCGTCGGCACGCTCGAACTCTCCGGTGTCGCCGGGCTGGCCGCCTGATGTCGCATAGAAGCAGGTCTGGTCCAGTTCGATGCCCCCGTCTTCGTGAACGGCGGTGACGACCGCCTCGCACGTCGAGAGATAGAAGTCGTCACGATAAAGGGCATTGACGGGCATGGGGTCTCACACGGGCTCGTAGGGAACGCGGATATAGGGCGACTTGGCCATCCAGCCCGGAACGGGCAGTCCCTTCGACGTCAGGAAATCCGGGTTGAAGAGTTTTGACTGATAGCGGTTGCCGTAATCGCAGAGGATCGTCACCACCGTGTGACCAGGTCCGAGATCCCGTGCGAGATTGACCGCGCCGGCAATGTTGATCGCTGTCGAGCCGCCGAGGCAGAGGCCCTCGTTCTCGACGAGGTCGAAGAGATAGGGAAGCGCTTCGGCATCCGGGATCCGATAGGCATAGTCAGGCGTGAAACCCTCGAGATTGGCGGTGATGCGGCCCTGGCCGATGCCCTCGGTGATCGAGGACCCCTCGGATTTCAGCGCGCCGTTCTGGTAGAATTCATAGAGAGCGGCGCCATCGGGATCGGCGATGCCGATCTTGACGTCAGACTTGAAAGCCTTGAGGCCGGCCGCTACGCCTGCCAGCGTGCCGCCGGAGCCGACCGAGCAGATGAAGCCGTCGACCTTACCGTCGGTGTCTTTCCAGATTTCTTTTGCCGTTGTTTCGATATGCGCCTGACGGTTGGCGACGTTGTCGAACTGATTTGCCCAGATCGCCCCGTTTGGCTCGGTCTTCGCCAGCTGCTCTGCGAGCCGCCCGGATACCTTCACGTAGTTGTTCGGGTTCTTGTAGGCAACGGCGGGCACTTCGACGAGTTCGGCGCCGAGCAGCTTCAGCGCGTCCTTCTTTTCCTGGCTCTGCGTTTCCGGGATGACGATGACGGTGCGATAACCAAGCGCCTTGGCGACCAGCGTCAGGCCGATACCGGTATTGCCGGCCGTACCCTCGACGATGACGCCGCCCGGACGAAGCAATCCCTTCCGCTCTGCGTCGCGGATGATGTAGAGCGCGGCGCGATCCTTCACCGACTGGCCGGGGTTCAGGAACTCCGCCTTGCCGAGAATGGTGCAGCCGGTCGCCTCGGAGGCACCCTTGAGTTTGATCAGGGGCGTGTTGCCGATGGCTTCGAGGACGGAGGGGTGGAAGGTCATGGAATCTGCCTCTATTCGAACTCTTACTTTAGGAACGGTCTTTTCCCTTCACAAGGCTGAGTTGGCAAGAAATGCTATTCCACGCCTCTGGCGGACACGATAAAATTTGCTTTCCTCCCCCGAAATGACGCATGGCCGGCAATCCCGCGGTATGAGGGGTGATCCGAAGATTGACTTTCCCCGTACGGATGACGACAAAGCGAAAACGGAGCGCGGCAACAGGGCGTGACCGAAACCGACATGGTTCACGAGCAGATCGACACGATCGATGCATTGATGGCGCTTTATGTCGCCGGCTCCTTGCCTGAGCCGGCGCGTGTGCTGGTGCAGTCTCATCTCGAAATGAAACCGGATAATCGCAGCCTGGTGAACAGCCTCGAGCTGCTGGCCGGGGAGGCCTTGGAAGGCGTGCCTGAAGCAGCCATTGCCGATCGCGACGGGCGGCTTGCGGCGATCTTTTCTTCTGCGTCTCCGGTCAAGGCGCCGCAGACGACCACGCGGCCGGAAAATGCGCTGTTTCCTCAAGCGTTGCGCTCTCTCTTGGGCTTCGAGGCCGAGGATGTGCCTTGGCGCCGGCGGTTGCCGGGCTTCAGGGAATATTCGCTCGACATGGACGGCTGCGAGGTCAGCCTGATGTGGATCCGGCCGGGCCGCGCCTTGCCGGCGCACACCCACAAAGGTGTGGAACTGATCCTCATTCTCGACGGCGCTTTCAAAGATGAACGCGGCCGTTTCGGTCCCGGCGACATCTCCATTGCCGACGAGACGGTCGACCACCGGCCGGTCGCCGAAAAGGACAGGCCTTGCGTCGCCTTTGCCGTCTCGGATGGACCGGTCAAGCTCACCGGATCCTTTCGTCAGATGATCGGCGACCTGATCGGCTGAAAGCAGCCACAATGGTGTGATAGAGCCGTAAATCCGGAGGGGTCGAGGAACTTCCGGACCTGTTTTCGCATTGATCAGGCAGCCCGGAGGAACATGTCATGCGTGACTTCATTGCCCTTCCCGAACATGGAATCGTCTGGATTTCGGGCGCAAGTTCAGGCATCGGCCGGGCGCTTGCACTGAAGCTCGCCGGCGAAGGATACAAGGTCGCCGTCACCGCCAGAAGCCACGAAAAGCTGGTCGAACTGCAAGCCGAGGCCAATGGCCTTTCGGGCAGTATCATTGTGCTCGACGGTGACGTCACCGATGCCGAGGACATGGAGCATGTCATGGCTTCCATCGAATATGAGCACGGCACGCTCGCCATGGCGATCCTCAATGCCGGCGTCTACCTGCCTGTTCATGCCGAGGATCTGAACCGCACCGATTTCGAGAAGAGCTTTGCCGTCAACCTCTCCGGCGTCATCAACTGCCTGCTGCCGGCGATCCGCCATATGAAGGCGAAAGGGCAGGGACAGATCGCCATCGTCTCCTCCGTCACCGGCTATGGTGGCCTGCCGACGGGGGCTGCCTATGGCGCCACCAAGGCAGCGCTGATCAATATGGCCGAAAGCCTGAAATTCGATCTCGACAAGATGGGCATCCGCATCCAGCTCGTCTGTCCGGGCTTCGTCGATACGCCGGCGACGAGGAAGAATGCCTTTCCGATGCCGGCTCTGGTATCGGTCGAGGAGGCCGCCCGGGAGATTGCCGCCGGGTTGAAATCGCAGGCTTTCGAGATCACGTTCCCGAAGCGCTTCACCACGATGCTGAAGCTCGCGCGCCTGCTCCCCTATGGCGCTTATTTCACGCTGGTGAACCGCGTGACCGGTTGGCGGGAGCGGCCGTCATTAGCGGGTCACCATCCGGTGACACCGCATGCGGCCGAATGATCAACGGCGCGAGAACACGACCTGGCGCACATCGATATTGCGGGCGCGAAAGCCGGCCTCGCAATAGAACAGATAGAATTCCCAGAGCCGCTTGAAACGCTCGTCGAAGCCCATCGGGCGGATGCGTTCCCAGACCGACCAGAAACGCTCGCGCCATTCGGCAAGCGTGCGGGCGTAATCGAGCCCGAAGCCGAAATCCTTGACCAGCGACAGATCGACCTTGCCGGCAAGTTCGGCCAGATGGTTGCGCGTCGGCAGCATGCCGCCGGGAAAGACGTATTTCTGGATGAAGTCGGGGTTGCTGCGATATTGGTCGAAGGACTCATCCTTGATCGTGATGATCTGCAGGCCAGCCTTGCCGCCCGGCTTCAGACATTGCCTGAGTTTGGAGAAATAGGACGGCCAGTATTTCTCGCCGACCGCTTCGAACATCTCGATGGAGACGATCCGGTCATAGAGCCCTGCTTCATCGCGGTAATCCTGGAAGCGGAATTCCACGCGGTCGTCGAGGCCGGCCTTGTGGATACGTTCTTGGGCAAAGGCGAGCTGCTCGCGGCTGATCGTCAGCCCGGTCACCTTGCAGTTCAGCTCACTTGCGGCAAATTCGGCAAAACCGCCCCAACCGCAACCGATCTCCAGCACGTGATCGCCAGGCTCGATGCCGGTTGCCTCGGCGAGCGCCCGGTATTTGGCGTTCTGGGCCGATTGAAGATCGTTGGCGCCCGTGGAATAGAGCGCTGAGGAATAGGTCATGCTCGGATCGAGCCATTCCTTGTAGAAATCGTTACCGAGATCGTAATGGGCGGAAATGTTGCGCTTCGAGCCCGTCTTGGTATTGGTGTTCATCCAATGGCGGAGGCGCTCAAAGAGGCGGCCAAGGCCGCCCTTGCCATTGGCATAACTGTGCGCGGCCTCGCCGTTGACGAGGAAGAGTTCGAGGAAGGCGGCGATGTCCGGGCTGTCCCAATCGCCGTCCATATAGGTTTCGGCGACCCCGATCGTGCCGCTCGTCAGCGCCCGATAGGCAAGATTCCAGTTGTTGAGGCTGAGCGCCGCCTTCGGCCCGGGCTGCTTGCCCTCCACCAGCAGCCTGCGACCGTCGGGGAGAGTAACGGCAAGCGAGCCGTGCTGCATCCGCAGAAGCCCGCGCAACGCCAACTTCGCCTTGAAGGGCAGACCCTTCACCAGGCGAGATATGTTTTCCCCCGTCAGCGTCACCGCGTCGCGGGCCAGTAGATTCCAGTCCTGCGCCTTGCTCATCTCTCCTCCTCCACTATTCTCTTGCCGGTTAGAGATGCTTATACATCCGCGACGATGCGCTCGACCGACCCCCGGCTATTGCACCGAAGGCTACTGCATAATTCCGTAAATCGGAACCGATTTGCGGATAAAATTATGCAGCAGTTCAAAGCGTTACAGCGTCCTTTGCGCGTCTGAAAAGACGCGCGGCGCTCTAATGTCATTCCGCCGCGTCCGCAAGCGGGCGGGGTTGCCGGATGCTGACTTCAGGCGGAGGCGCCGGACGCCTGACGTAGCGCGCGCCCTTCAGCCACAATTTCAGCGCTTCCCAATGGATGCCGGCGATGATCTTCAAGGTGAGGAAGGGGATGCGCGCCGTCAAGCCCAGCAGCGAGGCGCTGGTCAATGGCACCTGCCGTCCGGAAAATGTCGCCGAGAGAAGCGGGCCTTCGTTGTCGTTTTCCAGGATGCGCCAGCGGATTTCGGCACCGGGCGGCAGCATGCGGAAATGATAACGCGCCGCCATACCGATGAAGGGCGAGACATGGAAGAGCTTGTCGCAGCTCTGGCGAAGCCCGCTTTCCGACATCTCCCCATGGCCGACCGGACAGATATAGCTGTGCCGCTCGCCGAAAGTATTGCGCACTTCGTAGATCATCGCGACGACTGTGCCACCGGCATCATAGGCGTGATAGACGGAAAGCGGATTGAAGACATAGCCGAGAATTCGGGGATAGCAGACGAGCAGGATCCTCTCCGCGCGGTCGAGCCCCGCCTCGGCGAGCAGCCGGTCGGCATAGGCGCGCAGCGACGTGTCCCCGGTTTTTGCATGGTCCCTCTCGTGAAACGAGACGAGATTGAGCCCATTGACGGAAAACAGCATCGATAGCCCGCGGGCCTCGTCCAGCCTGTCGAGATCGACAAGCAGCGAGAAGACGCGGTAGCGGAAGCGATGGCCGAACGGCTTTATCCGTTGATGCATGATCTCGCCGACATAGAGCGCTACCGCGGCATTCGGTGGGGCACCGTTGGCTACCGCGTTCATGCCACGTTTTTCGCCGCGCCCTGTCATGCCGCCGCATCCGGTTGGGGTTCCCACGAGGTTCGGACAGTTCGCCAGGGTATGATCCCGCCTAGGGCCTCCGCCGCCGCCAGACCGGAAACGAGACCATCCTCGTGGAATCCGTAGCCCGTCCAGGCACCCGCGAAATGGCAATTATTCTGTCCTTGAATAGTCGCGAGCGCTTGTTGCGCGCCTATCGCTTCCGCCGAGAATTGCGGATGTTCATAGGTGAATTCGGCAAACACTTTACGGGGGTCCGGCTCGCGGTCGGGATTGAGGGTCACGAATAGCGGGAATTTCTCGTCGATGCCCTGCAGCCGGTTCATCCAGTAGCTCACGGCGACGTCGGCCTTTCCATCTTCATGGCTGGAGCGCAGATAGTTCCACGAGGCCCAAACCTTGCGCCGCTGCGGCATCAGCGATTGGTCGCGATGAAGGACGACGCGGTTCGGCTGGTAGGGAATGGCAGCAAACAGCCTGCTTTCCCGATCGGTGGCATCGACGAGCAGGCGGGCAGTCTGATCGCTGTGGCAGGCGAAGATTACCTTGTCGAACGGGTGTTCGCTGCCCGTTTCGTCGATGATCGTCACACCGCGCTCGGAGCGGATGACCCCGCGCACGCCGCAGGAGAGCTTCACGCGTTCGCCGAGCGGCCGAAGCAGCCGGTCGAGATAGGTGCGGCTGCCGCCTGTCACTGTGCGCCACTGGTGCTGCCGGCGATAGATCAGCCGGTGATTGTCGAAGAAATTGACGAAATGCTCGGCGGGAAACTGCAGCATGCGGGCTGATGGTGTCGACCAGATCGCCGCCGCCATCGGCACGAGATAGTTGTTGGTGAAACCGGGCGAGAAGCCGCGCCAGTCGAGATAATCGCCGATCGACCGCGAGGCGAGATGGCCGGCGGCGCGATCTTCGAGGCAGCTGCGGTTGAAGCGCAGGATCTCACGGATCATCCATAGAAACGATGGCCGCAGCAGGTTGCGCTTTTGCGCAAAGATCGAGGACAGCCCGCCGCCGCTCCATTCCAGCCGGCCGCGATCGAGCGAGAGCGAAAAGCTCATATCGCTTGCATGCGTCGCGATGCCGAGCTCGGCAAATAGCGCCGTCAGATTTGGGTAATTCAACTCGTTATAGACGATAAAGCCGGTATCGACCGCAATTTGAACCCCATCGTAATCCACATCGATCGTCGCTGTATGGCCTCCGGCCCGCGCCTGGCTTTCATAAAGCGTAACGTCGTGCACTGGGTTTAACGCCCAAGCCGCGGAGGCGCCCGAGATGCCGGAGCCGATGACGGCGATCTTCAGCCGGCGTGGAACGGGACGGAAATGTGCGTTCATGCGGCATCCCTTATTGCGTTGTAAGCGGCGAGCGCCCGGTTGCGGGCGCTCGCGTGATCGACGATCGGTTTCGGATAGGTTTGGCCAAGGGTGATGCCGGCCTCGTCGAGCATGCTCTTCGGCGCCTCGAACGGACGGTGGATGTATTTTGCCCCGAGCTCTCGAAGCTCCGGCACATAGGTCCTGACATAGTCGCCGTCGGGATCGAATTTTTCGCCCTGCAGCACCGGATTGAAGATGCGGAAAAATGGCGAGGCATCGGCTCCCGAGCCTGCCACCCATTGCCAGCTTGCGGCGTTGTTGGCGGGATCGGCATCAACAAGCGTATCCCGGAACCAGGCTTCGCCCCGACGCCAGTCGATCATCAGATCCTTGATGAGGAAGGAGGCGACGATCATGCGCACGCGATTGTGCATCCAGCCATGGCGCCAGAGCTGGCGCATGCCGGCATCGACGATCGGATAGCCGGTCATACCGCGGCACCACACCTTGAAATCGTCGTCGTCGTTGCGCCATTCGAAGCCGTCGAAGCGATCGTTCCAGTTGTTCGAGGCAAGACGCGGGAAGTGGAAGAGCAGGTGATAGGAGAATTCGCGCCAGGCGATCTCCTTGCGAAAATGCACGACATCGGCCGCTGCCACCCGTTTCGACAGGCCGCGTGTGGCATCCCAGATGCAGGCAGGGGAGATCTCGCCGAACGCCAGGTGTGGCGATAGCAGCGAGGTCGCGGGTCTAGCAGGATAGTCTCGGTTTTCCTTGTAGCCGTCGAGCGCGTCTTCGATGAAGGCACGCAGCTTCTCATGCGCGCCATCTTCGCCGGGCGTCCAGAGATCCGTAAAATGGACCGCCCAGTCCGGTTTCGTCGGGAGCAGCTTCCAGCTTTCCAGCGCTTCTGATTTCGGAAGTTGCGACGCAATCCGAAGTTTTGCCGGCGCCTCCAGCGGTTGCTCCGGTTCGCCGCCGCCCTCCAGCGCGCGCCAGAATGGCGTGTAGACGCGGTAGGGCGTGCCGTTGCCGGTCATCAGCCGGGAAGGTTCGTGCAGCAACTGGCCGCCGAAGCTTCTTGCCTCGATCGCCTGCTTTTCCAGTTCGTGCTTGATATGGGCGTCGATGGAGATTCCGGATGGATCGTAGCGCCGGTTCCAAAAGACGGCTTCGGCACCGCTCTCCCTGATGAAGGTGCAGAGCACCTCGAGCGCTTCGCCGCTTGCCAGCACCAGCCGCGCTTGCCGCTCACGCAGCGACCTGTCGAGCGCTTCCAGCGAATGATGCAGCCACCAGGCCTGCGCAGCGCCCAGCGGACCGGTGCCTGATGCCTCCGGCTCGCTTATATAGAGGGGGATGATCGGCCGTCCGGAGCGATGGGCGGCATCGAGAGCCCGGTTGTCGTCAAGGCGCAAATCCTTGCGAAACCAGAGGATAACAGGTTTTGCCGTGTCCTTTGCCAATGAAGCCGTTCCGTTCGTGTTCTTTTCAACCTGCTACGGATGTACTGAACACACGGATCAAAAGTTTCATCCGGCGGAAAAAGCTTTCATGGCCTTCGACATAAAAAAGGCCGGCGTGAACCGGCCTTTTCTGAGAGCGGCAGTCTGTCGCTTAAAGCATGTCGCGCAAAAGTGTGCAGCGGTTTTGCGATAACGACATGCGGAAAAACAAAGACCTAAAGCGCAAGGAGCGAATCTGAAAGATCGCGACGCGCTTTAGTTGTCGTATTCGCGGCAGGCTTCGCTGATCGATGCGCCGCTCTGGCCGCCGCGCGTGTCGACGCCGGACATCTGTTGCGGCATGCCGGGGCATTCCATTGTGCTCGGCTGGCCGATGCTCTCTGTCATCGTCGGATCGACCGGCGAGACGGGTACCGGACGAATGCCGTTGTCATCGTTGGTGTAATCGGATGAGTAGGTACCCGAATTCGGATCAGTCGAGCCGCCATTCGTCGGCCCGATTGGATCGGGGTTCGATTGGGCAAAGGCTGACGATGCCATGACGATCGCCAGCAGCGAAGCGGCGATAAGAGATTTGGACATGGGATATCCTCCTTGGATTTTCAACTTGGATGACCCAAGGGTAACTGCCTGATGGAATCATTGTTCCGAAATTTGCCGAAAACCTGCATTCAAGCCTAGCCGCGTACCCGGCATGGTTATGCGTAAACCTTAACAGGCGATGGCGCTGGATCGGCGCCGGCGCATGTCCTACTTGCATGCGGAGATACTAAAAAACCGTGGCATGAGGCCGCTATGTTCGTTTCTTTTCGCGAAGCCGCAGATCTCGGTCTCCAGATCGTACTTGCACTCACCTTGACGCTGAGTGGCATGGCGGTCGCCTCCTACGCCGTCAGGAATGACAAGGCTAAAATTTCGGCAATCGACGTCAGCCGTCCCTCACTCTGGACCGCCGCTCCCGTGCGCGTCGATCCGACTACGCAAGCCTACCTGCGCGCCGATGCTTCAGCCGGACTGGAACTCGCCGATGGTGCCGATGACCTCTGCCACGACCCGATTGGCCTCCGGCTTTCCTGCGACTTGATCGTCACCTCCGGTACTGCGGCCTTCTAGGCGAAGGCGGTTGGGAGGCGTCACCGCCATCCTCCCGAAAGCTTGCAAAACGCAATGATTTGCCGTTTCATCGCGATAGCGACCACCGTTCGACTCTTTCCCTGAAGGATCAGCCTTTTGTCTATGCCGATGCCCCGCGGCTTCGAGAAGCCCTATGCCGCCTTCCTGTTCGATATGGACGGCACCATCCTCAATTCGATCCGCGCGGCCGAGCGTGTTTGGAGTGACTGGGCAAGGCGCCATGGGCTCGATGTCGCCACCTTTTTGCCGAAGATGCATGGATCGCGCGGCATTGACACGATCACCCGGCTGAACCTGCCGGGAGTCGATCCCGAACATGAATCGAAGCTGGTGACCGAGGCCGAAATCGCCGATGTCAGCGATGTCATTGCCATTCCCGGCGCCGCGACCTTTCTGAGTTCATTGCCCCCGGATCGCTGGGCGATCGTCACCTCCTCGCCGTTGCGCCTTGCTCACCGGCGACTGGAGGCAGCAGGCTTGCCGGTGCCGAGATTCATGGTGACGGCGGAGGACGTTAAGGTCGGAAAACCCGACCCGCAATGTTATATTCTCGGCGCCGAGCGCCTCGGCGTCAGCACCCAGGATTGCCTGGTGTTCGAGGATGTCGCAGCCGGCATTACCGCCGGCGAGGCGGCGGGTGCCGATGTCATGGTCATCACGTCAACGCATCAAAGCAAGATGGAGACACCGCACCCGACCCTTTCATCCTATGACGAGATCTCGGTCCGCATCTCCCCCGATCACAGGATGCTTATCGTCCCGAACGCGGCCTGACAGCGCTCCGCCGCGTCCTGCTTGCCTTTGCTCGGTTCACTCCGCGGCTGCTGCAAGACAGCGATCGATGATGCTGCCGATTTCGCTGCGGCAGGAGCCGCAATTGGTTCCAGCGCTGGTTTCCTTGCCGACCGCCTCGACGCTGTGACATCCGCCGCGCACGGCAGCCGCGATCTGGTTGACCCCGACACTGAAGCAGGAGCAGACGGTGGCGCCCGGATCCGGCCTGCCGGCTCCGGGACGACCCGCAACAAGCGCAAAGCGTTTCCTGAGGTCGCCATGCGAGGCTGAAAGCTGTGAGATCGCCCAGTTGCGCGCGACAGCGACGGGCTCGCGTGCCAGAAACAGCGCCGCAAGCAGGACCTCGCCATCGAAGAAGGCGAGCCTAAGGTCGCCGGATTGCCGGTCGGCATAACCAAGCGGTTCGATCTCTGCCGGAATGGCGAAAGCCGCGCGGCACCAGGCCGTCCAGTCTTCGACGTTCTCGCCGAAAGCAAGCTCCAGCCGCCAGCCGCCGGCGGCTTTTGCCAGCGCCCAATAGGCGGCGTCAGGCGTGGCGGGTTTTGTGGCGGAGACGGCGAAGCCGTAATGGGTGGCGCGGAACGGCCGGACGGCGACGGCAACGTTCTTCGATGCCGGCTGACCGGAAACAGGATCGGTGATCGGTGCGACCACGGCGTCGATCCGCGCTCTTGCAGCAAACTGGTCGTTCCAGTGCATCGGCGCAAAGACGCCGCCGCGTGCCTGGCGATCGGTGACCAGCGCCCTGACGATTGCCTTGCCGTGCGGGCTGTCGATCTCGACGAGGCCCGCGCTTGATATACCGGTCTCGATCGCGTCGCGCGGATGGATCTCGGCAAAAGGTTCGGCGATATGGGCGGAAAGCCGTGCGCTCTTTCCGGTTCGCGTCATCGTATGCCACTGGTCGCGGATGCGCCCGGTATTCAGGGTGAAGGGGTATTCGGCATTGGTGCGATCGGTTGCGGGCGGTTTGACCGCGATGAAGCGTGCCTTGCCATCGGGATGGAAGAAACCGCCCTCGGCGAAGAAGCGGGTGGTGCTCGGTTCTGTCCCCGCCGCCTGCGGCCACTGGAAGGGCGACAGTTCATCGTAGGCGCCGCTGCTCATGCCGGCGCGCGCGCCGATGTCGAAATCGCGGCTGCCGTTATTTTCGAAGGCGGAAAGCGCGGCGTGCTCCGCAAAGATTGCGTCCGGCGCATCAAAATCGAAGGCGGCAGCAAATCCCATGCGGCGTCCGACTTCTGCAAGCTGCCACCAGTCGGCCCTTGCATCGCCGGGGATGTCGAGAAACGGCCGTTGCCTTGAAATGCGCCGTTCGGAATTGGTGACGGTGCCATCCTTCTCGCCCCAGCCGAGTGAGGGCAGAAGCACATCTGCGTGCCGGGTCGTATCCGTCTCTTTGAGGATGTCCGACACGACGACGAAGGGACAGCCGGCGATCGCACTTTCGACGCTGTCGGCATCCGGCATCGAGACGACAGGATTGGTCGCCATGATCCAGAGCGCCTTGATGCGGCCGTCGGCCACGGCACGGAACATGTCGACCGCCTTCAGGCCGGGCTTTGCGGCGATGACAGGCGAGTTCCAGAAGCGCTGCACGCGATCCCGATCTTCGGCATTCTCGATCGCCATATGGGCGGCAAGCATATTGGCGAGACCGCCGACCTCGCGCCCGCCCATGGCGTTCGGCTGGCCGGTCAGCGAGAACGGTCCCATGCCGGGGCGGCCGATGCGGCCGGTCGCCAGGTGGCAGTTGAGGATCGCATTGACCTTGTCGGTGCCCGAGGAGGATTGATTGACGCCCTGGCTGTAGCAGGTCACCACCTTCGGCGTCGTCTCGAACAGGCGGAAGAATTCCCTGATCTGCATGGTCGGCAGGCCGGTCCGTTCCAGGAGATCGTTGATATCAAGCGCGGCGGCCTCCGCAAAAGCCTCGGCGAAACCTTCGGTATGGGCGGCGATATAATTCTGGTCGATGGCCGGACTTGTCGCGAGATGGGCAAGCAGTCCCATGAACAGCGCGACGTCGCCATCAGGGCGGATGGCGAGGTGCAGGTCGGCGATGTCGCAGGTCATCGTCCGGCGCGGATCGATGACGACGATCCGCATGTTTGGCCGCGCCGTCTTTACGGCGGCAAGCCGCTGGTAGATGACGGGATGACACCAGGCAAGGTTGGATCCGGTCAGGACCACCAGATCCGCAAGCTCGATATCCTCGTAGGTCCCGGGCACCGTATCGGCGCCGAAGGCGCGGCGATGCCCCGCCACGGAAGAGGACATGCAGAGCCTTGAATTGGTGTCGATATTACCGGAGCCGATGAAGCCCTTCATCAGCTTGTTGGCGACGTAGTAATCCTCGGTCAGCAACTGGCCCGAGACGTAGAAGGCAACGGAGTCAGGCCCGTGTTCGGCAATCGTTTCAGAAAAACGCCGGGCGACCAGATCAAGCGCCTCGTCCCAGCCGCTCAGTTCGCCTCCGATCTCCGGATGGAGAAGCCGGCCGTCGAGATCGATGGTCTCGGCAAGGGCAGAACCCTTCGAGCAGAGCCGGCCGAAATTCGACGGATGCTCGGGATCTCCTTTAACGCTGACTGCGCCGGCCTCGTCGATCGTGGCGAGAACGCCGCAGCCGACACCGCAATAGGGACAGGTGGTCTTGACCTCAGTCGCCATCTATTCCGCCGCCATCATCAGGCTTTCCAGGGCGATGAACAGCCTGCCGTCTTCGTTCAGCACCGGTATCGTCCGGACCTCGCCCTCGTCGGCGCCGAGCGCCTTGCCTGTTTCGAGCGAGATCACCCAGTTGTGCAGCGGGCAGGTGACCGACTTGGCGTGGACGATGCCCTGGGAGAGCGGGCCGCCCTTGTGCGGGCAGTGGTCCTCGATGGCGAAGACCTCGTTTTCGGCCGTGCGGAAGACGGCGATCTTGCCCTGAGGCGTCCTCACGCAGCGCGCGCCGCGCAGCGGGATGTCGGAGATGTCACCGATTGCGATCCAGTTCATATCCATCTCCTTATTCTGCAGCCTGCGGATAGCCGATCGTCGCCATCGGCTTGAACTCGTGCTTGTCCTTGCCGGAGACACGCTCCGACCAGGGATCGACCTGGGCAAATTTTTGGCTGAAGACGAAGCGCTCGTAATAGGCCTTGCGCTTTTCGGCATCGCCCATGATCTGGCGGCGGATTTCCTCCAGGCCGACGCGCTTGGCCCATTTGTAGATGCGCTCGAGATAGCGGGCCTGCTCGCGGTACATCTGCGTCAGCGCCACGATATGCTCCAGCGCCTCGTCCTCGGTCCGGACAAGCCCAAGGACCTCGGTGCCCTTGATGTCGAGACCGGCTGCACCGGCGAAATGGATCTCGAAACCGGAATCCACGCAGATCACGCCGATGTCCTTGCAGGTTGCTTCCGCGCAGTTGCGCGGGCAGCCGGAAACCGCCATCTTCAGTTTGGCCGGCGTCCAGGAGCCCCACATGAACCTCTCGATCCGGATGCCGAGACCGGTGGAATCCTGCGTGCCGAAGCGACACCAGTCGGAGCCGACGCAGGTCTTCACCGTGCGCAGACCCTTGGCATAAGCCTGGCCGGAGACGAATCCGGCCTTGCCGAGGTCGGCCCAGACGGCGGGCAGGTCTTCCTTTTCGATGCCGAGCAGGTCGATGCGCTGGCCGCCGGTGACCTTCACCATCGGGATTTCGAACTTGTCGACGACATCGGCGATGGCGCGCAGCTCGTTCGCATTGGTGACGCCGCCCCACATGCGCGGAACGACGGAGTAGGTGCCGTCCTTCTGGATGTTGGCGTGCACGCGTTCATTGATGAACCGCGACTGGTAGTCGTCGGCATATTCGTCGGGCCAGTCGCAGACGAGGTAATAGTTGAGCGCCGGCCGACATTTGGCGCAGCCGCAGGAAGTCTTCCACTCCAACTCCTGCATGACGGCAGGAATGCTCTTCAGACCCTTGGCCTTGATCAGGCGGCGGACATCGTCATGGCCGAGTTCGGTGCAGGTGCACATCGGCTGGACGGCAGCCGGGTTGTAGCTGTCGCCGAGCGTCAGCGCCATGAGTTGCTCGACGAGGCCGGTACAGGAGCCGCACGAGGCGGATGCCTTCGTGTGCGCGCGCACGTCGTCGAGCGACGTCAGCCCCTTGCCCGAAATCGTCGAGGTGATTTTGCCCTTGCATACGCCGTTGCAGCCACAAATCTCCGCGTCATCCGGCAAGGCTGCAACGGCCGCCATAGGGTCCAGCGGCGACCCTCCCTGATAGGCCTGTCCGAAGATCAGCGTCTCGCGCATCTCCGAAATATCGGTTGCCTTCTTCTTGAGGTCATTGAACCAGGCACCATCGGCGGTCTCACCGTAAAGCACGGTGCCGATGATCTTATTGTCCTTCAGAACCAGACGCTTGTAGACGCCGGCCGAAGCATCGCGTAGCACGATCTCCTCGCGGTCGTCGCCGTCGGCGAAATCGCCGAGGGAATAAAGCTCGATGCCGGTGACCTTGAGCTTGGTCGGCGTATCCGCGTGAACGAAGGCGGGCGAGCGATCGCCGGAGAGATGCGCGGCGGCGATACGGGCCATTTCATAGAGCGGCGCAACAAGGCCATAGACCATGCCGCCCACCTCGGCGCATTCGCCGAGCGCGAGAATATCGCCATCCGAGGTCTGCATTCCGGCATCGACGACGATGCCGCGATTGACCGCAATGCCGGCGTCCTTCGCCAGGCCCACACTCGGACGAATGCCGACGGCCATCACGACCAGCGTTGCCGGGATGATGCGGCCGTCGTCAAGTTCGATGCCCTCGACCTTGCCGTTGCCGACGATCGCCTTGGTATTCGCCTTGCAGATGACCTTGATGCCGCGGTCCTCGACCGCCTTCTGCAGCAGATAACCGGCGGCCGGGTCGAGCTGGCGTTCCATCAGCGTCGGCATGACATGCAGCACGGTGACGTCCATGCCGCGCTGGGCAAGGCCGGCCGCTGCTTCCAGGCCAAGCAGACCGCCGCCGATGACGACAGCCTTTTCGCGCGACTGAGCGGCAAGCAGCATCGCCTGCACGTCGTCGAGATCGCGATAGGTGATGACGCCGGGCAGATCCTTGCCGGGAACAGGGATGATGAAAGGCACGGAACCGGTTGCGATCACCAGCTTGTCGTAGCTTTCGGTGACGCCGTGGTCGGAGGTCACGGTCTTGGCGGCGCGATCGATGTTGACGATCTTGTGGCCCTTGTAGAGCATGATGCCGTGCTTGATATACCAGCCGTCACCGTGAATGATGATCTGCTCGTAGTCCTTTTCTCCAGAGAGAACCGGCGACAGCATGATGCGGTCGTAATTGACGCGCGGCTCGGCATTGAAGATCGTAACTTCATAGCGCCCCGGCGACTGCTCGAAGAGGTGCTCCAGCATGCGCCCGGGCGCCATGCCATTGCCGATGATGACAAGTTTTTCGGTCATATTTCCAGGTCCTTAGATCAGGTTGCAGCCACGGGCGCCGAGTGCCCTTGGCGCGACAGTTGCTTGACGGACAGGTGCATCCAGATGAGAGAGATCACGACGATCGCAAAGAGCAGCAGGAAACAGCTGGACCAAAGGCCGGTCATGTCCTTGAGGAGGCCAAAGGCAATCGGAAGGATGAAGCCGCCAAGGCCGCCCATCATCCCGACGACGCCGCCGACCGCGCCGACGTTTTCGGGGTAATAGGCCGGAATGTGCTTGTAGACGGCAGCCTTGCCGAGGCTCATGAAGAACCCGAGCACGAAGATGACGACGATGAATATGACGGGGGTGATACCGAACGCCGGACCCGTCCCGGCCACAGAAGCAGCCGGCAGCGAAAGGATAAGGGTGGCCACGGCCGATACGGCGAGCATCGTATACATCACGCTGCGCGCCCCCTTCTTATCCGACAGCACGCCGCCGAAGGCGCGGAAGATGCTGCCTGGGATGGAATAGGCGGCGGCGACCATGCCGGCGGTTTCGAGATTGAAGCCGTAGACGCCGACCAGATAACGCGGCAACCACAGCGACAAGGCGACGAAGCCTCCGAAGGCGAAGAAATAGTAGAGCGAGAAGCGCCAGACCTGAACGTTCTGCAGCGGCGCGAATTCCTGCGCCAAACTCTTGGAGGCAGCGCGGCGTTCGCGGCGGAGACGGAAGGCCGGATCATCGGTCGTGGTGAACCAGAAGACGATTGCCATCAGTGCCAGACAGACGGCCCAGATCTCCGCAACCGCCTGCCAGCCCCATGCGAGCAGCACGAAGGGGGCGGCGAATTTGGTTACGGCTGCGCCGACATTGCCGGCACCGAAGATGCCGAGCGCGGTTCCCTGCTTCTCCGCCGGGAAGAAAGGCGAGACATAGGCGACACCGACCGCAAAGGAACCGCCGGCCAGGCCGACGCCGAGGCCGGCGATCAACATTTGCGTATAGGTCTGGGCGTAGGAGAGCAGGAAAGTCGCCAATGCGGCGGCCAGCATGGTGAGCGTGTAAACGAGACGGCCGCCATAGCGCCCCGTCCAGATGCCAAGAACGATGCGCACGAGCGAGCCGGTAAGCACGGGGGTGCCGACCAGCAATCCGAACTCGGCCTCGTTCAGCCCGAGATCCTGCTTGATGCGAATGCCGATGATCGCGAAGATCGTCCACACGGCAAAACAGAGGGTAAAGGCTACAGTGGAGATCCACAATGCTTTGGCTGGTTCGCCGGCCGACATGGGCCGTGCTTTCTCGATGACAGACATAACTTCTCCGGGGCCCGACAAGGTCGTGCCGATCCATCGCTGAGGGTTAAAACAAAAAGCCGCTGATCAGGACGCGCATACACGAGGTGCGCGAAATATCCTGATCAGCGGCTTTGCTGGTGGCGCCCGCCGTTGGACGCCGAATTCTTGGGCCTTCTGGCCCATTTGCCTGGAGGCAATCCGTTGGCCAGATTGCTCAAGCTAAAACCTATCTCTTCAATCTGAAGAGCAATCTCTGTGTCTTGCGTGAGCGTCTATCGCACGCTCATTCTGCGCTGATCGCCATTGATCGGCGCAATATACTTCCTGCAAACTGCGTGCCAGTTTGGTGTTTTTCATGTAAGAAGTTGAATACAAATGATATTTTGCGAAACATGCCGGCTGCTTATTTTTCGGGCTGACACCCGCTCATGCAATTATTTTGTGCGCTTGTCGTGAGGCGGGCAGATACTTGCTGGCGTTTTGTGCAGGCCGGCATCGATTAAACCTCGTCGTCGGAAACGAAGGCGAGGGCGCTTTTGACGGCAAAGCCTGCGACGTAGTCCGGCAGCTTCGCCGGGTCGAAGACGTGGCCGTCCATGAAACGGTCGCCCTCGTCGGCGCCCTCGATGCGGATATCGGCATCGTCAGGTGTGTTGCTGTCGCCGAGAGCCGTCCGGTAGAGATCCGGACGATAGGCGGAGGCGGCCGCCCTTGCCATGTTGAGGCTGACCTCGGCCTGTCCCCAGCGGATCATCTGGCTGTAGATCCACAGCGCCTGGCTCGGCCGGGGATAATTGGCGAAGCCGGAATGGAACATGAAATAATCGGTGATGATGCGGCGGTTACCCTTTGCGTCGAGGCTGAATTCGCCGGCGAGCACACGGCGAATGATTTCGACGGGGGCAGCGATATAGCGCGGGTCGGCAAGAGCTGCCGCCAGCGCATCGTGATTTTCCGGCCGATCGCACCACTGGGCTGCCGCGTCGAGCGCCACGATCAGCCGGGAAACGGTTTCCGGATGGCTTTCCGCCCAGTCCGGCCGCATGCCGATCACCTTTTCAGGTGCCGACGGCCAGATATCCTGTTTGGCGGCGACGATGCGGCCGACGCCGCGCTCTGAAGCGACCATGTTCCACGGCGCACCGACGCAGAAACCGTCGATCGCACCGGCCGCCAGCGCATCCGAAGTCATGGGCGGCGGAACGACGACGAGCTTGACATCCTTGTCGGGATCGATGCCGCCGGCTGCCAGCCAGTAGCGGAATTCGTAATTGTGCGAGGAGAAGGGGTAGGTGACCCCGAAAGTCGGCAGCGGCTCGCCGCGGGCCTTCATTGCCGCCAATGTTTTTGCCAGGGCGCGGGCATTGTCGAGCGCGCTTGCCGTTTCCGGCAATCCCACGTCATTCCGCATCCTGTCGAAGAGCCGCGTCGATAGCGTGATCGCGTTGCCGCCGCGCCCCAGCGAAAATGGCGTGATCGTCGGTGAGGGATTGGAGCCGAGACCGAGCATGGAGGCGACGGGCATCGGCGACAGCATGTGGGCGATGTCGAACTGGCGGAATGCCAGGCGGTCGCGCACATTCGCCCAGGAGACGTCCTTGACGAGATCGAGCGTCAGGCCTTCCTTCCGCGCGAAGCCGAATTCCGCCGCCGCAATCAGCACCGATGCATCGACGAGCGGAATGAAACCGGCCCGCAGTACTTTCGGTCCTTCGTTATTCACCCGCACGGGCGAGGGCAGCTCGCCGCCGGCGTTGGAGGTCGTTGTCATCATGTCCACTCCGGTTTCCTCCGGAAATTCATCAGGTCGGCCATTACATCAACAGCCCCGCGGCAGTGACGACGCTCTGGGCGATTTCCGACATCTTCTTCTTTTCATTCATCGCTGTCTGGCGCAGCAGGGCGAAAGCCTCTTCCTCCGACAGGCCGCGCATCTTCATCAATATGCCCTTGGCGCGCTCGACCAGCTTGCGTTCCTCCAGCGCGGAGCGGGCATCGGCAAGCTCCCGCCGTAGTCGGTTGAAGGCATTGAAGCGGCTGACGGCCATGTCGAGGATCGGTTTGACCCGTTCCTTCTTCAATCCGTCGACGATATAAGCCGAGACGCCGGCATCGACGGCAGCCTCGATCGAGGCCGTGTCGGAGCGATCGACGAACATGGCGATCGGGCGGCTGACCGTGCGCGTCAGCTGGAACAGGTGCTCCATCATGTCGCGGTTGGGATTCTCGATATCGATGATGATCACGTCGGGCATCAGCGTTTCGATGATTCGCGCGATGCCGTTGACCTCGTGGACCACGGTGACGCGCACATGCCCTGCCTCGCGCAGTCCTTCTTCGATGATGGAGGCGCGTATGGCATTTTCGTCGATCACCAGAATTGTCAGATCGAGATGCGTCATTGTTCTATTCATGACGCACTGCAGCAATTTTGGCAAGGTGTTCGCCTCAAAAGTGTGCACAAATAGGTGTGCGCAAAAAATAATCAAACTGCCGCACTTTCGGGCGGGATCAATACGCCGCGTAGCTTAGCCGGCGAAAATCGGCTGACGGGCAATGTCTCTTCAGGGCTGCGGTATTTCGGACGTCAAATGAGGAACGGCGTAACCGCGCTTGACCTGTGGCCGTGCGGCAAGCCTGAGATACCATTCCCTGACATAAGGGAAGGCGTTCAGGTCAATCTTGTGACGCTGAAACCGGGATACCCAAGGCCAGACCGCCATGTCGGCGATGGAATAATCGTCGACGAGATAGTCGCGGCCTTCGAGCCGTGCGTTCAGCGTCTCGTACAGGCGGCGGGTGTCCCTGTGAAAGAGATCCTCCGCGAATGGCGCTTTGCCGCTATTATAGGTCAGGAAATAGTGGGCGTGGCCGAGCGTCGGTCCAAAACCGCCCATCTGCCACATCAGCCATTCGATTGTGTGATGCCGGGCGGCACCCTGCCGGGGCAGGAAGCGGCCGGTCTTTTCGGCGAGGTAGAGCAGGATGGCGCCGGATTCGGCAAGCGTAATGCCGGTCTCGTGATCGACGATAACAGGAATCTTGCCGCCCGGATTGATGGCGAGATAATTCTGCCGGAATTGATCTCCCTTGGTGATATCGATGGTGTGGGGGCGGTAGGAGAGGCCGAACTCCTCGAGCGCGATGGACACTTTGAGCCCGTTCGGCGTGATCCAAGTGTAGAGGTCGATCATCCCAGGTTCAATCGAACATCATTTCGTCGACCGGCAGCTTCGTCATTCCGAAGCGGCCGGTGACATCGTCGAGGCCAGAGAACATGTCCCGCAGAGTTTGCACGATCGTCTCGATGCGCGGGTCAATGACGCGATAGACGATCGCTTTGCCGTCGCGGCGTCCTTCGATCACACCGGCCTCGCGAAGCTCGCTCAACTGCTGGGAAAGCGTTGGCTGGCGGATACCGAGCTCGTCCTCCATCGCCGAGACCGAGGCTTCCGTCTCCATCAGATAGCAGACGATCGCCAGGCGGTTGGCGTTGGCGATCAGCTTCAGCAATTCGCTTGCTGCGCCGACATCGCGGCAGACTCTTGAGGAAACAGGCTTCGTCACCGGTAGCGTCCTTGAAGGTTCTATAAAAAAGTAAAGTGACGCAGGTGAAATTTCAACTCCGGCTCGCTCAGTTCACTCGATCTGGTAAAAGATTTCATTGCCTATCGATTTTATGGGATTTCAAAGCCGATTTTATCCTGCTGACGACAATCGCTTCCTCGCAATCAATTTATAAAAAAGTAAATTGACTGCTATGAGCCATGTTATCGGTCGTACAGAATGAAAATTGGTGTTCATCCCAATAATCTGCATCTTCGTCTCGCGCGGCTCTGGCCCGGCGCCTTCGCTGATCTGCAGCCGATATTCGTCTCCTATGCCGAAGGCCGCGATACCGCGGCGCTGCTGGAAAGTGGCGACATCAATCTCGGTGGCACTGGTTCGACGCCGCCGATCGAGGCTGATATGCGCGGCCTCGGCGTTGAATATGTCGCCGCCTCCGCGCCGCGCCCGGCGAACGGCGCCATCTTCGTCAGAAGCGACAGTCCGATCGGCTCCGTCGCCGAGTTGAAGGGCCGCCGGATCTCGCTGATCGACGGTTCGTTTCACACCTATTTGCTGGCCCGCAGCCTCGAAGGTGAGGGGATGAGCCTGCCCGATGTCGAGCGGGTCGAAAGCGGGGCGCGCGATGCGCTCGCCGATCTGCTCGAAGGGCGCGTCGATGCCTGGGTTGCCATGTCGCCACGTCTCGAAAAGGCGCTGGAGCGCGATGACGTCAGGCCGATCGTCCGCTGCGGCGCGGCCATTCCCAACCGTTCGCTGTTCTGGACATTGGAGCGGAACGGCCTCTCGGCGGCGGAGATCCGGGCGATCGTCTCCGAACTCAGCCGGATCGGCACAGAGATCGCCGCCGATCCGCGCGCCGCCGCCAGACTTCTTGCATCTGGCGACCGCGGGGGATCTGGCGACCGCAGCGGATCTGGCGACCGCGGGGGGAACGGATATCGACGCCTGGGAAAAGGTGGTGCGCTCGCGCGACTTCACGGTGTTTCCGATCGACGACGCGATCATCGCCGAACAGCAGGAAGAGGCCGACACGCTGCTGCGCCATGGTCATTTCGACAAGCCCATCGTGCTGAAACGCTCGGAAATGACGAAAGAACAAGGAATCGGGAGATGAACGTTTTCTGGTACATGTGCGCGCCCGACGGCGCCTATCCCTGGCAGCCGGAAGGCTCTCGTCAGGTCGATTACGGCTACTACAAGCAGCTTGCCCAGGCCTATGACCATCTGGGTTATACCGGGGCACTGTTTGCGACCGGCGCCCATGATGTCTGGGTGCTGGCGAGTGCGCTGCTTGCTCATACCGAGCGGCTGCGTTTTCTCGTCGCCATCCATCCTGGCCTCGTTGCGCCGACATTGCTTGCCAAGATGGCTGCGACCTTTCAGGAATTCGCCCGCGGCCGGCTGCTGATCAATGTCGTTTCCGGCGACGCCAAGATGCTCGGCGCCTATGGCATGATGCTGCCGCATGACGAGCGCTATGACATGGCGGACGAATATCTTCAGCTCTGGCACCGGCTGTTTGCCGGTGAGAGCGTCACCCATCAGGGCAAGTATTTCTCGACGGACGGCGCCAAGCTGGCCTTGCCGGTCGGCGAAAGCATCGCGCCGCCGCCGCTCTGGTTCGGCGGCTCCTCGGACAAGGCGCTTGAAGTCGCGGCAAAACATGTGGACACCTATCTCTCCTGGGGCGAGACGCCCGCCCAGATCGGCGAGAAGGTCGAAGCGGTGAAGGCACGGGCCGCCCACTACGGCCGTGAACTGGAATATGGCATCCGCCTCTATGTCATCGTTCGCGACACCGACGAAAAGGCCTGGGAGGCGGCGGCCGATCTCTATGACCGCATGGATGATGCGGCGATCACCGCCAACCAGCGCTTCGTCTCAAGAAGCGATTCCGTCGGCCAACAGCGCATGACCGCACTGCATGGCGGCCTCAAGCCGGAAAACCTGCGCGATCTCGAAGTCGCGCCGAACCTCTGGGCCGGCATCGGCCTGGTGAGGCCAGGTCCCGGCACGGCGATCGTCGGTTCTCCGGATACGGTTCTGCGCACGCTCGAAGCCTATCAGAAGGCGGGCGTCGATACTTTTATTCTTTCTGGCATGCCGCTGCTTGAGGAAGCCTATCGTTTCGGCGAAAAGGTGCTGCCGCGGCTCGATGTCAGCAGGGAAGTCTCGAAGGCGCGGAACTACACTTGGTCGACGCTCTTCGATCGCGATCTTTCGACCGTCAAGAATGCCTGATCCTCTCGCCAGAAGGTAAGTTTTGTGGCCACCAGTGAATTTCATCCGATCGAACAGGCCGCTCCCGACAGCGGAGTGGCAGCGCGCCTGCTGCGGGCGATCGAAGCGGTTCTCGGCATTGCCGCGGCACTCGTTCTCGCCGTGCTGCTCTTGATGGTGCTCGTCACCGTCTGCCTGCGCTATTTCTTTAGCGCCGGCTTCATCGGCGCCGAGGATCTCGGCATCTGGCTGCATGTGGGTCTGATCGCGCTCGGCGCGCCGCTCAGCCTCAACAGCGCGCTTGCCATGCGCCTCGACGTCTTCGTCAAGATGCTGCCGGAAAGCCTGCAGAAGGTCACGCCGATCGGCGCCGATGTGTTCACCGTGCTTTCGGCGCTGATCCTGAGCTTCGGCGGCAGCGAGATCATGACGATGCTTGGCGGCGTGTCGCCGACGCTCGGCGTGCCGGAATGGATCCGCTTCGGCTTTCTTGGCGCCGGCGGCGCGCTGATCCTCGTCGTGCTGCTGCTGCAGCGCATCGCCGAAGGCAAGATCCTGCCGGTTTTGCTCTCGCTTGCCGTCGGTGTCGCGCTCTATGCCGGCATCCCGCATGTCGCGCTCGATCTCGACTGGCCGCCGAGCATTTTTCTCGGACTGATCGCCGCGGTCGGCCTCGTGCTTGCTGCGCCGCTGCCGCACGCCTTTCTTGCCGCAGCTTATGTCGTCATCGCCTTCGGCAGCAGCCTGCCCGAGCCGGCGATCGTTTCCGCGACCGTCACCGGCATATCGAAATTCTTGCTGCTCGCCATTCCCTTCTTCCTGCTCGCCGGCGGCCTGCTGACGGCCTCCGGAGTCGCCAACCAGCTCGTGCGCTTCGCCGCCGCCATGGTTGGTCATCGTAGGGCCGGGCTGGCGCAGACGACACTTTTGACCAGCGTTCTCTTTTCCGGCGCCTCCGGCTCGTCGGTCGCAAATGCCGCTTTCGGCGCATCGACCTTCCAGCCCGAGTTGGTCAAACACGGCTACCCTCCGGCGCAGGCAGCGGCGATCATCGCCTCGACATCGGTT
The DNA here is from genome assembly GCF_000769405.2 of Rhizobium brockwellii. Lineage (NCBI taxonomy): Bacteria > Pseudomonadati > Pseudomonadota > Alphaproteobacteria > Hyphomicrobiales > Rhizobiaceae > Rhizobium > Rhizobium brockwellii. The sequence continues at coordinate 1,580,184 of NZ_CP053439.1, forward strand.
CTCGACAATGTCATCCCGCCTTCGATCGCCTTCCTCATCCTTGCGACCGCCACCAATCTTTCCGTCGGCTCGCTGCTCGTCGGCGGCTTCTTTGCCGGCGGCTTGATGGCCATATGCCTGGCGGTCGCCATCCATCTGACCGTGCGTGAGCAGGTGCCTTTGCCGCGCGCAAACGCGAGACAGCGCTGGCAATCGGCGGTCCAGGCAATCCCGGCTTTCGGGCTCGGCGTCATCGTCGTCGTCGGCATCCGCATCGGCATCGTCACGACCACGGAAGCCGCCGCTCTTGCTGCTTTCTACACGCTGCTGCTCGGCATCGGTGCGCGCCTCGGCATCCTCTCGTTCTATGCCGCCTTTCGCCAGGCAGCAGTCGAAGCGGCGGCGATCGGCCTTCTCATCGGCACGGCCGGCCCCTTTGCCTTTTTGCTGGCGGTCGACGACGTGTCGGGACTGATCTCGCACCTGACGACGGTGCTCGGCGGCAGCGCGCTTGCGATCATCCTGCTGTCGAACGTCATCCTGCTGGTGATCGGCCTCGTTCTCGACATCGGCGCCGCGATCCTGCTCTTCGGCCCCATCCTGCTGCCGGCAGCGGTCGCCGCCGGCATCGATCCCATTCAGTTCGGGGTGATCATCGTCGTCAACCTGATGATCCACGGGCTGACACCGCCGCTCGGCATGCTGATCTTCGTCGTCAGCGGCGTCACGCGCATTCCCGCCTCAGAGCTCTTTCGGGCGGTCGTTCCCTATCTGCTCGCTCTCCTGGTCTCGCTCGCAGTCCTCTGCGCCTGGGCGATCATCTTCTCGTAAACAGGACAACCCCATGGACAATTTCAACCGACGCAATTTCCTGAAGACCGCAGCTCTCGCCGGAACGGCGCTTACAGCGCCCGCCTTCGTCCGCACGGCCGCCGCCCGCACGACGACGATCACGATCGCCTCGCTGCTCGGCGACGACAAGCCGGAAACGAAGATCTGGGTGAAGATCGGCGAACTGGTTGAAGCGAAACTCCCCGGCCAATTCAAGTTCAATATCGTCAGGAACGGCGCGCTCGGCGGCGAGAAAGAAGTGGCCGAAGGCGTGCGCCTCGGCTCCATCCAGGCCAGCCTCTCGACGGTCTCGTCGCTCTCCGGCTGGGCGCCGGAACTGCAGATCCTCGATCTGCCCTTCCTCTTCCGCGATGCCGACCATGTTCGCCGGACCGTCGCTGGCGATGTCGGCGCCGATCTCAAGCAGAAACTGCAGGCACAGAATTTCGTCGTCGGCGATTTCATCAATTACGGCGCCCGCCATCTCCTGACCAAGGAACCGGTGACGCGGCCCGAGCAGCTCAAGGGCAAGCGCATTCGCGTCATCCAGAGCCCGCTGCACACCAAGCTCTGGAGCGCATTCGGCACGACGCCGATCGGCATTCCGATCACCGAGACCTATAATGCGCTCGCAACCGGCGTCGCCGACGCGATGGACCTGACCAAGTCGGCCTATGCCGGCTTCAAGCTCTATGAGGTCGTGCCCGATATGACCGAGACCGGCCACATCTGGGCATCCGGCGTCGTCTATTATGCCTCGACCTTCTGGGGCGGCCTCAGCGACGAGCAGAAGGCGGTGTTCCAGCAGGCTTCCAGCGAAGGGGCTGCCTATTTCAACCAGCTGATCGTCGACGACGAATCCAAATCCGTCGAGACGGCGCTTGCCAACGGCGGAAAGCTCTTGAAGCCGGAAGCCTTCGACGAATGGCAGAAGGGCGCCCAGGGGGTGTGGGACGATTTCGCGCCGGTTGTCGGCGGCATCGACAGGATCAAATCGGTCCAGGCCGCCTGAGCGAGGGGCAGGGCGGTTCTCCACGGGGACCGATGGAAAACCGTCGGTCTCTTCATCGCACGCACTTGCCGGAAAAATAATGCCGGAGCAGGCCGGAAATCGAAAGAGCATGCCTTCGGTGATCGTGGTATATAACTTACTTAAAATCCTGGAATGGGAAGTTTTTACCTTCGGCCGGTGCGATCCTGTTGACCGCAATGTCGCTACCGCTTCTGGCGGACGGATCCCATGGCCTCGATTTGAGATAAACAACATTGAACACAAGGCTTTGGAGGGCCGACCATGAGCTTACGTATCAACGATATTGCCCCCGATTTTACCGCCGACACCACCCAGGGACCGATCAGCTTCCATGAGTGGATCGGCAACGGCTGGGCCGTTCTGTTCTCGCATCCGAAGAATTTCACGCCGGTTTGCACGACCGAGCTCGGCGCCATGGCCGGCCTTGCCGGAGAATTTTCCAAGCGTGGCGCCAAGGTCATCGGCATCTCCGTCGATCCTGTGGAAAGCCATGCCAAGTGGAAGAACGACATCAAGACCGCCACCGGCTTCGACGTCGAATATCCGCTGATCGGTGACAAGGACCTCAAAGTCGCCAAGCTCTACGACATGCTACCGGCCGGCGCCGGCGAGAGCTCGGAAGGCCGCACGCCTGCCGACAACGCCACCGTGCGTTCGGTCTTCATCATCGGTCCCGATAAGAAGATCAAGCTGATCCTGACCTATCCGATGACGACGGGCCGCAATTTCAATGAGATCCTGCGCGCCATCGACTCCATCCAGCTGACGGCCAAGCACCAGGTGGCCACACCGGCGAACTGGAACCAGGGCGAGGACGTCATCATCACCGCCGCGGTTTCCAACGAAGACGCGATCACGCGTTTCGGCTCCTTCGATACGGTTCTGCCCTATCTCAGGAAGACCAAGCAGCCGACGGCCTGATTGCTGCTTTCAAGCCATTCCCAAGCCGCCGCGAAAGCACTTCGCGGCGGCTTTTTACTGATCAGACTAAGCGATGGCTTTATGGGCTCTCACCGCATCGCCGAATGCTTGAAACAGCGCACGATTAACAGGGTTGGTTTGCGGATCGTATTCGGCATGCCATTGCACACCGAGAGCAAATCCCCGCGCGTCTTTGAACCGTATCGCCTCGATCGTCCCATCCTCGGCTATGCCTTCGGCAACGACCCTCTCGCCAAGTTCGAGGATGCCCTGTCCATGCAGGGAGTTCACCCGGATCGTCTCCCGGCCGAGGATACGCGCAAATATCCCGTCCTGGGTAAGTCGAACATCGTGACGATCGCCGAAAACGATGGCGGGATCGGGATGGATCTCGCCGGTCTCGAGGCGTGGCATCCGGTGGTTCATGCGTCCAGGCAATTCCCGGATTTCGGGATGCAGCGAGCCGCCGGCCGCGACGTTCATTTCCTGAAAACCGCGGCATATGCCGAAGACAGGAACGCCCCTTGCAACACAGGCTTCGATCAACGGCAGTGCCAGATCGTCACGATCCTCGTCGTATGGCTCATGCTTGGGATCCGGCACCATGTTGAAGCGGCTGGGATGGACATTGGCCCTGGCGCCCGTCAGTAGAACGCCATCGACGATGGCCAGTAGCTCCGTGATATCGGTGAGTTTAGGATTGCCGGCAAACATCAGCGGTAAGGCTTCGGCAACGTCGGCCACGGCTCGCAGATTATTTTCTCCGACAAGCTGGGCGGCAAATCGGCTTTCGACGATGCGGGCGTTCCCGATGATGCCTATTACAGGTCTCGTCATTGCTGGCCACACCCCAAGTCGCAACGCCAGCTGCTGCCCAAACCGTCAGGATCCGCGGGCAGGTGATCTGCAACGCCGCGAAGCGGGAACCGGCCTTTGACTGGCTGCGGGCTCGGTTGTCACTATGGATATCCTTTGCCGCGATGACGGTGCAAGAGCTATCGCAGCCGATGCTCAATCCGGAACGGGAAGGGCGCGCTGGTTGTAGAGGATCTTGCGGATGCGCGCCTGTTCCTCTTCGGAAAGCTTGCTGTTGTCGGTGCCAAGATCGGCGCCGACCGCAAGGCCGCGCTGGACGCCGGGTCGTGCGCCAACCTCCTCGAACCACCGCTTGAAATGTTTGAACTCGGCGATGTCCTGACCCTGCGCCTGCCAGTTGACGGTCCAGGGATAGCTGACGATGTCGGCGATGGTGAATTCGTCACCGGCCAGATAGCGCCGGTCGCGAAGCCGCATGTTGAGAACGCCGTAGAGTCGGTTGGCTTCGTCGGTGAAGCGCCGCACCGCATAGGACTGGTCGCCTTCGCGATCGCCAAGGCGACGGAAATGACCGGCCTCACCGAGTTTCGGCCCCTGGTTCGCCATCTGCCAGATCACCCATTGCGTGACCTCGTACTTTCCGCGCAGATCCTGCGGCCAGAATTTGCCGGTCTTCTCGGCGAGGTAGAAGAGGATGGCGCCGGATTCGAAGACGCCCAACGGACCGCCGCCATGGGCAGGCTCGTGATCGACGATGGCAGGCATGCGGTGATTGGGGTTGAGCCTGAGATAATCAGGCTTGAATTGGTCACCCCGGCCGATATTGACCGGCACCAGCCGGTAGGGCGTGCCGGTTTCCTCCAGGAAGATCGAAACCTTCTTGCCGTTCGGCGTCGGCCAGTAGTGGAGATCAATCATCTGCTTCTCCTCGTTCGCTCGGGATTTCCTGGCAAACAGGATGACGTTACGACCATGGCAGGTCGAATATGTTTGTTCCAAAATCGATGACGAAATTAGAAACCTGTGACCGTCCCCGGCAGTAATTCGGGTGCAGGTATGGAAATGGGGGAGGCGTCACGCCTTTATCGATGGTATCTAGAATCCAGCGTCGCGATGGAAGTTCGAACCTGCCGAGATCCGATGATACGTCGAAAGCGTCAGTCCGACATTGCGAGGAGATCGGCGAAGGCTATGCTTTCGCTCTGTCTTCTGTTTCCCGCCGTGGACACAGTAAGGGCCCAGCCTGAGGGGGGCGCCGGGCCGCCGGCCTGCTTGTATTCGGGACCTTCGGCGGCAGGATCGGGTGAGACGCTCTGCATCCGGAAAGACAGTTTCAACTACGACCTTTGCGTCGCGATCGAGCATTTCGCCAGCGCCAATCAATTGCCAGCGGATTATTTCGCCCGTCTCATCTGGCGAGAAAGCACGTTTCGCCCCGATGCAGTCAGCTTCAAGGGAGCCCAGGGGATTGCGCAGTTCATGCCCGGAACGGCGAAGCTGCGCGGTCTCGAAGACAGTTACCAGGTGTTGGAAGCGCTGCGGAAATCGGCGCAGTATCTCGACGAATTGCGCAATCGTTTCGGCAATCTCGGCCTTGCCGCCGCAGCCTATAATGCCGGTGAAAACGGCCTTGCCACTTACCTTGCGTCAGGCAGATTACCTTACGAGACGCGTGGCTACGTCATGGCGATCACCGCGCATACGGTCGAGGAATGGAAGGATAACCCACCGGAAGATGCGGCCGCCCCGCTCGACAAGGACAAGTCCTTCCTCGATGGCTGCGTGGCGCTTGCGGAGAGACGGACGTTGAAGGACACGCCCTGGCGTCAGGAGGGTGAATGGGCGCCCTGGGGCGTCCAGCTTGCGGCGAATGCGAATGTCGCGGTGGCCCGGCGCATGTTTCTCGATGCCGTGCAGGATCTGCCCGCGCCCCTGAATGCGGAGCAGCCGCTGATCTTGCGCCAGCGCGATCGCAGCTTCGGTTTTCGCCCGCGTTATGCTGTTCGCATCGGCCGGCAGACGCGCATGGAAGCCAACGACCTCTGCAACCAGATCCGCAAACACGGCGGCACCTGTCTTGTTTTCAAGAATCGATAGCGGGCCTGGTCCAGCCCCTTGATCACGAAAAGTCTGCTTGCAGGATCACCTGAGCGCAGCATATTCAACACGGAAATGCCAAGGGAGGAACGATCATGCGGGTTTTGGTAATCGGAGCAACGGGCCATGTCGGAACCTATCTCGTTCCCCGTCTGGTGGAGGCCGGTCACGACGTCGTCACGATCAGCCGCGGCACGGCAAAGCCCTATACGGCAAACCACGCCTGGGCTGCCGTCGATCAGCGTCAGATGGATCGGGCAGCCATGGAGCAGACGGGCGATTTCGGCCCGGCCGTGCGTGGTGTGAAAGCCGACATCGTCATCGACATGATCTGCTTCACGCTGGAAAGTGCCGAGCATCTGGTGACGGCGCTGCAGGGGCATGTCGGTCACTTCCTGCATACTGGCACGATCTGGACGCATGGCCATTCGACGGTCGTACCCACGCTGGAGGAGACGCCGAAATTTCCCTTCGGCGACTATGGGACGCAGAAGGCGGCAATCGAAACCTATCTGCTGCAGCAGGCAAGGCTTCTCGGATTTCCGGCAACCATCATCCATCCCGGGCACATTGTCGGTCCCGGCTGGACGCCGCTCAATCCGGCCGGCAATTTCAACCTGCAGGTCTTTTCAACCCTTGCCCGCGGGGAGGCGCTGGCTCTGCCCCATTTCGGCTTGGAGACCGTTCATCACGTCCATGCCGATGACGTGGCGGCGATGTTCATGGATGCGATCGCCAACTGGAATGCGTCGACCGGCGAAAGTTTCCACGCGGTTTCGGAGCGGGCATTGACCCTTCGCGGTTATGCCGAATCCATGTCTCGCTGGTTCGGGCACGAGCCGAAGCTGAGCTTCGCGCCATTCGACGCCTGGGCCGAAAGTCAGACGGCCGAGGATGCGAAGGCGACCTGGGAACATATTGCCCGCAGCCCGAATTGTTCGATCGCAAAAGCCGGACGCCTGCTCGGTTACACTCCGAGATACACCTCCCTGCAGGCGGTGCAGGAATCCGTGGGTTGGCTGGTCGGGCAGGGGCGGATCGAGACCTGATCCGCCAGCGCCGCGCGTAGCGGTCACCGCTTAACGGATCAGAATCGCCCTGAAATCATTGACGTTGGTTCCGGTCGGGCCGGTTTCGAAGAGATCGTTGGTGGCCGCAAAGCCCGAATAGCTGTCATTGCCGTCGAGCAGCCGGCGCGGATCGAGCCCGGCGGCGCGCAGGCGCCTCACCGTGCCGCCATCGGCAAAGGCGCCGGCATTATGCTCCGAGCCGTCGATCCCGTCGGTGTCGGCGGCGAGTATATGAATGCCCTCCTGTCCGTCGATCGCAAGCGCCATGGCGAGCGCAAATTCGCCATTGCGTCCGCCCTTGCCGCCTTTCGCTTTCAGCGTCACCGTCGTCTCGCCGCCGGAAAGGATGACGACCGGCTTCGAAAACGGCCTGTCGCGGCCCGACACCTCGCGGGCAATCGCCGCATGCATCAGCGCCACGTCGCGCGACTCCCCTTCGATTGCATCCGAAAGGATCGCCGGCTCGATCCCCTGCGACTTCGCCAGGGCCGCCGCGGCCTCCAGCGAAACGCCGGCGGAGGCGATGATGTGATACGCGTGCCGCAAGAAGACCGGATCGTCCGGCCGCGGAGCATCGGCTTTCGGCGAGTTCAGATGGTCGAGTGCTGCCTGCGGTAGCTGCAATTCGTATTGCCTGATGATCTCAAGCGCATCGTGCCGTGTCGAACCATCAGGGACCGTCGGCCCGGAGGCGACATGAGCGGGGTTGTCGCCGGGAATGTCGGAGACGATCAGGCTGACGACCCTTGCTTTGGTCGCTGCTGCAAGTCTTCCGCCCTTGATGGTGGAGAGATGCTTGCGCACGACATTCATCGCCGAAATCGGCGCGCCCGAGGCAAGCAGCATTTCGTTGAGAGCAATCTCGTCTTCAAGGGTCAGCCCGTCCGGCGGGGCGGGTAGCAGCGCCGATCCGCCGCCGCAGATCAGCGCGATCACCAGATCGTCTTCCGTCAATCCGTTCACCGTCTCCATCAGCCGCTTTGCGGCGGCAAGCCCCGCCGAATCGGGTACCGGATGGGCGGCCTCGATGATCTCGATGCTGCGTGTCTCGCAGCCATAGCCGTAGCGGGTGACCACCACACCTTCGAGCGGTCCGCCCCAGACGCTTTCGAGCGCCCGCGCCATCTGCGCTGCGCCCTTGCCGGCGCCGATCACCACGGTCCTTCCCTTCGGCCTTTCAGGCAGATGCGCCTTGATGCCGGTCAGCGGATCGGCGGCGCGAACCGCCGCGTCGAACAGGCTTTTCAGGAAGTCGCGGGGAGCGGTTATCGTCATCGGTGGTCTCTGCTGCCTCGGTGTCGATGGTGATGTGGGATTGCCTGTTATTCTCGAATCTGCAGGATCAGCAGGGTGCGCTGGCCGCGCCATAGCCTACGGCATAATTCCTTAAATCGGAATCGATTGAAGGATAAGTTATGCAGCAATTCAAAGTGCTACAGCGTCAGTCGGCGAGGGCCGCCAGGATCCGGACCCAGGACCGTATGCCTTTATGGAAGCTGGAGAGATCGTATTTTTCGTTCGGGCTGTGGACGCGGTTGTCGAAGCGGGCGAAGCCGACCAGGAGGGCATCGCATCCGAGCCGGCGTTTGAAGTCGCCGACGATGGGGATCGAGCCTCCCGTGCCGGCAAGGGCAGCTTCGCATTGCCATTCTGTCGAAAGCGCCTGAAGCGTCCTGGTGAGGAACGGACTATCGATCGGCATGACGGTTGCCGGCGAAAGCCCGTAATTCCTGAAGTTGACCGAACAATCCCTGGGGATACGTGCGCGCACGTGCCGCTGGAAGGCATCGCGGATCGCCTGGGGATCCTGTCCTTCAACCAGGCGAAACGAAATCTTGGCGCTTGCCTTCGCCGGAATGACCGTCTTGAAGCCTTCGCCTGTATAGCCGCCAATCATACCGTTGATCTCGCAGCTCGGCCGCGCCCAGATCTGTTCGAGGACGGAGCGGCCTGCCTCGCCGGCCGGATCTTTGAGGCCAATATCGCCGAGAAAAGCCTCCTCGTCGAAGGGCAGTATTTTCCACAACGCCTTGATAGCATCGGGGAGCTCTTTCACGCCATTATAGAAACCCTCGACCGCGACGCCGCCATCGGCTCGCCGCAGGCTCGAAACCACGTCTGACAGCACCTGCAGCGGATTGCGCGCGGCATTACCGAACATGCCGGAATGTAGGTCTAGATTGGCGCAGGTGACCTCGATTTCCGTACTAAAGATACCGCGCAGCATCGTCGTGACGGCAGGCGTTACGCGATCCCACATATCCGTGTCGCAGACGAAAACCGCATCGGCCTTCAACTCGTCCGCCGTGACATCCAGAAAGGGTGCGAGGCTCGGGCTGCCGGCCTCTTCCTCGCCTTCGAACAGCACGCTCACCTGCACCGGCAGTTTTCCGGTGACGCTCTTCCAGGCGCGGCAGGCTTCGACGAAGGTCATCAACTGTCCCTTGTCGTCGGACGCGCCGCGCGCCACGATCGCGGTATCGCCGTTCGGCAAGGCTTCCATGCGCGGCTCGAACGGATCGCTCGTCCACAGCGCCAGCGGATCGACCGGCTGGACATCGTAGTGGCCGTAAAACAGCACATGCGGTCCGGACGCCGCCTTTTCATGGGCGACCACCATCGGATGGCCGGTCGTTTTGCGCACCGATGCTTCGAAGCCGATGGCGGCCAGATCCCGGCTCAGCCATTCGGCAGCAGTGCGGCATTGATCGCGATAGGCCGGATCGGTCGAGATGCTCGGAATGCGGATCAGATCGAAAAGCCGCGCCAGGCTGCCATCGAGGCTTTGGTCCACTTGGGCAAGAACGGCATCGATATCTTGGTCCATGGCACTGGTCATCGTCTCTCCTCAGCGTTTCAATCTTCCGGATCGAGAATGCAGCATTGCTCGGCCACAGGCGTCAGCACGGCCGACGCTCCTGTTTCCAGTGGGTCAGACAGCGCCCCATTGGCGGTGATCTCGCCTGCCGCGGTCGTGCATTTGTACTGATAGGCCCGGCCTAAATAGGTGCGCGTGCCGAGCACGGCGGCGATGCCATCGCCGTCACGGCTGACGGCAAGACCGTCTGCGCGGCAGGCCATGACAAAGTCGTCCTTGATCGGTCCGAATGTTTCCTGAGACAGCTGCAGCCGGGCTCCGCCGGTCGTTTCCGCCGTCACCAGCGCTCCGTTGCGCTCGGTCACCTTCATGCGGATCAGGTTCTCGAAGCCGACGAAACGGGCGACGAACGCGTTGGCCGGCTGACGATACAACACTTCCGGCGCGTCGAGCTGCATAATGCGCCCGGCATTCATGATCGCCACCCTGTCGGAGATCGAGAACGCCTCCTCCTGGTCGTGGGTGACGTAAAGTGACGTGGTACCGTTGGCGCGCTGGAGCTGCCGGATCTCGACGCGCATGTCGATCCTGAGCTTTGCATCCAGATTGGAAAGCGGCTCGTCGAACATCAGCAGCGGCGGCTCGATGACCAGTGCCCGGGCGAGAGCCACGCGCTGTTTCTGGCCGCCCGACAGGGCCGACGGCAGGCGGTCGGCGAAGGACGAAAGGCCGACGCGGTCCAGCATGGCCATCGTTCTTTTCGCCCGTTCCGGCTGGGGAATGCGACGCTGCCTCAGGCCGAAGGCGACATTGTCCTGGACGCTCAGATGAGGAAAAAGCGCGTAATTCTGAAAGACCAGGCCGATGTCGCGCGCATGTGCGGGGAGGCCGGTCAGGTCGCGCTCGCCGAGCTTGATGCTGCCGCTGCTCGGCTGCAGAAAACCGGCCACGAGGCGCAATGTCGTCGTCTTGCCGCAGCCGCTGGAGCCGAGCAGGGACACCAGCTCCCCGGCCATGACTGAGATCGACAGGTCCTTGAGCACCTGCGTGCTGCCGTAATGGGCGGAGATGGAATCGATGGTGAGGGATACGGTCAAGAGCGTTCTACTTTGTCAGGAAGGTGAGACCGAGCGTGGCCTCGACGACGGCCATGACGCCGACTGTCACGAACATCAGCAGCACCGATACCGATGCGATCGTCGGATCGAAGAACTGTTCCATATGCGCAAGGATCTGGATCGGCAGCGTCGAGATACCCGGCCCGGTCAGGAAGACCGAAACCGACACGTCGTTGATCGAGGTGATGAAGGCGAGGATGAAGGCGGCAATGACCCCGGCGCGGATATTCGGCAGGACCACGGTCAGGAAGGTTTTCAGCGGCGGGCAGCCAAGGCTAATCGCCGCCTCCTCGACGGAAAAATCGAAGGCCGCCAGGCTGGCGCCGACGACACGCACGGAATAGGGCAGGATCAGCAGCGCATGGCCGACCAGCAGGCTGATGAAGATCGGCAGCCCGAGGCCGATCGTGACCGATTTCATCAGCGAAAATCCGAAGACGATCTCCGGCACCAGGATCGGCAGCACGAAAATGGTGGAAAGCCAGCGCGGCAATTCCACTCGGTAGCGGTTGATCGCATAGGCCGCCGGGACGCCGATCAGCAGGGAGAGCGCCGTGCCGAAAAAGGCGACCTGCAGGCTGGTCAGCGCGGTCGTGCGGAAGGCTTCGATTTGGAAGATATTGACGAACCACCGCAATGTCAGGCCCTGCGGCGGGAAGGTCAGATAGGTCGTGTCGCTGACGGCTGCGCCGATGATGATGATCAGCGGTGCGAGCAGGAAGAAGAAAACGCAGGCCGCGAAGGCGGCGAGGATCGGGTGAATGCGCCTCTCCATCACACCGCCATCGGATTGAGCCGGCGTGCAATGCGGCTCATGATGAGGACGACGCCGAGCGTCAGCACCACCATGATGGCGGCGATCGTCGATGCGCCCACCCAGTCGAAAGTCACCATGGCGCGCTGGTAGAGGAAGGTCCCCATCATCATCTGCTTTTCTCCGCCGAGCAGTTGCGGTGTCGCATAGGAGGTGAAGCTGCCGGTGAAGACCAGCACCGCGCCGACGATGAGGCCGGGTGTCGCGAGCGGCAGGATCACCTGAAAGAATGTCATCAGCGGTCTCGCGCCGAGCGAGGCGGAGGCGTCGATCAGGTCGCGCGGGATGCCTTCAAGCACGCCGACCAGCGTCAGGATCATCAGGGGAACGAAGAGATAGACCATGGCGACGATCACCGAGCCTTCGGTATAGAGCATCGAAAGCGGTTCCCCGATAATGCCGGTCGAGATCAGCATGGCATTCAGGATGCCGTTCTTCCCGAGAATGATCAGCCATGCGAAGGATCGGACGACGACACCTGTCAGCAGCGGAAAAACCGCCGCGATGATCATGATGCTCTTTGCGCGGCCGGGCATCTGCGCGATCACATAGGCGGTGATGAAGCCTACAGTGAGCGAAATCGCCGTGGTGACCAGGGCGACCTCCAACGTCCGGTAGAGAACCGCCCGGCGAAAACCGCTGCTGAAGAATGTCACATAGGGCGCAAACACGCCCTTCGGTTCCGCAAACGTCGCGGCGATGGTGATCGCGACGGGAACGATCAGAAGCACAACGACGGCAATCGTCGCCGGCATCGTCAATCCCCATCTGGCAAAATGCTTCATCTCAAAACTCGTGGCATGTCCTGATATCAGGAGCGCCGCATCTCCGATTCGGATGTGCGGCGCTTCCAGGTCAGCTTGGCAATAAACCGGCCTCAGGCCGGATATCGCGCAGCTTACTGGCCGAAGACTTCGTTCCAGCGGTCGATCCAGTCGGCCTTGGCAGCGTTCATCTTGGCATAGTCGATGCGGGTGAGGCTGGCGACCATATCCGCGCCATAGGTCCAGATCTTCGCCTGGTCCGGCGTCAGGCTGACCTTCGTCGAGATCGGCGCATCGACGCCTTGTTCGGCTTCAGCCTGCTGGACTTCTTTGGACAGGATGAAGTTGATGAATTGATGCGCGAGTTCGACATTTTCCGAACCCTTCGGGATGTTCACGGTATTCAGCGTGGCGATATCGCCGTCCGCAAGCTTGGCCCATGTCATCGTCGGAACGGCCGCCTGCATCGATGCCAGGGTAAAGTCCTGTGCCAGCGCAACGCGCACTTCGCCGGTTGATATCAGGTTCACCAGCTCCGAGCCGGTGTTGTAGTTTTTGACGACATTGGGCTTCAGCGCCTCGATTTCCGAGAAGGCTTTGTCGGTGTCTTCATAGGCATCCGCGCCGCCTTGCTTGCCGGCTTCCAGCACGACCAGCGGGCCGGCCGTGGTGGTGATGCCGGGCAGGGAGACGGCGCTTTTCAGATCGTCGCGCCACAGATCGCCCCAGGCGGTGATCGGCGGATTGACCTTGGCGGAATCATAGACGATGCCGACGCGCCCGATCGTGTAGGCGGGTCCGTATTTGCCCTGAGGCGCCTTGCCCAGCTCGTAAATATCCGCGAGGTTGGGGATCTTCGACGGGTCGATCTCCTGGAACAGTCCCTGTTCGATGCCGAGCTGCGAGAAGCTGTCGGTGAGATAAATGACATCGACGCCCTTGCCATCGCGCAATTTCAGCTTGTTGAGCCGGTCGGCATTGTTGCCGGTCTCGAACACGATTTCGCAGCCGCAGATCTTCTTGAAGGGCGTGATGATGTTCGCATTCATCTTCTCGCCGTTATAGCCCCACCAGGAGATGGTCAGCGTCTTCGATTGCGCCTGTGCCGCGGCGGTGCTGCCGACGGCGGCAAGCAGCGCAAGAGACAGGATTCGGGCAAAACGGCTGGCCTTCATGAGCAATGTCCTTCTGTGAAAAACGGCGTTGATAATCGGGATCATACCCCCTGGATTTTAGGGATACTATTTTTTGATCGGTCGGGTCGCAAGCTCAATACTTGGGCAAATACACTCTTGTGCCGAGAATTTTCCAAGGCTGGAGCATCGCTTTACACATCGGCATGTGGTCTTTACGGTCCGGCGGTTCCAGCTTCTCACGGGCATTCCATTCATGGCCACTTCGCGCACTGCTCTTCCCGACGATCTGCTGATCAACGCGTCCGACGAGGTGCTGACGCGCCAGGATCTCGTGCTGACGGCGCTCGGACGCCGGCCCGCCGACAGACTGTTGCGGGTCGGCAGGTTGCTCGATGTCCATTCGAGAACATGGCTCGACGATCAGGAGATCGTCATCAAGGGCCGCCGTATCGCCTATGTCGGCCCCGCCGGCAGTTACGCAGGCGAGGTGAGCGAGCGGTTCTCCGAGCCGGATCTTGCGGCCGTGCCGGGCTTCGGCGAGGCGCACAAACATATCGAAAGCTCCCATCTGACCCCGGAATGGGAGGCGGCTTTGGTGATGCCGCATGGCGTGACCTGGACATGCGAGGCGAGCCACGAGTTTTCCAATGTCAACGGCGCCCGCAATCTGGAATTCTGGCTGGAAGCGCGCCGACGCGGATCGCCGATGAAAATCTTTCCGCTGCCTGGCTCCGCCGTGCCGCCGACCGCTTATGAATGGGGTGGCGGCTGGTTCGGCTACGATGAGCAGAAGGCCTTCCTTTCCGAAAGCATGATGGTCGCCGGGCTCGACGAGGTCATGGACTGGCCGTCCATATCCGATCCCGGCAATCCTTCCTACGATCGGCTGTGGGGCATGATCGGCGCGACCTTCGAGCAGCGCGGCGTGGTCGAGGGCCACGGTGCCGGACTGCGCGACATGGCCTCGATCAATGCCTTTGCCGCGGCAGGTCTCGCCTCCGATCACGAAGGCTGGTTTCTCGATGAGATCTGGCAGAAACTCCTCCACGGCCTTTTCATCGAGCTCAGGCCGCATTCCCTGCCGGAGGTCATCCGCGGGCTGATCGACAAGGGACTGACGGACTGGTCGCAGATCGCCCTGGTGACCGACGATCGCAGCGCCTCGGACACACTGAAAATCGGTGCGACCGACCACAATGTCCGGCTTGCCATTGAAAACGGCCTTGCGCCGGAGGTTGCCATTCAGTGCGTCACCCTCAATCCGGCACGCCATATGCGGCTGACGCCTTGGGTCGGATCGATCGCGCCGGGCCGTTTCGCCGATTTCGTTCTTCTCAGCGACGTCGCCAGCCTGTCGATCGAAAAAGTGTGGGCCGACGGGCGTCCTGTGTCCGAGGGTGCGACATTCATTGGCGTGCGTCCCGAAATCGATTGGCCGCAATGGGCGACGCGCACCGTGAAAATAGACAGGACGGTCACGGCTGACGATTTCCGCATCGAGGCGCCGGCGAACCGGACCGCGGTCAACGCAGCACTTTTGCGGCCGTTTCACTGGCACGACGATTTCATCACCATGGGATTGCCGGTGGAAGAGGGCGCCGTGCAGCGGGATCCCGCGCGCAATGTCACCAAATTCTCGATTGTCGACCGGTTCTCCGGGGAGGCCAAGGTCTCCAGGATGTTCTGGCTGGGCACCGGGCCGCGCACGCCGGAGACGGCACTCGCCTCCACGCTCGGGCACGACAAGCACAATATCTGGACGGTCGGCTCATCCGACGAGGCGATGGCGATATCAGTCAATGCCCTGAACGAGCAGCAGGGTGGCTGGGTGCTGGTATCCGGCGGCAAGATTCTTGCCCGCGTCCGCTATGAGGTCGGCGGCCTGATGACGGCGCGTTCGGCCGAAGCGCTCGATGCGGAGATGCAGGCTCTCTATGCGGCCGGTGCTGGGATCGACTGGATGTACGAGCCGACCTTCTCGCCCCGATGGTGGCCGGGATTTCCCGAACGCCTGTCGTTTGCGACGCTGACCTGCTCGCCCTGGCGCTGGGTCCTGGTCGCGCCGTCGGAGCTGGCGCCGGAGGGGTTCGTCAACGTGCTCACCGGCAAAACCCATCCGATCACCTGGTGACGCTGCGGTCCACCAAAATTCCACCTGATTGATCTTCTTACGGCAGCAAATAGAAAGCGTTAACCATAGTCCCGTAGACAACGAACAGGATCAATGGAACCTGTGTTCGATGGCTACTGAAATGACCCGCCGGCCCGCTGGCGCCAATGAAGGCAGAGTTATTGCCTTTCCCGCTGGAACCGGAACTGCCAATGTCGAGCGCTGCGCGCGCGAACTCGGCCGGCGGCACGGCGCAGATGCGATAGAATTCTGGAAGGCCGAATGCCGCAGGCTTGCCGATCAGCTTCTGGCGGCCGGGATGCCGGAGAGTGATGTCGGTCAGCGGGTGCTGCAGTTTCAGCAAGATGTCCAGAGCGAACTGGTCTTCAGCCACCAAAACGGACCACTGCCCAAGTCTCAAAATCGATAGTGGCGATCTTCGGGGAGGTCTGCCGAATCTGAGTGGTCGTCCTATCCCTCTTCGTAAACCGCCTCCGGCGGCAGCGCCAGCAGGCGGTCCGCCATCTCCTGCTTTAGCCAGGCGAGACGCTCCTCTTCCTGGGGTGTCCGGCCGGGCTTCCGGCCGAGCATGATGAATTCCTCGCGAACATGGCCGTCGCGCAGTTGCAGGGTGACGGTGCGGCCGCGATAGCTGAGTTCGAAGACGTAGCGGGCGAGGATATCGCCGCGCTCCGGCCGATCGAGCGAGGGGTCGACGCTGTAGCGTCCTTCCGTCAATGCGCGTGTCACCATTTCGAAGGCGTCACGCCCGCCCGGGCCGCGAAAGGCCGTGCGGATCGAGATTTCGCGGCGCTCCGGCGGTCCGTCGGCGCTGAGCAGCGGAAAGGCGCGCTCCATCACCTTGAAGGCATGGGCGACACCACCGGGAAAACCATAGCCGTGATAATGCATGATGTCGGCGAAGCCGTAGGCAAGCGGCTTGCCGTCTTCGAGCACTTCGATCTTCGTTTCGTTCATTCCGATTTTCCCTTGTCCAGTTCCTTGCGCATCCACGGAAGGAAACCATCCAGGAAGCGCGTCGTCGCCGGCATGAAATGCGATCCGTGGTGGAAGCAGGGGTCGAGGCTGGTGATCACCATGCGCCCCGCCGTCGTGACCTCGTCTACATAGAGGATCGGCTTGCCTTCCTCGTTCACCGCCAGAACCTCGACGCCCTTGGGTGGGTCGAACCAGCCGTGAAGGTGCCAGGTCAGGTCGTCCTGCCCGAGATGTTCGAACAGCGAGTGGTCGGGTGCCGAGATCCTGACGCCGAGATCGGCGCCCTCGGTCAGCCACCACCACCAGTTTGTCGGTTGCGGCGTGAAATGGATCGCCGGCAGGAACGCTTCCCATGCCGTCTCGCCGGTCGCAACGATCGTGCCGCCCTGGTCGAGATAGGCGCGCAGTTGCGCCGCATGCGGCGCCATCCGGTCCGCCGGCGTCCGGCAGGGAATGAACAGCACCTGGTGTTCGCTGAGTTCGACCGAGGGCAGCTCCTCCGGGCGCACCAGCCTGTCGAAATGATACCGGTAACGCGGCGCTTCCAGCGTCTCAATGTGGTAGTAGGCGCCGGGATGGATCGCGAGCACGCTCATCGGTTCAGCTCCCCCGCCAGCCAGGCGATAACACGGCCGGCCAGATGCCTCTTGATGTCGGGATCGTCTCCGCAGCCCCAGAACTCGTTTCCGGCATGCGACAATAGTTCTCCGCCCGCCGGCCGCGCCCAGATCCAGTCGACGGGGACCGCAGCCGGTCCCAATGTATTGATCGCAACGGCGCCTGATGGCATCGGATTGTGTCCGCGGCCGTAGAAACCGGCGACGCCGCGGTTCGTTTCCAGCATCCTCTGGTCGATGCCGGCAAAAACAGGATGGTCGAATTGCCTGACCTGCACGAAGTCGGCTCTTTTCGGCTGCGGCATGGGAACATAGGTGCCGAGCTCCGGAAGAATCGGCCGAAGCATGTGGCCGTTGAAGACCCACCGGCCGCCTCGGTCGAGGAAGGATGCCGCCGCCGGCGCGTATCTGAGGAAGCCGACCTGATCGAGATGGGTCGTGGTGATGAGGCCACTTACGGCGGCGAAATGCGCCTCGGTCAGCTCCATCTCGCGTACGGTGATCAGCTTGCCTTGCGCGGTCGCCTCGGCGAAAGCCGGCGGGCTCATGCTGAAAGGGTCTTGATAATGCGACTGGATCAGAAGGATGCTCATGCGGCGCAAATTCCTGCAAAGGCGGGCAGAACCGCCTGATGCCTGTCGCCTGTCGGGCCGATAAGCTGGACCACCCGCATCGGGACACCGTAAAGCCGTTCGAGATGTTCCGGCGTGATCGTCTCCGCGACCGGACCGAACAGCGATTGACCATCCGGCATCATGAGCAGCGCGTCGTCGGCAGCGGCAAGCGCATGGTTCGGATCATGCGTCGTGAAGGCGATTGCCTTGTCGCGCGGTTCGCGCAGGCTTTTGAGCAGGTTCAGCAGCCGCTCCTGGTTGCGAAGGTCGAGTGCCGCCGCCGGCTCGTCGAGGACGATCGCCTCCGACCCGGTGGCGAGCGCTCGCGCCAGAAGCACGAGCTGCCGTTCGCCGCCGGAAAGCCGGTCGAAGAAATGATCGGCAAAGCGGGCCGCTCCCGCCCGTTCGAGCGCGGCATGGGCAATCTCGAAATCGGAAGGTCCCGGTTGCCCGAACAGGCCGAGATGCGCTGCCCGCCCCATGACGGCGACATCGATGGCGCGGTAGCGCTGGTTGCTGCTTCCGGTCTGCGGGACGTAGCCGACAATGTCGGGCGCCACCCGGCTGCCTTCGTCCAGCCGCTGGAAGCCGAGCATGGCTTTCAGCGTCGTCGTCTTACCACGGCCGTTGGGGCCGAGAATGGCGAGCGAACGCCCGACGGGAACCGAGAAACTCAGGCTGTCGAGGATGGTGCGCACCCCGAACCTGACGACTGCATCCGTCAATCCGATCATGATCCCGTCCTTTCGCGATAGTGATGGCGCAGGAGAGCGGCGAAGATCGGCGCGCCGACAAGGGCGGTGATGACGCCGAGCGGGATTTCCGCCGCCGTCGCGGTGCGGGCGAGGGTGTCGATGCAGACCATGAATCCTGCGCCGAGCACGGCGGCTGCCGGCAGCAGCGCGCGGTGATCATGGCCGACCAGCAAACGGGCGGCGTGGGGAATGACAATGCCGATCCAGCCGATGATGCCGGAGACTGCGACCTGGCTGCCGACGATGACGGCGATAAGGCAGAAGACCAGCCATCTCTCGCGCGTCGTATTGGCGCCGAGGCTGCGGGCCTCGGCCTCGTCGAGCGACAGGATGTTGAGCCGGAAGCGGAGCATCCACAGGAAGCAGCTTCCGAGAATGAGACCCGGTGCTGCCACCAGCGTGCGCTCCCAGGTGGCTGTCGCGAAAGATCCCATCAGCCAGTAGACGATGGCGGGAAGGGATGTGTTGGGATCGGCGATGAATTGCAGCAGCGAAACAACCGCCGAAAACATCGAGCTTATGACCAGCCCCGACAGGATCACGGTCACCGTTTCCGACCGGCCGTTGATGCGCGACAGCAGCCCCACCAGGATGACGGCCGCCATGCCGCAGAGGAACACCATGGCGATCAGCGGAAATCCCCAGATACCGAGCATGATCGCCAGCGCGCCACCGAAGGCGGCACCTTGGGAAATGCCCAATATATCTGGCGAAACCAGCGGATTACGGAACACGCCCTGAAGACCGGCGCCCGAGATTGCGAGCCCCGCGCCGGCAAGTGCCGCAAGCACGACACGCGGCGCCCGCACCAGCAGCACGATGCGCTCGTCGATCCCGGTAAGCTCCCGCGAGGGGTCGCTGATCCCCTGCCAGATCAGCTCCAGCGCGCGTACAGCCGGCACCGAGAACCGCCCGACGCAGAGGCTGACGGTGAAGGCGACCACAAGCAGCGCCAGCAGCAAGGCGAAGACCAGCGTCTGCCTGGCGAGGTGAACCCGGCGGACAGCCGGCGCCGTCTCCTCATGCGTCATCGTCGCCATGACGTCACTTCGCCTCGAACTGTGCGTAGTCGGCGGCGGCGCCCTGTTCCTTCAGCCAAAGGATATTGTCGATATCGCTATCGGTCAGGTCGTAATTGTAAAGCGTCTTGTAGGCCGTCCTCATCTCTGTGCGCAGATCGTATTTGAAGGTCTCGGGATGGAGCAGGTTGGCCGTCCACATCCAGGACAGCGGCGATTCCTGGCTCGGCGGATCCCAGCGATAGCCGCCGAGCGGCATCTTGTAGACCCGCTTGGATTTGGCGGCATTGGTCAGAGACAGGATCGGATCGTTATAGACCCAGTCGACGTTCAGCTTTGCCTCGAATGCATTGAGGAAGATGACGTCGGGGTTCCACGCTGCGATCTGTTCCTTGTTCACCGAGACGGTGCCGTTGAGTTCGGCCGAGGCGTTTTTGCCGCCGGCAAGCTCGATGGACCAGGCATTGTAATTGCCCTTGGTGCCGGAGGCGCTGATATCGGAGAGCGCACGGCCGAGATAGAGAACGTTCGGCTTCTTGTCGTCGGGGATAGCAGTTGCCTTGGCTTCGATATCCTTCTGGACGCGGTCGCGCCATTCCACCAGTTCGCCGATCCGCTCTGGCTTGCCGATCGCCTTCGCGGCCATGGTCATATAGTCGCGGGTCAGCTCTTCCGTGCCGTAGAGGATCAGCATCGTGGTGAGCCCGGCATTGGTGATGGGCGCGACGATGTCGGCGCCGCGATCACCCCATTGGATGACGAGGTCGGGATTGGCGGCGGTGAGCGCCTCGACGTTCGGCACGAAATTCGGCGCCGTCACGTCCGATGGAATATCCTTCGCCTCGGGGAAGATCTTTCCGAGAATCCCTTCGACCACGGCGCTCTTTGCCGTCGGGTTCATGCCAATGAGCTTCCGGGTGCTGCCATCCAGCGCGATGACGGTGGAAGCCATTGGGATGACGATCGAGACGACACGTTCGGCAGGCTTTGCCAGCAGTACCTCGCGGTTCCCCTGATCCTTGAAGACGATCTCTTCGGCAAAAGCTGCCGGTGCAAACATCATCGCGGCAAGTGCAGCCGCCATGCGGCGGCGCGAAGCAGTTGTGATAATAAGCGAAAGCGGAACCATGGTGTCTCCCCGTATGACGATGAGCGCCATTCCTATTCCGCGTATTTATTCTTGTCTACAAATCTCCACTTTAATTAGCGATATGACTACCGCATCAGCCCAGCGGACCGGAGGGCGTCTTCAATGATTTTCTGAATGCCGCCACGATCGCTACCTGTGCTGAATGGATCTGTAGCGTTTTCCGGTTGCGTAGCAGAGGCTTTCGCGTCGCGCCGCTTTTCAAATGAGGGGACGAGACCCCAGGACCTGGCAATTTCGACGGTCGAGGAAATTCCGACGTCAAGCATGAAGGGGCCGCTTGTCCCATAGCCGGTGCCGACATCGAGAGGCGTACCATGCCTCATACCGGCAATCGTATAGAGCTCGATCACGTCGACGCCATGAGCATCAGTCCAGACCTTTCGCTGATGTCGTCCGATATCTTCCACACGGGCTGGCGATGCGTCGACGCCGTGGACATTTCTCCACTGTTCAACGATCGCATTCGCATTGGATGGCACGACGGTGCTGTCTGCGGTTCCCTGCCATATTGCTAATGTCGGCCATCGGCCCTTGTGCCCTGAAGCGTTTCTCAACCGCCGTTCCAGCTCTTTGGCAGTCGGGCCGCCATGACCGCGCATACGGTCGAACGCCTCGGGAATGGTTGCAGCACTTGCATATGGCAGGCCGGCAATCATCGCGCCGCCCGCAAAAACCTCGGGATAGGTTGCCAGCATAGCGGCTGTCATTGCGCCGCCGGCCGAAAGCCCAGTCACGAACACGCGCCTGCTGTCGATACCGTGTTCCGCAACGACCTTTGCGATCATCTGGCGAATGGAAAAGACCTCGCCGTGATCCCGGCTTATGTCCTCGGGGTTGAACCAATTGAAGCAGAGGTTTGGATTGTTTGCCCGTCGTTGTTCGGGAAACAGCAGCGCGAAGCCATAATCCTCGGCCAATCGCGACCACCCGGACCCGATATCATACCCGGCGGCAGTCTGGGTGCAGCCGTGCAGGACGACGACCAGGGCCATGTTTTTCCCGCGCTTCGACGGCAGATAGGTGTAGCCCCCCAAGGCGCCCGCGTTTGAACCAAATGCGTCCAGGGCGACGAGATCGGGATTATTCTGCGTAGGTTGGGCGCGAAGGGTTCCTCGCAGCGCAGCAAGGCGTGCGAGCGTGTCTGACATAGATCTCATGAAAGTCTCCGCCAATCAGCAGCCGGGATGGCGGTGATGCTGAACTAAACGTGTCAGTCTACGAAAAGGTTGCTGCAGTGCACAATGTTTTTCGATAAGACGGCCAGATCAGAGATCTGTCGAAAGCGCCAGCGCATACGGCTCTCCACAGCGCGTAAAACTGGAGATGGAGCAGCTCCATCACCTGGGCCTAAGAAATAGGGCACCTCAAACGACATAAAACCCGCGCTTCCGCGGGTTTCATTCTCACGACCAGTCACTCTCGTGCCGT